>NZ_RAPV01000003.1:0-300000 GCF_003610295.1 Paraburkholderia sp. BL23I1N1
CCGGGCAGCAGTCGATCCAGCGCAGCATAGCCGCTGGAAATCACCCGCGAATCCGCCTCGGCAAGCTCATTGCCCTGCCACACCTGACGCCGCAATTGCGACGACAGCGCTGTTGTCGCCAGATGAATCGCTGCTGCCATAGACACGCTCGTTCAATAGGGAATACTCCGCCCTGCCCGGCATCGGCAAGCATGGGGCGACGAGCTTTCACTGTATATTTATACAGTATTCTGAGGCGGATGTTAAGACGAGGTGAGGCGACGAAACGCGCGAAGGAAGAAAATGAAGAGGGGTGGTGAAGTTGTTTTGTTGCAGATTTTTCGCCTGCAGGAGCAGTTGTCCTTTGGCGTTGCTATCAAGCGAACAAAACTAGAGTTAGCGTGCTCTGGAAGGGATGAAAGCGGAGAGCCGCGCGGCGTGTATGCTGCGGATATGGGCCTGGCGGATCAGATAGCGTACGACCCGACACAACCCTCGCCGGCCGCTTCCCGGCCGTATTGACGGTGTTTTTCCGGCCGTCCTGCTGACGGGTGACGCAAAGGCGGCGGATCAGCGGAAACGGACGCGCCTTGCCGGGGTCATGATGCCGCAAGCGTACTGACGCCGCTTCTTTCTTGCCGCTGTTTTTGCGGGCTGTAAACGCAGAAACCCCACCTTTGCGGGTGGGGTTTCTGTTTGCTGCGGGGGAGCCTGACGATTACTACTTCACACGGAATCCGCACTATCATCGGCGTGGAGTCGTTTCACGTCCTGTTCGGGATGGGAAGGGGGGGGACCGACTCGCTATGGTCATCAGGCAATGCACTTGTTGCCGTGTCGCCCTGGCGGGCGGCAACAACCAATCGGAAGAAAGTAGTTTCTGATGATGGTTTCATCAGATGAAGTCTGGGCTGTGTTGTTTCCGGCACAACACTGATCTCAACCGTGCGTGTTGTAAAACACACCGGTTATAGGATCAAGCCTTACGGCAATTAGTATCAGTTTAGCTTTAACGCATTACTGCGCTTCCCACACCTGACCTATCAACGTCCTGGTCTTGAAACGACCCTTCAAGGGGCTCGAAGCCCGGGGATATCTCATCTTAAGGCGAGTTTCCCGCTTAGATGCTTTCAGCGGTTATCTCTTCCGACATAGCTACCCGGCGATGCCACTGGCGTGACCAACCGGTACACCAGAGGTTCGTCCACTCCGGTCCTCTCGTACTAGGAGCAGCCCCCTTCAAATATCCCAGCGCCCACGGCAGATAGGGACCAAACTGTCTCACGACGTTTTAAACCCAGCTCACGTACCTCTTTAAATGGCGAACAGCCATACCCTTGGGACCGGCTACAGCCCCAGGATGAGATGAGCCGACATCGAGGTGCCAAACAACCGCCGTCGAATATGACTCTTGGGCGGTATCAGCCTGTTATCCCCAGAGTACCTTTTATCCGCGTTGAGCGATGGCCCTTCCATACAGAACCACCGGATCACTATGACCTGCTTTCGCACCTGCTCGACTTGTCGGTCTCGCAGTTAACGCACGCTTATGCCATTGCACTATCAGCACGATTTCCGACCGTACCTAGCGTACCTTCGTACTCCTCCGTTACACTTTGGGAGGAGGACCGCCCCAGTCAAACTGCCTACCATGCACTGTCCCCGACCCGGATCACGGGCCAAGGTTAGAACCTCAAACAAACCAGGGTGGTATTTCAAGGACGGCTCCACGCAAACTGGCGTTCACGCTTCATAGCCTCCCACCTATCCTACACAGATCGGTTCAAAGTCCAATGCAAAGCTACAGTAAAGGTTCATGGGGTCTTTCCGTCTAGCCGCGGGGAGATTGCATCATCACAAACACTTCAACTTCGCTGAGTCTCGGGAGGAGACAGTGTGGCCATCGTTACGCCATTCGTGCAGGTCGGAACTTACCCGACAAGGAATTTCGCTACCTTAGGACCGTTATAGTTACGGCCGCCGTTTACCGGGACTTCAATCAAGAGCTTGCACCCCATCATTTAATCTTCCGGCACCGGGCAGGCGTCACACCCTATACGTCCACTTTCGTGTTTGCAGAGTGCTGTGTTTTTATTAAACAGTCGCAGCCACCAGTTTATTGCAACCCCTTCACCCTTCTCGCGCAGGCGAGTCAGGCTACAGGGGCGTACCTTATCCCGAAGTTACGGTACCAATTTGCCGAGTTCCTTCTCCCGAGTTCTCTCAAGCGCCTTAGAATACTCATCTCGCCCACCTGTGTCGGTTTTGCGGTACGGTCTTGTTAAACTGAAGCTTAGAGGCTTTTCTTGGAACCACTTCCGATTGCTTCTTCACCTAAGTGAATGGCCTCGCACCCTTGAATTGCGCGCCCGGATTTGCCTAAGCGCCTTCTCCAATGCAAGGACCGGGACTTCCAACACCCGGACAACCTTCCGCGATCCGTCCCCCCATCGCATTTAACAATGGTGCAGGAATATTAACCTGCTTCCCATCAGCTACGCATTTCTGCCTCGCCTTAGGGGCCGACTCACCCTACGCCGATGAACGTTGCGTAGGAAACCTTGGGCTTACGGCGAGGGGGCCTTTCACCCCCTTTATCGCTACTCATGTCAGCATTCGCACTTCCGATACCTCCAGCGCACTTTTCAGTGCACCTTCGCAGGCTTACGGAACGCTCTCCTACCATGCACATCAATGTGCATCCGCAGCTTCGGTATATTGCTTAGCCCCGTTACATCTTCCGCGCAGGACGACTCGATCAGTGAGCTATTACGCTTTCTTTAAAGGATGGCTGCTTCTAAGCCAACCTCCTGACTGTTTTAGCCTTCCCACTTCGTTTCCCACTTAGCAATATTTGGGGACCTTAGCTGGCGGTCTGGGTTGTTTCCCTCTTGACACCGGACGTTAGCACCCGATGTCTGTCTCCCGTGATTGCACTCTTCGGTATTCGGAGTTTGCTATGGCGTAGTAATCCGCAATGGACCCCACAACCATGACAGTGCTCTACCCCCGAAGGTGATACACGAGGCACTACCTAAATAGTTTTCGGAGAGAACCAGCTATTTCCAGGTTTGTTTAGCCTTTCACCCCTATCCACAGCTCATCCCCTAACTTTTCAACGTTAGTGGGTTCGGACCTCCAGTACGTGTTACCGCACCTTCATCCTGGCCATGGATAGATCACCTGGTTTCGGGTCTACACCCAGCGACTGAATCGCCCTGTTCGGACTCGCTTTCGCTACGCCTGCCCTAATCGGTTAAGCTTGCCACTGAATGTAAGTCGCTGACCCATTATACAAAAGGTACGCAGTCACCCCTTGCGAGGCTCCTACTGTTTGTATGCATGCGGTTTCAGGATCTATTTCACTCCCCTCCCGGGGTTCTTTTCGCCTTTCCCTCACGGTACTGGTTCACTATCGGTCGATCACGAGTATTTAGCCTTGGAGGATGGTCCCCCCATCTTCAGACAGGATTTCACGTGTCCCGCCCTACTTGTCGTACCCCTGGTTCTTCCTCGCTGTTTTCGTCTACAGGGCTATCACCTGCTATGGCGGCACTTTCCAGAGCCTTCGACTAACAATGAAGATAAAGAGTACAGGCTGGTCCCATTTCGCTCGCCACTACTCTGGGAATCTCGGTTGATTTCTTTTCCTGCGGTTACTTAGATGTTTCAGTTCACCGCGTTCGCTTCACATGACCTATGTATTCAGTCATGGATGACCCATTCGGGCCGGGTTTCCCCATTCGGATATCGGTGGATCAAAGCTCGTTTGCCAGCTCCCCACCGCTTTTCGCAGGCTACCGCGTCCTTCATCGCCTGTGATCGCCAAGGCATCCACCACATGCACTTGTTCGCTTGACCCTATAACGGGTGTGTCTCCCACCTCATCCACTGGGAATGACGTGTTCCTCACAATCGCTACAGGTTGAGTATTCGTGTTGCGCCGTATTCCAAAAGCGATCTTTCGATCCCTCTTTTCATACATTGATACAATCACAACCCTGATTCACCTACTCAATCACCCATCTCCAGGCGATCTTTCGTGAATCTCTTTACTACTTCTTCCTGATTGTTAAAGAACGACAGCCGATATTGCGGTTGCTATAACCGCATATCACTCTGACTGGCTCAATCGCCAATGCCCGTTTCACTACACCGCAAACCTCTTTCAGGGTTCGCCGCAGTAAAACCGGCATTGAAGATTGGTGGAGGATGACGGGATCGAACCGACGACCCCCTGCTTGCAAAGCAGGTGCTCTCCCAGCTGAGCTAATCCCCCAGTCACACAAGCACTTCAGGTGTCTCCGGTTGGTTAGTTCAGCCACCGCAGAAACAGTGGTGGGTCTGGATGGATTCGAACCATCGACCCCCGCCTTATCAAGACGGTGCTCTAACCAACTGAGCTACAGACCCCTGAGTCTGTCCTGTTCACAGCCGATAAGCGTGAGCGCTCAACGCATTGACACGTTAGCTCGAGAAAGGAGGTGATCCAGCCGCACCTTCCGATACGGCTACCTTGTTACGACTTCACCCCAGTCATGAATCCTACCGTGGTGACCGTCCTCCTTGCGGTTAGACTAGCCACTTCTGGTAAAACCCACTCCCATGGTGTGACGGGCGGTGTGTACAAGACCCGGGAACGTATTCACCGCGGCATGCTGATCCGCGATTACTAGCGATTCCAGCTTCACGCACTCGAGTTGCAGAGTGCGATCCGGACTACGATCGGTTTTCTGGGATTGGCTCCACCTCGCGGCTTGGCGACCCTCTGTTCCGACCATTGTATGACGTGTGAAGCCCTACCCATAAGGGCCATGAGGACTTGACGTCATCCCCACCTTCCTCCGGTTTGTCACCGGCAGTCTCCCTAGAGTGCTCTTGCGTAGCAACTAGGGACAAGGGTTGCGCTCGTTGCGGGACTTAACCCAACATCTCACGACACGAGCTGACGACAGCCATGCAGCACCTGTGTTATGGCTCCCTTTCGGGCACTCCCACCTCTCAGCAGGATTCCATACATGTCAAGGGTAGGTAAGGTTTTTCGCGTTGCATCGAATTAATCCACATCATCCACCGCTTGTGCGGGTCCCCGTCAATTCCTTTGAGTTTTAATCTTGCGACCGTACTCCCCAGGCGGTCAACTTCACGCGTTAGCTACGTTACTAAGTCAATGAAGACCCAACAACTAGTTGACATCGTTTAGGGCGTGGACTACCAGGGTATCTAATCCTGTTTGCTCCCCACGCTTTCGTGCATGAGCGTCAGTATTGGCCCAGGGGGCTGCCTTCGCCATCGGTATTCCTCCACATCTCTACGCATTTCACTGCTACACGTGGAATTCTACCCCCCTCTGCCATACTCTAGCCCGCCAGTCACAAATGCAGTTCCCAGGTTAAGCCCGGGGATTTCACATCTGTCTTAGCGGACCGCCTGCGCACGCTTTACGCCCAGTAATTCCGATTAACGCTTGCACCCTACGTATTACCGCGGCTGCTGGCACGTAGTTAGCCGGTGCTTATTCTTCCGGTACCGTCATCCCCCCACCGTATTAGGGCGGAGGTTTTCTTTCCGGACAAAAGTGCTTTACAACCCGAAGGCCTTCTTCACACACGCGGCATTGCTGGATCAGGGTTGCCCCCATTGTCCAAAATTCCCCACTGCTGCCTCCCGTAGGAGTCTGGGCCGTGTCTCAGTCCCAGTGTGGCTGGTCGTCCTCTCAGACCAGCTACAGATCGTCGCCTTGGTAGGCCTTTACCCCACCAACTAGCTAATCTGCCATCGGCCGCCCCTGTAGCGAGAGGTCCTAAGATCCCCCCCTTTCCTCCGTAGAGCGTATGCGGTATTAATCCGGCTTTCGCCGGGCTATCCCCCACTACAGGACACGTTCCGATGTATTACTCACCCGTTCGCCACTCGCCACCAGGGTTGCCCCCGTGCTGCCGTTCGACTTGCATGTGTAAGGCATGCCGCCAGCGTTCAATCTGAGCCAGGATCAAACTCTTCAGTTCAAACCTGTTACTGTTTTTCGGTTGTTTTACCAACCGGTCGCTCACTCAACGTACTGACGAATGATCATCCTGCCAGCATGAATCCATGCCAGCAGGAAAACCTTCCTTTAATACTAGTGTGAGACTTGATACTTTCGCTTCCCGGCAAACCCCGAAGAGTCCACCGGCGCGTCGCGCATCAAGCGCCCACACTTATCGGCTGTTAATTTTTAAAGATCGATTACGCATCCACTACCAGACCGGCACCGCGCTGCAACCATCACAACACCCGGCACCGCTTCGTTCTGCGTCGCTGCATCAGCAGCAGAGAAACGAGATTATGAAGAACTTTCGCTACGTCGTCAACAGGTTTCTTTAACTTCCTGAACCCGCTCACTTCGCTCAAAGCCTTGCCACTACTGGCTCTCCCGCTTCCCGTGCCCCGCTGTCCGGAGCACGAAAGAGCGAGATTCTAGCGAGCCGCACCGCGCCTTGCAAGTGGTATCTGGAATTTATTTCAAGGCGCCTTTTCTATGCGCCCCGGCTCATCGACAACCGGCACTTCAGCGTTGGCGAGCGTGCGTGCTCCCGGGGCGCCGATCGTCCAATCGTGCAGCACGGTATAGGCAACCGCCAGCAACGTTGGGCCGATGAAAACACCAAGGAAGCCGAAAGCAAACGCACCGCCCAGAATACCCAGCATCACCAGGATCAACGGCATGTCGCTACTCTTGCCGATCAGGATCGGCTTGATGACGTTGTCGGACATGCCCACGACCAACACGCCCCACACCACCAGAAAGATTGCCCAACCCGTTGCGCCGCCGTGATACAGCCAGATCGCCGCAGGCAGCCAGACGACAACCGGGCCACCCGGCACAACCGAAAGGAAGAACGTTGCCAGCCCAAGCAGCGCCGGCGCCGGGACACCCGCAATCCAGCAACCGAAGCCGGCCAGAATACCTTGTACAAGCGCTGTGCCGAGAATTCCGTAGACCACACCCTTCACCGTACTGCCCGCCAGCGTCAGCAAGTAATCGGCCCGTTCGCCGGCAATGCGCCGCATGCCCGCCCTCAGCCAAGCCGCCGCACCCTCTCCTCCGGTATAAAAGAAGAACGCGAGCACGATACTCAGCGCCAACAATCCCAGACCGTGCGTAACGGCGATCGCAGCCGCCAGAATCCATTTGCCAGCCGGCGCCGCAAGGGCACGCATTTGCGCGATCAATTCAGAGTTGCTACTCGTTACATTGGCCCAAAAGCTCTCGATGTTCGAGCCAACCAGCGGAATTCGCCCAACCCACGGGGGCAGATCCGGCAAGCCAGCCTCGAAGAGCCGCTGCACCAACGCGACGATGTCGTGAACATGCGCGCCGAAAGCAAAGCCCGCATAAACGAACGGGCCAAGCACCACAACCAGAATGATGAGCACGATCAGCGTTGCGGCCAGCTTTCGCCGGCCCCCGACTGCCGCAGTGAGCCGCCGGTACAAGCCCCACGAGCTATAACTGAGGATGGCGCCCCACAGCAGCGCGGTCGTAAAAGGCGCAAGCACCAGCAGGGAGCCACCCACCAATATGATCAACGCGAACACTGCGGCGAGACGTTCAATCAGTTGGTCCGATTTCACTATGAATCTCCTGTTGTGCCAGGCCACAGCAACGAATAGACATACTTTTGCCAGGCGCGCACTGAAGGCAGTCAGTATAGAAGCGAGTCACGCCCCCGGGCCTGCCTTATATCATCCGGCCAGGACGCCGCGCAACGCATCTGACAGCACCCGCAACAGGCTTCTTTCTAATGCGGAAATGTCCCAATCCATCCGGCATAGTCAGCCAAATAATATGGCGGCATAGAAAAGACTAGAATATAAGGTTCTGTACTCCCCCAATTTCCGGATTTATGCGCTCGCGAATCGCCAAACGTCTCCCCCCCGATGCCGACAAGCTTGTCGGTCTTTCGCTCGCGCTTTTCGCGTCGGGCAGCCGCACCGAAGACCGCTTCTGGGAAGCGAAGCTTGATGCGCTGCTGGCCAAGATCGTCCGCAACGCCAACCAGACAACGCTGGACGCCGCGCTCGATCACCTGCAGCAGAATCATCCCGATGCTTATGGCGCACTCGCCGACATGGCGGAAACGCACAGCGAGTCGTTCATCATCGAACATGAAGGCGCGCCTTATGAGGCGCTGCTGATTGCCGCGCCGGTGCTGGCCTGGACTCGCTACATGATTCCTTCCGGCCCGCTCAAAGCGGACGCGGCCGACGCGCTACGCGCGCACCTGCAGGCACACGTGCTCGCAGCCAATACGCGTGTTGCCATGGTGCCGTTCCTTTACAGCATCGATCAACTGCCGCGTCACCACGTCGAAACCTGGCGCATTGCCCAGCAACTGGCTCAAGCGGCGATGGCCGGCGGCAACGTCAAACTCAATTTTGGCGAACTGCCGGAAACGTCGCCAATCCTGGCCGACCCGCGCTTTCTGCTGGCCGTGGTCGCGGCGCCAGTGGGCGAGCCGGCGTTTCGCTGGCAGGAAGAAGAGAACGGCAGCCGGATCGAGCGCGGCCAATGTCTCGAACAATGGGCCACGCAAGGCGGCGCCAATCTGTCACTGGCGCTGCCCGGATGTGAATTCGAGTGTCTGCTGCCGGATGCCTACTATTCCGCCTGCCGCGACGCCGACGAAAGCGTGCGCCCTCACACCGTACGTACCGCCGTGCGTTATCTATTCGACACAATCGGCGCGGCGCCACAGGAGTTGCGCGCGGTTGTCGCCGGTTTCGGCGAGCGCCGTATCGACGAATACCGTGTCGGCTTCACGCGTCGCGGCAGCAATGATGTGATCTACGGCGTCGTGTGGCCGCTTTACGGCCGTGAGAACGGCGAGCCCGGCATCGACGAAGAACCGCAAGAGATCGCTGCGTCAGACGACCCGCTCGAAGAAATCGTCGCATTGCTGAAGGAAACCGGTGTGACAGACGTGCGCCGCCACGCGGGCCGCTTCGAGCCGGAATATTGCGATGACTGCGGCGTCCCACTCTATGCGGACCCGCTCGGCGAAATCGTTCACGCCGAAATGCCGGAGGACGCGGAGCCCGCTCAACCGCATTTCCACTGACCCACCGGCGCCAGCGTCATTGCGCCGCACCGTCGACATCAGAAGCCCCGCCGCGCGCGGGGCTTTTTTACGTCTTTCCTCCTATGCCTATTGGACAGGCCGTCAAAACGAAGGGAATTTGTCATCATAGTGGCGGTGGCGCATCATACTGCCCCCGGCTCCCTCGCCGGCCCGCACGCATCGCGCCACCTCGCCCGATTCATCTGGAGACATGGCATGCGATTCTCAATACTCAACTCAGACGCGGAACGACGCGACGGACTCAAAGCACTGCTGCGGCAAATCGACCGGCTGGCGCGCTTTAACGAAGCACAGGATTGGCGTCAGGTTGAACGTACGCTCAAGCGCCTGCGGCCCGACCTGCTCGTGATCGACTGGCAGAACTGGATGTCGGTTGGCAATATCCGTCATCTGCTCAGCCATTACCCGGACCTGCGCATCGCAGTGCTGGCTGACGAGGTCTCTCCAACTGTCGTGCGGGACCTCATGGACGAAGGCGTGCTCGGCGTCATTCCGCGCGAAACCGACCCGTGCCTGATCGTGCGCGCTTTCGAGATGGTTCTGCTGGGCGGTCACCATGTGCCGCCGGGCGCGCTTGCCCTCAACCCTCCGCTACCGCCGGATGTCGCCATCCGGCCGTTCGACGAGAAGAACCCGCCACCGCGCCGGACCAGGCTTTCCAACGGCCTGTCGCCCCGCCAGGAGCAGATCATGCGCTGCGTCCACATGGGCAGCACCAACAAGATGATCGCGCGCACGCTCGGCATCAGCGAAGGCACCGTCAAGATCCACCTGACCAGCATATTTCAGCAACTCGGCGCGCCTAATCGCGCCGCCGCAGTCGCACTCTACAACGGCTGGCTGCCGGCTCATTTGCAAGTACTACGCAACGAAGACGGAGGTCCGGTTCGTCCGGTAATGGGGCAAGCCGGCGTGGTGCCATTGCGGCGCCGCACGCCGCGGCGCTTCCAGTATCCGTTGCCCGCGAACGACACGGCCGACGCGCTGCCAATGGCAGCCGAACCGAGCACGCCATACGACGAGACGCTCGCCCCGCTGACGGCAAAATCGGTCACACGAGGTTCGGCATAAGGTCAGCCGGCGTTCGCGCCAGAATCGGAACGCGCCCTTTCTGGCAGCGTTCGCGCCGGCTGGCATGGAATCCGCTCACACCTTTTCTCGTCCAACGAGTAATATGAGATACATGGGTTTCCTCTACACACCGCTTCCGTTCTGGGTCGCTGTCGGTGGCTGGATCGCCACTGCGATAGTGGTCGCGCTCGCGCTGTGGAAAAATCCTTTCAAACGACTTCAGGACGGCACACTCCAGCATGTCTGGCTCGCGATCATCGTCGCGGTGTCGGTGCTGTGGGCAAGCAATGCGTGGCTCGACGACGGCACCGTCATGCATCTGCTCGGCGCCACCCTGGTCGTCACATTATTCGACTGGGCGCTGGCGCTGATCGCCATGGCGATAGTCACCGGTCTCGCAGCCGTCGTCTTCGATGCCCCGTGGCAGGGCATCGCACTGACGTTCCTCGTGTTCGGTGCGCTGCCAGTCGGAATCTCGACCTTGATCCAGCGCGCCAGCATCGCCTGGCTGCCGCGTAACCTCTTCATGTTTATCTTCGGCCAGGGTTTTATCTCACCCGCCATTGCCGTGTCGCTCACGGCGGCCGCGGCACTCGGCGTTCACATCGTGCTCGCCGACGGTTCGATGACCGTCGTGCCGGTCGGCTACGCGTTCAGCGTGCTTCTGCTAGCCTCTGGCGAGGCCTGGTTCACCGGCATGTCGACAGCATTGATCGCGGTCTACCGTCCGGCCTGGGTTACCACTTATGATGTGCGTCGATATCGATTGGGCGGACCACGCACCTGACACAGGCGCGGCATCGGGCACGTGCATCGGGCACGTGCATCGAGCACGCATCTGCGGCAATCTGCCATCCCGGCACATAACGAGTCTGAGTCCACGCACCACGACAGGACAAAATATTTGTGTCAGGATTGAACTCATCCCTCTCGCCGGGCATCTTACGTGCCTCATGTCTCATTAGCGCCTAACGAACTAGATGGATCGCACCAACGTACCGCGCCGATTGCTGCGGTTGGTCGGCCGGTTAGCAACATTTGCAGCGGGTCTCTCGCTCATTTGCACTGCTCCCGCATACGCCGATCAACTCGAACAGCACAACGATCTCGTCAACAAATTTGTCAATGATATGCATGCAGACCCGCTAGTCGCGGACTGCGCCGCTCACGGCAATTTTGTTGCAAGTACATCGACCGCCTTCGACCATGTCGAATTTCCGCCCAGCTCCTTCGACAGCGCGCATGCGTCGGTCACCCCCTGGAACGATTCGTTCGACGAGGGCAAGCAGCGCGTCAAGGTGGACAACATCGTTACCGTCGAGGGCCTCGGTATCCGCCAGAACGGTGACGGAGATCCAGCCGATCTCAAGTTCCGCTGTGGCTACGTGGGCAGCCAGATGCTGGCGTTCAGCTGGAACGATCCAGTGCCGCCGGCCCGCGCGCATAGCTCCGGCTCTACGGGATCGCGAGCGTCCTCGGGCAGGCATAAGAGTGTGAAGGGCAAGCACTCCGCTAGTGGCAAAACTACGAAGAAAGCGATCGAAAAGTCCTCGAAGGCAAGCTCGGGAAAATCTTCGCGCGCGACATCCAGCAAGTCTTCGGGCAACTCCACGAGCAAATCGACCGCGAAGAAGTCTCCGGCGAAAAAGACTCCATAACGCGCATGACCCGCGGCCGTTTCAACTGACCCACGCCGCGGGCCATGTCGACGCCGCCCAAAACAAACGGGGCACACACTTCTAAAGTGTGTGCCCCGTTTTTTCATACAACGGCCAGTCAGGCAAACGTCTCCACGTGCCGCAAAATCGCTTGCAGCATGGCGGCGCCCAGCGACGCACTCCGTTCGCCGTTCCAACCCACGCGCTCGTCCGGCAGATTAGCGTTGTCCTTGAACGGCATCTCCAGAGTCAACGACAGACAGCCGAATTCGTTACCGATGTACTTTGAAGCCAGCTTGAGCGCGTCCTCACGATACTTGCTTGCGGCGTAGCCGAACTTGTCCTGGAAATCCGGACTCGCATGCTTGAATGCTTCGATGAACGCTTTCTGCTCTTCGGCCTGCCGCTCGGTGAAACCCGGCAGCATTTCGGACCCGGCCACGAACACGTACGGCAGCGCCTCGTCGCCATGAATGTCGAAAAAGAGGTCACAACCGGTTGCGTGAATTGCGTCACGCACCACCAGCACCTCGGGACTGCGCGCGGCGTCCGGCTCCATCCATTCGCGGTTCAGGTTCGCGCCCGTCGCGTTGGTGCGCAGGTTGCCGTGCACGCTACCGTCCGGATTCATGTTCGGCACGATGTAGAACACCGCGTGATCGTAGAGCTTGCGCGCCACCGGATCGCCCGCCCAATCACCCCAACCCGCGAGGCGCTTGACGAGACCTTCAATAAACCATTCGGCCATCGTCTCGCCAGGATGCTGGCGCGCGATCAACCAGACTTTCTTCCTGGGCGTGTCGCCGGTTTGCGGCGTACCAAGCGTCAACAGCGACATCGGCCGGCCTTCCACGGTCTTGCCCAACTCCGTCAGCGAGGCCTGCGGCATCTGCTGGACCGCACCGAGAAACTCCGAGTGACGTTCCTCGCTATACGGCTCGAAATACGCGTAGTAAATGCGGTCAAAATCCGGCGTGTGATCGATCGTCAACACGCGGCCGTCGTAGGACGTCGGCACGCGGAACCAGTTCACCCGGTCATAGCTTGCCACTGCGTGATAATCGCGCCAGCCTTCGGCAAATGCGCACGCCGCGGCATTTTCGAAGGTCATCACGCAGCGCTCGCCGGATGCGCCGGACAGACGGAAATAAAACCACTGTGCGAACTCGGCGTGACTGTCGGGCCGCACGCGCAGACGGATATTGCCCGCGTCTTCGCAGGCCAGCACTTCTATCGCACCCGCGTCGAAATTGCTCGTAATCGATAACGTCATGATGTTCTTCCCTGCTTGGGTGCGCCGCAATCGCTTAGTCAGCGATACGGCGACGGAATACGAAAGTGGAATCGTTCGAGGCCTCGGCGTTGAACGCGTAATCTTCGGAGTCAAAGTCTTTCAACTGCTCGGGCTTGTCGAGACGGTTTTCGACCGCGTAACGCGCCATTAGACCGCGTGCGCGCTTTGCGCGGAAACTGATGATCTTGTAGCGGCCGCCCTTCCAGTCTTCAAACACGGGCGTGACGACCGGTGCTTCGAGCAGCCTCGGTTTGACCGACTTGAAGTACTCGCCGGAAGCGCAGTTGACCAGCACGCGCGAGGCGGCAGTGTTCTTCTTCAGTTGTGCGTTCAAAGCCTGCGTGATCCGTTCGCCCCAGAACGCGTACAGATCCTTGCCGCGCGTATTGGCAAAGCGCGTGCCCATTTCGAGGCGATACGGTTGCAGCAGATCGAGCGGGCGCAGCAATCCGTACAGGCCTGAAAGCACGCGCACGTGCTTCTGCGCGTAATCCAGATCGGCCGGCGACAACGTCCTCGCGTTGAAGCCTTCGTACACATCGCCGTTAAACGCAAGCACAGCCTGCTTGGCGTTGTGCGTGCCGAAACTGGGCGACCATTGCGCGTAACGCTCGAAATTGAGGTGCGCAAGCTGATCGGAAATGCTCATCAACGAGCCGATCTGCTGCGGCGACAAAAGGCGCAATCCGCCGATCAATTCGGCCGCGTCGTCGACGAAATCGGGGATCGTGTGTTTTTTGACATGCGGAGGGGTTTCATAGTCGAGCGATTTCGCCGGCGACAGAACGATTATCATAGAGGCCTTGCAGGCACGCCGTGCCTGGCGGTCAAAGACGAAAGCCAGATTGTAACGAATGCCCGGTTCCCATGCCTCACACGGCGCTTTGCGCGTCGTCCTCGACTCCAATGTCTGGATCGATATTCTCGTGTTCGACGATCCGCACACGCGGCCCATTCGCGCCGCGCTCGAAAGTGGCGCGCTCGCCGCGCTGATCGATGCACGCTGCCTTGCCGAACTCACCTACGTGCTCGACTACCCGCAATTCGTGCATCGCAATGTCGACAAGGTGGCGGCCCTTGCCGTCGTCGCACGCCTCGCGCAGTTGGTCGAGCCCGCTGCCCCCGCGGAAGATGCCAGGCCGTTGCCCAAATGCAAAGACCGCGACGACCAGAAATTCCTCGAACTCGCGCACGCCGCGCAGGCCGATTGGCTGGTGTCGAAAGACCGCGCGGTACTGAAACTCGCCAAGCGGATTGCGCGCGACTTCGGGTTCCAGATTGCACAGCCGGCACCGTTCGTCAGCTCCTGGATGGCAGACGGGCCCGCGCCCGCTTGACCCTGGCCGGATGGCCAACATCGAGACGACCGCGCGCACGGAGCGCCGCGATTCCCTACAATCAGGCTTCGTCCTTTTGAACGACGCCCCCTGTCAATTCGCCAATTCACTCGACCACGCTCCGGACAGCGCCATGAATGCACCGCACGACACGCCCATGAGTCCCTCGTTTCCGTCTCGCCTGCCGGACGTCGGCACGACGATTTTCACCGTGATGAGCGCGCTTGCCGCCGAAAAAGGCGCGGTGAACCTCGGCCAGGGCTTTCCCGACTTTGGCTGCGATTCCCGCATTGTCGACGCGGTCACGAACGCTATGCGTGACGGCCACAACCAATACCCGCCGATGGCAGGCGTAGCGCCACTGCGTCAGGCGATTTCGGACAAGATCGCGAACCTGTACGGCCGCCGCTACGACGCCGCCAGCGAGATCACGGTGACGGCGGGCGCCACACAGGCGCTGCTGACCACGATTCTCTGCACCGTGCATCCGGGCGACGAAGTGATCGTGGTAGAGCCGACCTACGACAGCTATTTGCCGTCGATCGAACTGGCCGGCGGCAAGCCGGTATTCGTCACGCTCGAGGCGCCCGACTACGCGATCCCGTTCGACAAGCTCGCCGCCGCAATCACGCCGAAAACGCGGCTCCTGCTGATCAACACGCCGCACAATCCGACCGGCACGGTCTGGCGCGCTGATGACATGCGCAAGCTCGAAGAAATCGTGCGCGGCACCAACGTGCTGATCCTCTCAGACGAGGTGTACGAACACATGGTGTACGACGGCGCGCCACACGAAAGCGTTGCGCGCTATCCGGAACTGGCGCAGCGCAGTTTCGTGGTGTCGAGCTTCGGCAAGACCTATCACGTCACCGGCTGGAAAGTCGGCTATGTAGCCGCGCCCGCCGCGCTCACTGCCGAATTCCGCAAAGTGCACCAGTTCAACGTGTTCACGGTCAACACGCCGATGCAGGTCGGCCTCGCGGAATATATGAAGGATCCGGCGCCGTATCTGGATCTGCCCGCGTTTTATCAGAAGAAACGCGACTTCTTCCGCGCCGGCCTCGCCCATTCACGCTTCAAGCTGCTGCCTTGCACGGGCACCTACTTTCAGTGCGTCGATTATTCGGCGATCAGCGACTTGCCCGAAGCCGAATTCGCGCAATGGCTGACCGGCGAGATCGGCGTCGCGGCGATTCCGGTGTCGGCGTTCTATCACGAGGCACATGAATCGGGCGTGGTGCGTTTCTGTTTCGCCAAGCAGGAAACCACACTCGCCACCGCGCTCGAGCGGCTGGCGCGGCTCTAGGACGCCCCGCGCGATGCTGCGAACGAACCCACGTTCCTCGCCATCGCGCGCAGCGGCCCACACGTGCGCTGCACGCCCGGGTTCATTTCCCCCGCAACCGGAACGCCGTCATGCCTCAGGCAGAACGCGAGGCCGCGATATACGCCTTACGATCGTCAGTCACGCGCTGTGCGGCCGGCCGGGCGTTGATCGCCTTCACATAGCTTTTCCAGTCCACACCGGCGTCGAGCAGGAAATCGCGACCGTAGATGGTCTGCGTCGCCATGCCGACCAGCGGCAAGCTCACAAAACCCGCCGCGTCGGCGACACTGAAACGCTCTCCGCGCAAATACGGCCCGAATTTCGCGATCCGTTTGAAGCCGGCAATGTGATGCGCGAGCAGCTTCTCGACACGCCCCTTGGTCGCATCGGTCACGGTGCCACCGAAGAACGCTTCCTTGTAGAGATTGCGCGCGGTCAGTTCGAGATGGACATCCACGAACATGATCAACTCGCGCTCCCTGGCCGCTTCCCACGGGTCGGCGGAGAAAATCGCCTTGTCGGGAAATCGAGCTGCCAGATACTCGACAATGCTTTGCGATTCGCACAGATTGCCGTGTTCGGTCTGGATGTAAGGCACCTTGCCGAGCGGAGAATGCTCGAGCATCGTCTCTTCCTGACTCGGCAGCACGAGCACTTCCTCGAACGGAATACCGTGTTCGAGAAGCACAAATTTCACCTTGTTGTAGTAGTTAGAGAGCGCGAAACCGCACAGCTTGATCATCGGGTGTCTCCTTTCTTCGGGTTGTGTTTAAGACCGCTCGTCAAAATCAAAGCAGCGGTCCTCGAGCAATCATCCAGTAAATTGCACGATCGTGCTATTCTAAAATAACCATGGAGTCGACCATCACAATGACCTCTCGCAATTTCAGTATCGAGACTATCGGCATTGTCGGAACCGGTGCAATGGGCCGTGGCATTGCCCAGATTGCCGCACTGGCGGGTCTCACCGTGCGTCTGTACGACACGAATCCCGCCGCGATCGGTGCCGCGCGCGACTACCTCGCCGAGACTTTCGACAAATTGAGCGCCAAAGGCAAGCTCGACCAGGCCCGCTCGCTCGCTGCGCTGGCAAACGTGAGCGGCGCGCAGGTGATCGGCGATCTGGCCGATTGCGATCTGGTCGTCGAGGCGATCGTCGAAAGGCTCGATGTGAAGCAGGCCCTCTTTCGCGAGCTCGAAACGGTGGTGAGCGGCCGTTGCGTGCTCGCGTCGAACACCTCGTCGTTGTCGATTACGGCGATTGCGGCAGGCTGCACGAATCCGTCGCGAGTGGCCGGTTATCACTTCTTCAATCCGGTTCCGTTGATGAAGGTCGTCGAAGTGATCGACGGCCTGCGCAGCGATCCCGCCGCCGGCGACGCGCTGATGGATCTCGCGCGCCGCATGGGCCACACGCCGGTGCGCGCGAAAGACATGCCCGGCTTCATTGTCAATCACGCCGGTCGCGGCATGAATACCGAGGGCCTGCGCGTAGCAGGCGAAGGCGTTGCGAGCTTCGCCGACATCGACCGCATCATGCGCGAGCAGGCAGGCTTTCGCCTCGGGCCGTTCGAACTGCTGGACCTGACCGCGCTCGACGTATCGCACCCGGTGATGGAATCGATCTATCACCAGTTCTATGAAGAACCGCGCTTCACGCCCTCGCCGATCACGGGCACACGGCTCGCGGGCGGACTGATCGGCCGCAAAACGGGCGAAGGCTTTTACCGCTATGAAGACGGCAAGCAGCAAGTGCCTGCGGAAGCGCCCGCGCCGACCGAACTGCCGCAAAGCGTGTGGCTCAGCAAGCGCTATCCGCAAGCGCATGAGGCCGTCGTGCAACTCATCGCCAAGGCCGGCGTCAAGCTCGACGAAGGCGCCACGCCCGCAACGGACTCGCTGATCGTCGTGACACCGTTCGGTCATGACGCAACCACGGCCGCCGTCGACGAAGCACTCGATGCCACACGCGTTGTCGCAATCGACGCCCTTTTCCCGCTGGCCGCCGCGCCGCGCCGCACGCTGATGACGACGCCCGCCACCAGTCGCGCCGCACGCGAGACCGCGCACGCCCTATTTGCCGCCGACGGCGTTCCCGTCACCGTGATCAGCGACTCGACCGGCTTCGTCGCGCAACGCGTTGTGGCAACCATCGTCAACATCGGTTGCGATATCGCGCAAAAACAGATCGCGACGCCCGACGATATCGACCTCGCCGTGACGCTAGGCCTCGGATATCCGCGCGGGCCGCTCGCCCTCGGCGACGCACTCGGCGCGAAAACGATCCTCACCATCTTGCGCAATATCTTTAGCGTGCTGGGCGACCCGCGCTATCGTCCGTCGCCCTGGCTCGCACGGCGCGCACAACTTGGCCTGTCGCTGACGCAACGCGACGCTGCCGACATTCAACCGGAGACCCAACAATGAGCGCCGAACTGCTGACCTCGCGCCCGACCGAAAGCGAATCGACGCTGGTCCTCACGCTGTCGAACCCCGGCGCACGCAATGCGCTGCATCCGGACATGTATGCCGCGGGCATCGAAGCGCTCGAATCGGTGGAGCGCGATCCCTCCATACGCGCGGTCGTGATTAACGGCGCGGACAATTTCTTTTGTGCCGGCGGCAATCTGAACCGCTTGCTGGAAAACCGCGCGAAAGACCCGTCAGTGCAGGCGGAAAGCATCGATCTGCTCGGTGAATGGATTTCGGCGCTGCGTTTATCGTCGAAGCCGGTGATCGCCGCCGTTGACGGCGCCGCAGCCGGTGCGGGGTTTTCGCTCGCGCTCGCGTGCGATCTGATCGTCGCCGCGGAAGACGCGAAATTCGTGATGTCGTACGCGCGTGTTGGTCTCACACCCGATGGCGGCGGCTCGTGGTTTCTTGCGCAAGCCTTGCCTCGTCAGTTGGCGACCGAGGTGCTGATCGAAGGCAAACCGATCGGCGCCACGCGTCTCTTCGATCTCGGTGTGGTCAACAAACTGGCGAAGTCAGGCGCCGTGCGCGACACCGCGGTCGCCTGGGCCGATGAGCTCGGCAAGATTTCGCCAAATTCGGTCGCGCGCATCAAGGGGCTCATCGGCGCGGCCGGCGCACAACCGCTCGCTGAACATCTGGTCGCCGAACGCGACAGCTTCGTCGCCTCACTGCATCATCGCGACGGCCTCGAAGGGATTTCCGCGTTCCTCGAAAAGCGCGCTCCGGTCTACAAGTGAACATACGTGAACGAACGGACAATGCCTGACTACCAACTCCCCAAGCGCCGCCGCATCTTCCTGATGCGTCACGGCGACGTGACCTACTTCGACGACTCCGGCCGCGCGATCGACCCAGAAACCGTGCCATTGAACGCGAACGGCCGCGAGCAGGCGAGCGCGGCAGGCCGCGTGTTCGCCGGGCAGCAGATCCGGTTCGATCGGGTGATCGTGAGCGGTTTGCCGCGCACGGTCGAAACCGCGCAACGTGTACTGGCCGAAACGGGTCAGCAGATCGACCTCGACATCGAGCCTGCGTGGCAGGAAATTCGCGGTGGCAAGCTCAGCAACATTCCGCCACAGGATATCGAAGCGGCATTTCTCGGCGTGTTCGACGGCATCGTGCCGGAAAGCACACGCTTTCTCGACGGCGAGACCATCGGCGCGTTGTTCGACCGCGTGTTGCCCGCAGTGGCGGCGTTGCGCGAGGACACCTCATGGGACACCGTGCTGCTGGTGCTGCACGGCGGGGTGAATCGCGCGATTCTGTCGCATGCGCTTACCGCCGGCGGCCGTACTTTCTTCGGCCATCTGGCGCAGGCCACCGGTTGCATCAACGCACTCGACGTCGGCGCCGAGCCGCGCGACTGGGTGCTGCGCGCGATCAACTATTCACCGCCGTCGCCGCTGCATCGCGACGTCCGCAATACCACGATGGAAATGCTCTACGCACAATTCATTCAATACACGCGTAGCTGAACCCGAACTGGAGGAGACATATGGTGCAAGCCACACAGACCGGCGAACCAGAACACAAACCGGATTACTCGGCCTTCGAAGGCACGCGCCCGCTCAACGAGCGGCAACGCTTCGACAGTGACGCGCTCGCCGCGTGGCTAGCCCAGCATGTCGACGGGTTTTCCGGACCGCTCACGTTGGAGCAATTCGCCGGCGGCCAGTCGAATCCCACCTTCAAACTCGTCACGCCATCGCGCTCGTATGTGATGCGCGCCAAGCCTGGGCCGGCCGCGAAGTTACTGCCCTCGGCGCACGCCGTCGAACGCGAATACCGCGTCATGCACGCGCTTGCCGACACCGACGTGCCGGTCGCGAACATGCTCGCCTTGTGCGAAGACGAAAGCGTGATCGGCCGGGCGTTTTACGTGATGGAGTTCGTCGAAGGCCGCGTGCTGTGGGACCAGTCTTTGCCCGGCATGACACCTGTGGAGCGCGCGACAATCTACGACAAAATGAATCGCGTGATCGCTGCGCTGCATAGCGTCGACGTCACAACAATCGGTCTTGCCGACTACGGCAAACCGGGCAATTACTTCGCGCGCCAGATCGGCCGTTGGAGCAAGCAGTACGTCGCGTCCGAAACCGAACCGATCGACGCGATGCAGCGCCTGATCGAATGGTTGCCGCAGCATATGCCGGCGGAAACGAGCGAGCGCGCCTCGGTGGTGCATGGCGACTACCGGCTCGACAATCTGATCTTCCATCCCACGGAGCCGCGCGTACTGGCCGTACTCGACTGGGAACTGTCGACGCTCGGCGATCCGCTCGCCGACTTCGCCTATCACTGCATGGCATGGCACGTCGACCCGGCGCAGTTTCGCGGCATTGCGGGCCTCGATTGGGCGGCACTCGGCATTCCCGACGAAGCGCAGTACGTCGAGCGCTATTGCAAGCGCACGGGCTTCGAGATCCACGGCGACTGGAATTTCTATCTGGCGTACAACATGTTCCGCATCGCCGCCATCCTGCAAGGGATCATGAAACGCGTGGTCGACGGCACGGCGGCCAGCGCTCAGGCGCTCGACGCCGGCCGTCGCGCGAAGCCGATGGCCGAACTCGCCTGGCGCTACGCACAGAAGGTACGTTAAGCAGATCGGCGCACCAACCAGGTTGCGCTCCCGAACCAACGTCATTCGTCATCCGCGAGGTCATACATGAATTTCGACTACACCCCGAAGGTTCAGGCGCTGCGCGAGAAACTGCTCGCCTTCTTCGACGAGCACATCTATCCGAACGAGCAGGCGTTCTACGCCGAGATAGCGCGAAATCGTCAGAACGGCAACGCATGGCTTCCCACCGAACTGATCGAGCAACTGAAAACGAAAGCGCGCGGTGCCGGCTTGTGGAACCTGTTCCTACCTGAATCGGTGCGCGGGGCCGGTCTGACGAATCTTGAGTACGCGCCGCTGTGCGAAATCATGGGCCGCGTGCCCTGGGCGCCGGAAGTGTTCAACTGCAACGCACCCGACACCGGCAACATGGAAACGATCGAGCGCTACGGCAGTGACGACAACAAACGCGAGTGGCTCGAACCACTGCTGCAAGGACACATCCGCTCGGCGTTTCTGATGACCGAGCCGGAAGTGGCGTCGTCGGACGCGACCAATATCCAGACGAGCATCGTGCGCGACGGCGACTCCTACGTGATCAACGGCCACAAGTGGTGGTCGTCCGGCGCGGGGGATCCGCGCTGCAAGGTCTACATCGTGATGGGCAAGACCGATCCTGAGGCGCCACGCCATGCGCAGCAGTCGATGATTCTGGTCCCGGCCGACGCGAGCGGCATCACCGTGCACCGCCCTCTCACCGTATTCGGCTACGACGACGCGCCGCACGGCCACATGGAAATCACGCTCGACAATGTGCGCGTGCCTGCCACCAACATGCTGCTCGGCGAAGGACGCGGTTTCGAAATCGCTCAAGGGCGCCTCGGACCGGGACGCATTCACCACTGCATGCGTTTGATCGGTCTCGCCGAGCGCGCGCTCGAACTCATGGCGAAACGCTCGATGCAGCGCGTCGCTTTCGGTAAGCCGGTTGCCGCGCAAGGCGTCACCCAGGAGCGTCTGGCCGAAGCGCGTTGCCTGATCGAACAGGCCCGTCTGCTGACGCTGAAGACCGCGTACATGATGGACACGGTCGGCAACAAGGGCGCGCGCGGCGAGATCGCCATGATCAAGGTGGTCGCGCCGAATATGGCATGCCAGGTGATCGACTGGGCCATTCAGGCGCACGGCGGCGGCGGGGTTAGCGACGATTTTCCGTTGGCGTATGCGTATGCATCCGCGCGGACGTTACGCTTCGCCGATGGCCCCGACGAAGTGCACCGCAACGCGATCGCCAAGCTCGAATTGGCGCGCTATATGGATGCGGGTGCAGCGGCTCGCGTAGAGACGCCGATTACGCGGGTTTGAACGTTTGAGCGCTTGAGGGAGTGTTCGAGGTTAAATTCGCGGCGATTGATCGCGCGGCAAAGTCAAGACCTGGATCATGGCGGCACGGCCAGCAGCATTGCTCGATCTGTGCTCTAATTTTTGTCAATTGCGGCGCCCTTTGCGGCGCCGCTTTCACAAAACGAAGGAGCCAGGATGATCGACGTCTATAGCTGGGCAACCCCGAACGGCCACAAAGTTCACATCATGCTCGAGGAAACGGGCCTCGCATACACGGCGCATGGCATCGATATCGGCGCAGGCGACCAGTTCAATCCCGAATTCCTTGCCATCAGCCCGAACAACAAGATTCCCGCGATCGTCGATTCGGAAGGTCCTAAAGACGCCGCCGGCAAGCCATTCGCATTGTTCGAATCGGGCGCGATTCTGATTTACCTCGCGGAGAAAACCGGCAAATTTCTGCCGACCGACCCAACCGCACGCTATGCGACGCTGCAATGGCTGATGTTCCAGATGGGCGGCCTCGGTCCGATGCTTGGGCAAACACATCATTTCCGCATTTATGCGCCGGAGCCGATCGAATATGCGATCAACCGCTACACGAACGAAACGCGGCGTCTGTACGGCGTGATGGATACGCAACTCGGCAAGACACAGTATCTGGCCGGCAATGACTACACGATCGCTGACATCGCCGCATTTCCGTGGACTCGCTCGTGGCAAAACCAGGGTATTGAACTGGATACGTTTCCGAATGTGAAGCGATGGCACGAAGAAATTGCCGCGCGTCCGGCAGTGATACGTGGCGTCGACGTGCTGGCGTCGGCCCGCAAGCCGCTCATGGACGACAAAGCGAAAGAGATGCTGTTCGGTGCGACGCAGTACGCCAAGCGGTAGCCGTGCCGTCGATCCATGGTATTGGCGCGCGTTCGCATTGAAAATGGCCACAATCGCGGCTTTGCCATCCGTAGAATCGTCGACATAAAAAAGCGCGAGACGGCATCACTGCCGCTCGCGCTTTTTGCCAACCGGTCAGCGATGAACGGTTAGAAGTAATGCCGCGTAATGAACTCCGCGACACATACCGGCCGCTCACTACCCTGCCGCTCCAGCGTCACATTCCATTCAACCTGCACACCGGCGTTGTCGATCTCAGTGACGGACTCCACCGCGAACCGTGCACGCAACTGCGAGCCGACCGGCACCGGCGACGTGAACCGCACGCGATTCAATCCGTAATTGACGCCCATGCGCTGCTCGAGCGCCACCGTCTTGCCGAGCAACGCCGGAATCAACGACAGCGTCATGAACCCATGCGCGACCGGACCACCGAATGGCGACTCACGCCGCGCCCGCTCGGGGTCGACGTGAATCCATTGGTGATCGCCGGTAGCTTCGGCGAAACGATCGACGCTCGCCTGATCCACCGTCAGCCAGTCGCTAACGAGTGGTTCGGCGCCAACCAGCGCACGCAACGCCGCTGCATCACCAAACGTTGCGGCAGCGACTGCACCGCCCGTCATGACGCAGCTCCCGGATTGCGCAGCCCGAACAATCCCTTGGAGCGCACCGTGATCACCGTTTCGCCATGCTGATTGATGCCTTGCCACTCCGTCGAAACGATGCCGCGATCCGGCTTACTCGCCGAAACGCGCTTGTCGAGTACAGCGTTCCTCATCGTGATCGTGTCACCGACGCGCACCGGTTTCAACCAGCGGACCTCGTCGATGCCGGGCGAGCCCATCGACGTGGAGCCCGCGAGCACATTGCGCACCAGCATGCCCATCATGACCGAACACGTGTGCCAGCCGCTTGCAACCAATCCCCGAAACGGCGACTCCGCGGCTGCAGCTTCGTCCACGTGAAACGGTTGCGGATCGAACTTCTCCGCGAACTCGACAATCTCTTCACGCGTGAACGTATGCTTGCCGATTTCGGTAGTCGTGCCGACTACCATGTCCTCGAAACTCAGACCCATCGTCAGACCTCCTATCCGCTTCGACCGGCTGATCAGGCTTCGGCGGTGACAAAACCGGGCAGCGCGGCGAACCGCGCGAGATGGTGATCAACATCGCCCAATGTGGTTTCGATGATAGCAAGACGTTTGAACAGATGCGCCGCGGCGACTTCGTTCGTGACGCCCATGCCACCGTGCAATTGGACCGCCTGCTGACCGACGAAACGGGCGGCCTGACCGACTCGCGCCTTCGCTGCGGAGACCGCGCGGCGACGTTCGTCGGTGTCTGCGCTCGTGTAGCGCATGGCCGCCAGATAAGTGATCGATCGCGCCTGCTCGGCGTGAATCAACATCTCGACCATGCGATGCTGTAACGCCTGGAAACGCGCGATCGGCTGACCGAACTGCTGGCGCGTTTTGGTGTACTCCGCCGTTGCATGGTTCAGGGCGTCGAGTGCGCCGACCGCTTCTGCACAGAGCAATACCGTGCCGTAATCTGCGATTTGCTCGAGCGCCGCGGCACCCGAGTGTTTGCCGGTGAGCTGGCGTGCAGGCGTGCCATCGAACCTGAGTGTCGCGGCGCGCTGGCCGTCGATTGTGCGGTAGTCGGTGACCTTAACGCCGGCCGCATCGCGAGCAGCGACAAATAGCGCGATTTCGCCATTCAGCCGAACCGGCACGATCCAATAGTCTGCTTGTGCACCGTGCAGCACAACCGATTTCATGCCGGTCAAGGTCTGCTGATCGCCCTGACCGGTCACAGCGGTCTCGACCTCGAACAGGTCGTAGCGCGCACGCGGCTCATGAAATGCCACAGCGAGCTTGATCTCGCCCTGAGCCGCGCGTTCGAGCAGCGCTGCGTCCTCACCGTGTCCGGTGCCCGCCAGCCGTAGCGCTTCGACACCCACCGCGGTGGCCCAGTACGGCTCGATCACCAAAGCTCGGCCGAGCTCCTGCATGACAACCAGCATGTCGATCGGGCTGCCGTTGAAGCCGCCCTGCGCCTCCGGCACCGGCAATGCGCTCAGACCCAGTTCGGTAAAGGCTGCCCAGTGCGCATCCGACACACCGGCTTCCGATTGCACGATCGCCTGGCGCGCTTCGAACCCATAGCTCTTGTCCAGATAGCGGCGCAGCGCGTCAGCAAATTGCTGTTGTTCGTCGTTGAAAGTGAAGTCCATGCGCCGCTCCTCAAAGTCCCAGAATCATCTGCGCGATGATGTTCTTTTGTATTTCATTTGAGCCGCCGTAAATCGACGTCTTGCGGAAGTTGAAGTAGTACGCGGCCAGCGGCGCAGCGTCATCGTCACCGGCGAGGCTATGGTCGCGTTCGCCTTCGAGGAAGGGCACGTCGAACGGCGCGGCGAGCGGGCCGATTGCTTCGACCATCAGTTCGGTCAGCGCCTGCTGCACTTCCGTGCCCTTGATCTTGAGCATCGAGGCTTCCGGTCCCGGCCCGCGTCCGCCCGTTTCATTGGCCACCACGCGTTGCACGGTGACTTCGAGCGCCATCAGTTCGATCTCGAGGCTCGCCACTTTCGCGGAGAACACGGGATCGTGCAGCAACGGCTTGCCGTTTTTCTTCTGGTCCAGTGCAAGGCGCTTCAGGAATACGAGCTCGCGCTTAGATTGCCCGACGCGGGCAATACCGGTGCGCTCGTGTCCGAGCAGGTACTTCGCGTAGGTCCAGCCCCGATTCTCTTCGCCGACGAGATTGTCGACCGGCACCTTCACGTCTTCGAAAAAGACTTCGTTAACCTCATGGTCTTCGTCGAGCATGATGATCGGACGCACGGTAATACCGGGCGTTTTCATGTCGATCAACAGGAACGAAATGCCCTCCTGCTTTTTCGCGCCGCTGTCGGTACGCACGAGGCAGAACATCATGTCGGCGTACTGGCCCAGCGTGGTCCAGGTTTTCTGACCGTTGACCACGTAGTGATCGCCAACGCGCTCGGCACGTGTGCGCAGCGAGGCGAGATCAGAACCGGAGCCCGGTTCGGAATAGCCCTGACACCACCAGTCCGTACCGTCGAGAATGCGCGGCAGGTAGTGGCGCTTCTGCGCCTCATTGCCGTACTTCATCAGCACGGGCGCGACCATCGAGACGCCGAACGGCAGCACGGACGGCGCGCCGATACGCGCGCACTCTTCGTCCCAGATATGCCGTTGGGTCGCGTCCCAGCCCGGACCGCCGTATTCTTTCGGCCATGCGACGACCGACCAGCCGCGCGTGCCGAGCAGCTTGTGCCAGCCTGCGAAGTCTTCGCGGTTCAGACGCTTGTGGTTGAGTACTTTGTCGCTCAGCTCGCGAGGCAGATTCGCTTCGAGCCAGGCGCGGATGTCGGCGCGGAACGCGTCGTCAGCGGGGGAATAGTCCAGATTCATGCGTCGTGTCTCCTGGCCGCAACCGCCCGCCGCCAGTGAGCCACTGCGCTATTGCAGAGGTTCCTTCAAGGCAGCCGGGACCGGCAGCGGCATCACTTCGATGCCTTCTTCAACCAAGGCTTTCGCGTCTTCCGGTGTCGTAACACCGCGAATATTGCGTGCGGGCGCTTCGTTGTAGTGAATGCGCCGTGCTTCCTCAGCGAAGCGGTCGCCCACGTTCTCAGTCTTCTCCAGTACCTCGCGCAATGCGCGCATTACACGTGCCTGCATGTCCCCCGCGCCTGCAGGGACTTTCGTGTCGGTCGCGCCCGACAGATTCAGCCGGGGCGCCGACGGCAAACGGCTCACTTCGTTCGCACCGCAAATCGGACATTCAACAAGCTTGCGGGACTGCTGCGACTCGAAGTCATCAGCCGAAGCGAACCAGCCTTCGAACCGATGGCCATGCGGACACTGTAAATCGAGGACCTTCATGTGGAATCAGGGCTTGCGTGCCAGTTTAGCGCAAAATGGAAATTTGTGAACGGTCGTTCGTAAATTTTTACGGACGGCGCGTTGACGCCAAGCGTCGCTGACAAATCGAACGCGGTGGGCGATTTTAACGCTTTGCGCAACGGACTGCCGAAGGTGGCTAAAACGGCGAACGACACACCGAATACCCGCAGACAAAAGGGCGCACTGATCGTATGGCGCTCATGGGCCCGCGCTTGCCGCCGCGCGCCTTTTAAGCCACAAGGAATTCGAGTCGGCGGTTAAGCCGTGGCTCGAGTTGGAGTGCCTCTTTGGCGAGGTTGATCTGCTTGGCGGATTTCGCGACATCGAAAACGTCTGCCTTGATGTCATACCCGCCACGCGCGGTCAGCCAGCCAAGAATGTCCGACAGATGCCACACCGACGCGCTGCCCTCGTGAACCGGCGGCGGAAAGTCGATTGCGTGGCTCAGCATCAGCTTGCGCATGTTTTGCCGTGACACGCCCGCGACTTCAGCGACATCCGTGAGGCCGACGAAATCCGGCCCCGCCTCGACAAGGCGCGCGGACGGCACCGCCTGCTTGATATCTTTAAGTGCGCTGACAAGCGCCTCGAATGCCGACGCGCCTTCGCGGGCAAAAACCAGTGCAATGCGCCCCGGTTGCCCCACGCCGATAGTTGCGTCGTCGCACCCGGCTTCGCCCAGGCGCTCGACGATCTCGTCAAGATCGCAATCTTCCTCTGCGAGCCGGTATTTCAGGGTGAACACATATTCCATAAGCTACTCCTCACTTCATTCAGCCTCGGGCTTTTGCCCTTCGAACACTTTTACTGCCGGTGCGTCGTGCAGTTGTCGACAATGCGCTTGAGGTGCTTTGCGTGATTGCCGGGATTCTTCGGCGTACTCCACGCACTCAAGATACAGAACTCGCCGCAACGACATTCCGCGTCGTTATAAGGACAGGACATCTTTCCCCAAGCGTGACCTTTGCCAGCGCCCTGAACACGCCAGCCGTTTCGTTCCGCGTAAGTCAGCGCACCCTCGACCTCTTTTTTTGAATGGACTCCACGAACCATCTATACCCGCCAATTTAGTGCCCTTGCGCATGGTTGTCACGTGACAACCATGCGCAAGGGCGACCGAAATCGAATCCACCCCAGACCTTTCGTTATCCCGAATAAGTGTGATGGCAAACTCCCATGCCAGACGTCGATACTAGAGTGGCAATGGCCGCAGAGCGAGACTGTCAGATGGCATAAGACGGAAACCCGTTTTTCATAGAGGCGTACAACGCATTGAGTCGATATCGTGCCCTCAATGACAAAGCCCCTGCCGGTCATAGACCAACAGGGGCTTTTTGCAGATTGTCCAACCAGCGCGCGACTCGCGCCCTTCTGTACTCTGAAGCGAGCGCGCTATTGCGGCTCGGCCATTGGCCAGGCGCCCGACAATACCTTTTCCAGCCAGAACGTGCCGATGATGGTTTTCACGTCCGTCACCTTGCCCGACCGTACCCATTCCAACATATCGGTGACGCTGGCCGTGAACAGTTCGAGGAACTCGCCATCGTCAAGTTTGCGCTCGCCGGCAGTCAACCCACGCGCCAGGTAAATATCGATGAATTCGGTCGAGTAGGAAATGATGGGGTGAATCCGCGTCAGATAGACATACTCGCGCGCTGTATAACCGGTCTCTTCCTGCAGTTCACGTTTCGCGCAGGCCAGCGCGCCCTCGTCCGGATCGAGCTTCCCCGCCGGATACTCGACCATGACCTTGCCCATCGGATAGCGGTACTGGTTTTCCAGCAACACGCGACCATCGTCAAATAAGGGGATCACCATCACGGCGCCCGGATGCTGAACGTACTCGCGTGTGGCCTGCTTACCGTCAGGCAAGCGGACCGTATCGCACTTGAGCGTCAGAAACGGCCCTTGATGGATCGTTTTGCTCTCGAGACAGGTCTCGGTGAGCGCGGCGTCGTGATCGGGAAGTTCAGCCATATGCGACCTCAGGACAGCTTGGTGCGCGACGGCGAGACGCCGTCAGCGACGTTTGACGAGATACTGGAAGGTAAAACCGGGGAATGCGAACACGATGAACAACGCGAACGTGATCGCGTAGAACTGCCACCCCTGTTCGAAGCGATTACCCGCGCGTGCTTCCAGCAGAAAACCGAGCGCGCCAACCACAAAGTACAGCACGATCAATTCGGCGATCCGGATCCAGGCGCTCTTCTTCGCCGCTTTCAGCGGCACGGCGGCGAAGAGACGCTGATTCAGGAATGGCAGGTTGGCGCCGACCAGCGCCAACAACACAATAAACCAGCCTGCTGCCGACATCAGAGCAGCAGCGTGTGCTGGATGGCCTGCAGGCAGGCCTTCAACAGCGGATCCGGCACGATACCGAGCACCAGCACGGCAACACCGTTGAGCGCAAGCAAAGCACGCGTGCTGGTGTCGGCGAGAATCGGCGACTTGTCCTGCGGTTCGTCGAAGTACATCAGCTTGACGATACGCAGGTAGTAGAACGCACCGAACAGCGACGTGATCACGGCCAGCACGGTCAGCCAGGTCAACCCGGCGTTCATGGTTGCCTGCAGCACCGCGAGCTTGGCGTAGAAGCCGACTGCAGGCGGGATGCCGGCGAGCGAGAACATCATCACCATCATGACGAAAGCGAACACCGGGCTGCGTTGATTCAGGCCCTTGAAGTCTTCGAGCGTATCGGCTTCAAAATCGCGGCGCGCCAGCAGCATGATGACGCCGAAGGTGCCCATCGTCGTCAACAGGTAGACGATGCTGTAGTACATCGCCGAACCGTACGCGTTGGCAGCCCCGGTGGTCTTTTGGTCGACTACGCCGGCCAGCAGGCCCAGCAGCACGAAGCCCATGTTCGAGATCGCCGAGTACGCGAGCATCCGCTTGACGTTGCGTTGCACGATACCCGTGATGTTGCCAACGATCAGCGACAGCGCCGCCAGGATCACCAGCATTTCCTGCCATTCGACCGCCAGCGGCAGCAGACCCATCACCAGGAAGCGCAGGCCCCACGCGAATGCAGCCACCTTCGGACCGCCGCCGACCAACAGCGTCATTGCCGTCGGCGCACCCTGATACACGTCAGGCACCCACATGTGGAACGGCACCGCGCCCATCTTGAACGCCACGCCGGCAACGATGAAGATCACGCCGAACAGCAGCACGCTCGGATCGTAGTGGCTCGTGCCGATTGCCTTGAACACTTCGTTCAGGTCGAGCGACCCGGTCGCGCCGTACAGCATCGAAATGCCGTACAGCAGGAAACCCGAGGCCATGGCGCCGAGCACGTAGTACTTCATTGCCGCTTCGTTCGACTGCGCCGCGTCACGACGCAATGCGATCACGCCATACAGCGACAGTGACATCAATTCGAGACCGAGGTACAGCGTCAGGAAGTTGTTGCCGGAAATCATCACGAGCTGGCCGAGCAACGAGAACATGCCCAGCAGGAAGAAATCGCCGCGGAACAGCGCGCGGTCTTCCAGATACTTGCGCGAATAAACGATCGACACGGCATAACCGAGCGTCACCACCGCTTTCATCACACTGGCGAACGAATCCACCACGTACATGTGACCGAAGAAGTAATGCACCTGCGGGTCGAACGCGTTGACCGCGAACCAGACGCCGGCAATCAGCGACGAAAAGAACGCGATGAAATACGTGGTACGGCGACCGGCCTGGCCGACGAACGTGTCGTTGAGCCACGCGAGCACCACGGCGAGCATCACCAGTGCGTCGGGTAACAAGGCAGTCATAGGGGCGTTTTGCATGATCTTTAAATTCCTCCGCTCTGCATTACTGTGGCAACGGCAGCTTGGACTGTGCGACGTGGGAGAGGAGGTTTTCCACGGATACGTGCATCACATCGGTAAAGGGCTTCGGATACAGGCCCATGAACAGCGTCAGTGCGGCGAGCACCGCCAGCATGAAAAATTCGCGACGGTTGATGTCGACAAGGCCCTTCACGTGGTCGTTGGCGACCGCGCCGAAGTACACGCGCTTATACATCCACAGCGTGTAGGCCGCGCCGAGAATCAGCGTGAAAGCCGCACCGCCCGCGATCCAGAAGTTGTACTGGACAGCAGCCAGAATCACCATGAATTCGCCGACGAAACCGGAAGTACCCGGCAAGCCGCAATTGGCCATCGAGAACAGCATTACGAACGCCGCGAACTTCGGCATCACGTTGACGACACCGCCGTAATCGGCGATCTGACGCGAATGCATACGGTCGTACAGCACGCCGATGCTCAGGAACATCGCGCCCGACACGAAGCCGTGCGAGATCATCTGCACGATCGCGCCTTCCACGCCGAGCTGGTTGAAGATGAAGAAGCCGAGCGTCACGAAACCCATGTGCGCGATCGAGGAATACGCGACCAGCTTCTTCATGTCGGTCTGCACCATCGCGACCAGGCCGATGTAGATCACCGCGATCAGCGACAGCGAGATGACGACCGGTGCGAGGAAGTGGCTTGCGTCCGGCGTGATCGGCAGCGAGAAGCGCACAAAACCGTAGGCGCCCAGCTTCAGCATGATCGCGGCCAGCACGACGGAGCCGCCGGTCGGCGCTTCCACGTGGGCGTCAGGCAACCACGTGTGAACCGGCCACATCGGCACCTTCACGGCGAAAGCCAGGAAGAACGCTATAAATAACAATATCTGCGGGGTCATGCCGATCTGCGCGTTCTGCCACGTAGCCAGATCGAACGTGCCGGTCTCCACGTACAGGTACAGCAACGCAACCAGCATCAGCAGCGAGCCCATCAGCGTGTACAGGAAGAACTTGAACGCCGCATACACGCGGTTCGCTCCACCCCACACGCCGATGATGATGTACATCGGGATCAGCGTCGCTTCAAAGAACACGTAGAACAGCATGCCGTCCGCTGCGCTGAACACGCCGACCATGATGCCGGACAGGATCAGAAACGCAGCAAGGTACTGGGCCACGTTCTTCGTGATGACTTCCCACGCGGAGATCACGACGATCACCGTAATCAATGCGGTCAACACGACGAACCACATCGAGATGCCGTCGACACCCAGGTGGTACGTAATGTTGAAGCGCTCGATCCAGTTCGCCTTTTCGACGAACTGCAGATCGGCGGTGCTCGAATCAAAACCGGTAATCAGCGGGATCGTCACAATGAAGCTGACGACCGAGCCGATCAGCGCGATCCAGCGCGCCGGAGCTGGGTTCCGGTCGGAACCGACAGCCAGGACCAGAAGACCTACGAGGATCGGTAACCAGATCGCGATACTGAGAATCGGATAAGCGTGCATTAGTGTCCCTCGCCTTATTTGCCGCCGAGCGTTACAAACAGGGTCAGGAGCCCCAACATGCCGATAATCATGGCAAACGCGTAGTGGTAGATGTAGCCGGATTGGAGGAAGCGGATCACGCCGGCAAACCAGCCGATAAAGCGTGCGCTGCCGTTGACGATGCCGTCGATAACCACGACGTCGCCTTCCTTCCAGAGACCACGGCCAATTGCCACGGCGCCCCGCGCGAACACGACTTCGTTGATCTTGTCCATGTAGTACTTGTTGTCGAGCAGCGTGTAGATCGGACCGAACGCGCGCTTGATGACAGCCGGCAGATCAGGACGAACCAGGTACAGGAACCACGCGACCAGCACACCCGCGAGCGCCAGCCACACCGGCAGACCCGAGACCGAATGCAGGCCCATCGACGCCCAGCCCTGGAATTCTTCAGTCATCTCATGCAGCGCCGGATGGTTTTCGCCGATGAAGATCACCTTGTCGAACGCCACGCCGTGCTGGAAGAAGTCGCCGAACAGCATCGGGCCGACAGCGATCGCACCGATCACCACCGACGGAATCGCCAGTAGCACCAGCGGCAGCCACACCACCCACGGCGTTTCATGCGGCTCATGCGCATGATCGTCGTGACCATGGGCATGGCCGTGCGCGTCATGGCCGTGACCGTCATGCGCATGCGCTGCCGCTTCGATGCCCATCGGCGATTCCGGATGCTTCGGATCGCGGAAGCGCTCCTTGCCGTGGAACACCAGGAAGTACATACGGAACGAATACAGCGCAGTGACGAACACGCTCGCCACGACCGCGAAGTACGCGAAACCCGAACCCGGCAGATGCGACAGCTTCACTGCGTCGATGATCGAGTCTTTCGAGTAGAAGCCTGAGAAGAACGGCGTACCGATCAGCGCGAGCGAACCGACCAGCGACGTGATCCACGTGATCGGCATGTACTTGCGCAGGCCGCCCATATTGCGGATGTCCTGATCGTGGTGCATGCCGATAATCACGGAACCCGCGCCGAGGAACAGCAGCGCCTTGAAAAACGCGTGCGTCATCAGGTGGAAGATGGCAACCGAGTAAGCCGATGCGCCGAGTGCGACCGTCATGTAACCGAGTTGCGACAGCGTCGAGTAAGCTACCACGCGTTTGATGTCGTTCTGGACGATCCCGAGGAAGCCCATGAACAGCGCCGTGATTGCGCCGATCACCATCACGAACGACAGCGCCGTATCCGACAGTTCGAACAGCGGCGACATGCGCGCAACCATGAAGATACCGGCCGTCACCATGGTTGCCGCGTGAATCAGTGCGGAGATCGGGGTCGGGCCTTCCATCGAATCCGGCAGCCAGACGTGCAGCGGGAACTGCGCCGACTTACCCATCGCGCCGATGAAGAGGCAGATGCAGGCGACCGTCAGCAGACCCCAGTCCGTGCCCGGGAAACTCAATGCCGCGAGTTCGGTGCGCTTCGCGAAAACGTCGCCGTAGTTCATCGAACCGGCGAACGCGAACAGCAGGCCAATACCGAGCAGGAACCCGAAGTCGCCGATGCGGTTCACGAGGAACGCTTTCATGTTCGCGTAGATCGCGCTCTCACGGGTGAAGTAGAAGCCGATCAGCAGGTACGACACCAGACCCACTGCTTCCCAGCCGAAGAACAGCTGCAGGAAATTGTTGCTCATCACGAGCATCAGCATCGAGAACGTGAAGAGCGCGATGTACGAGAAGAAGCGCTGGTAGCCGTCGTCATCGGCCATGTAGCCGATCGTGTAGATGTGCACCATGAGCGACACGAAGGTCACCACGCACATCATCATCGCGGTCAGCGAGTCGATCAGGAAGCCGATCTCGAACCTGGTCTTGCCGATCGACATCCATTCATAGACGGTCGCGTTGAAGCTTGCGCCGTCCATGACCTGGAAGAAGACGATGGAGGAAAGGATGAACGAGATTGCGACGCCGAGGATCGTCACCGAGTGCGCACCGGCTCGCCCCACCGCTTTTCCGAAGAGCCCCGCAATCAGGGAGCCGGCCAGCGGTGCCAGCGGGATCGCCAGCAGCAGGTTTTCATTGAGTGTCGTTGACATAACCGCTTTACCTGAAATTAACCTTTGAGCTGATCGAGGTCCTCGACATTGATCGTGTCGAGGCTACGGAACAGGGTCACCAGAATTGCGAGGCCGATCGCCGCTTCCGCTGCTGCAACCGTCAGCACGAAGAAGACGAAGATCTGACCATGCACGTCGCCGAGATAATGCGAGAACGCGACAAAATTGGTGTTCACCGCCAGCAGCATCAGTTCGATCGCCATCAGGATGATGATGACGTTGCGACGGTTCAGGAAAATGCCCACGACACTGATTGCAAACAGGATCGCGCCGAGGACAAGGTAATGAGCAAGGGTCAACATGATTTCTATCTCCTGTCCGCTCAGCTGTTTTTAGCGGGTGCCGAGTCGGCCGCTGCTGCCGCTGCGGCGGCTTCTTCCGCCGCGACAGTTGCCGCGGTCTTTTCAGATGCCATCTTCACGATACGCACACGGTCCTGAGCACGCACCTTGACCTGCTCGCTGATGTTCTGGCGCTTGCTGTCTTTCTTGTGGCTCGTGGTCAGCGCAATCGCCGCGATGATCGCCACCAGCAGCACAAGGCCGGCGACTTCGAAGGCGAAGATGTAGTCCGTGTAGATGACCTTGCCGATCAGGCGGGTGTTCGACCAGTCGCCCATACCGTTCGCGGCGGACGTGGTATCGCGCAGCGCCGTGGCGGTCGCGCCATAGCCGTGCCACAGAATCAGCGCGGTCTCGATCACGATGATCGCGCCCACCAGCGTGGCCATTGGCACGAAGCGTTTGAAGTCTTTTCGCAGCACGTCGATGTTGATGTCCAGCATCATCACGACGAACAGGAACAGCACCATCACCGCGCCCACGTACACCAGCACCAGCAGGATCGCGAGGAACTCGGCCTGCAGCAGCATCCAGATCGCGGCTGCGTTGAAGAACGCCAGCACCAGAAACAGTGCGGACGAAACCGGGTTGCGCGAGGTGATCACCTTCAGCCCTGAAACCACCAGGAGCAGCGCGAAGATGTAGAACAGTACGGTCGTGAATTCCATGATTACCGGTTCATCGTTAGGCCATCGTCAGGCATTGTTCTTTGGCACATGTGACGGGTAAAGCGGCCGAAGCCGTCAGAAAATCCGCACAAGTGCGCCGTGCCGCGGCGGTCAGACCGCGGCGCTCGGCCCGACAACAGGCCGTGTTACTGCTGCATTTACTGCCGCATTGACTACTTCAACAGAAGCGCTTCAACGATACGGTGCGTCGGCTGCCTTGTTCGCAGCGATCTCCGCTTCGTAGCGATCGCCCACGGCCAGCAGCATGTCTTTCGTGAAATACAGGTCGCCGCGCTTCTCGCCGTGATATTCGAGAATGTGCGTCTCGACAATGGAATCGACCGGGCAGCTCTCTTCGCAGAAACCGCAGAAGATGCACTTGGTCAGGTCGATGTCATAACGCGTCGTGCGGCGCGTGTTATCCGCACGGGTTTCCGATTCGATCGTGATGGCGAGCGCCGGACACACCGCTTCGCACAGCTTGCAGGCGATGCAGCGCTCTTCGCCATTTTCATAGCGACGCAGCGCATGCAGACCGCGGAAACGCGGCGAAATCGGGGTCTTCTCCTCCGGGAACTGCACCGTCACCTTGCGCTGGAACGTGTAACGTCCGGTCAGCGCGAGGCCTTTGAGCAGCTCCGTCAGGAAGAAGGTCTTGAAAAAGTTTTGGATTGCGGTCATGGGTTCATCCGCCCTTTATTTCCAGATATTCAACGGCGACATGATCCAGAAGCCGACCACGATGAGCCACACCACGCAGACCGGAATGAAAATCTTCCAGCCCAGACGCATGATCTGGTCATAGCGATAGCGCGGGAACGTGGCACGCGCCCAGATGAATACCGACAACAGGAAGAAAACCTTCAGCACGAGCCAGAAGATGCCCGGGATAAACGACAGGAAGCCAAACGGTGCGCTCCAGCCGCCGAGGAACAGTGTTGCAGCCAATGCCGAGATCACGATCATGTTGATGTACTCGGCGAGGAAGAACAGCGCAAACGCCATCCCCGAGTAATCGATCATGTGGCCCGCGACGATTTCCGACTCACCTTCCACCACGTCGAACGGGTGACGGTTCGTTTCGGCGATGCCCGAGATGAAGTACACGACGAACATGGGCAGCAGCGGCAGCCAGTTCCACGACAGGAAATTCAAGCCGTAGCCGGCGAAAATGCCGCGCTCCTGCGAACCGACGATGTCCGACAGATTCAGGCTGCCCGACGTCATCAGCACGACGACGAGAGCAAAGCCCATCGAAATTTCGTACGAGACCATTTGAGCGGCCGCACGCATCGCACCGAGGAACGCGTATTTCGAGTTCGACGCCCAGCCCGCCAGAATCACGCCGTACACGCCGATGGACGAAATCGCCATGGCGTAGAGCAGACCCGCATTGATGTCGCCGAGCACCGCGCCGGCCTGGAACGGAATCACCGCCCAGACCGCGAAGGCCGGCACCACCACCATGATCGGCGCGATCAGGTAGATCCAGCGACTAGCCTGAGCCGGCTGAATCACTTCTTTCAGCAACAGCTTCAGCACGTCGGCGATCGGCTGCAGCAAACCCGCCGGGCCCACGCGGTTCGGGCCGAGACGCACGTGCATCCAGCCGATCAGCTTACGCTCCCACAGAATCAGGTAAGCCACGCACAGCAGGATCACGACGGCCACCACCAGGATGCGCACCAGTGCCCACACCGTGGGCCATGCCACACCGAGAAGCTGGGTGCCGCCCGAGTTGATCGTATCGAACAAGCTCATTTACGCCTTCTCCACCACCAGTTCACCGAACAGGCTGCCCAGCGCTGCACCGGCAGGCGTAGCCGCCGATACGCGGACGACCGTCTCCGCAAGATTCGCGTCGCGCACGGCCGGCAACTGCACCGATTGCTCGCCCTGGCGCACGCGCACTGCGTCGCCTTCCTTCAAACCCAGTTTGTCGAACAGCGCGGCCGGCAAACCGACCGAGTTCGCTGCGCGCGCCGCTGCCGTGAGATGCAGCGACTCGGCGCGACGCACCAGCGCGTCGGCGTGGTAAATCGGCACGTCGGCGATACGCTCGAACTTGCCTGCCGCTGCCTTCGCCGCCTTGCCGCGTGCAACCGCGACGCCCGTCTTGTTCGACAGACGCGACTTGATCTCGCCATCGCCGAGGGCCGCTGTACGCACTTCTTCCGAGGTGTCGAATTCGAAGCCCGGCACGCCCAGCAGACTGCCCAGCACACGCAAAACCTTCCATGCCGGACGCGTGTCGCCAAGCGCACGCACCACGCCGTTGAACGTCTGCACCGTACCTTCGGCGTTGACGAACGTGCCAGCCGTTTCCGTGAACGGTGCGATCGGCAGCAGCACGTCTGCGTAGTCAGCGCCAATCTGGAACGGCGACATCACAACGACCATTTCAGCCTGCTTCAGCGCGGCCAAAGCCTGCGCCGGATTTGCCGCGTCGAACTCGGGTTCGACATTCAACAGCACATAACCCTTGCGCGGCTGCTCGAACACTTCGCGAGCGTTCAAACCGCCCTCACCCGGCAATGCGTTCACGAGATGCGCGCCGACCGTGTTGGCAGCTTCCGTGAGGAAACCCAGCGTTGCGCCGGTCGCGTCCGCGATCCATTGCGCCGCGGCGTGAATCGCGGCGAAGTCCGGATGACGGACCGCGCCATTGCCGAGCAACACCACGCGGTGTTCGCCGGTAACGAGCGACTTCGCGACTTGCTTATCGGTGTCCGACGGCTGCGTGCCGGCAAAAGCCTCCGGGAGTGCCGCGCCGTTTGCTTCCGACACTGCGCCGGCGATGCCAGCCAGTGCATCGAGCCATGCGGACGGTGCGGCAACCACGCGGTGCGCTTGCGGAATCAGCGCGTCGTCGTTGGTAGCTTGCACGAGCGTGAGCTTCGTGCCGCTCTTGGCGGCTTGACGCAGACGCGCGGCGAACAGCGGATGATCGCGGCGCAGATCCGAACCGATCACCAGTGCGGCGTCGACGTTCGAGAGGTCCGCGATCGTCGTGCCGAGCCACGGCGCACCGTTGACGGGTGCGGAGAAATCAGACTGACGCAGACGGAAGTCGACGTTAGGCGTGCCGACCGCCTGGGCCAACTGCTTCAACAGGAAAAGTTCTTCGACGGTGCTGTGGGCGCTGCCGAGCGCGGCCAGCGCATTCGCGCCATGATCGCCCTTGATGCCCTTCAGACCCTTGACCACGTATTCCAGCGCGCTTTGCCAGTCGGTCTCGACCCACTTGCCGCCTTGCTTGAGCATCGGCTGCGTCAATCGTTCGGAACTATTCAGGCCTTCGTACGAGAAGCGGTCCTTGTCCGAAATCCAGCATTCGTTGATGGATTCGTTTTCGAACGGCAGAACACGCATCACGCGGTTGTTCTTCACCTGCACCACGAGGTTCGCGCCGACGGAATCATGCGGGCTCACCGACTTGCGGCGCGACAGTTCCCACGTGCGGGCGCTGTAGCGGAACGGCTTGCTGGTCAGCGCGCCGACCGGGCACAGATCGATCATGTTGCCCGACAATTCGGAGTCGACCGTCTTGCCGACGAACGACGTGATTTCCGAATGCTCGCCGCGGCCCAGCATGCCGAGTTCCATCACGCCGGCGACTTCCTGGCCGAAGCGGACGCAACGCGTGCAGTGAATGCAACGCGACATTTCCTCCATCGAGATCAGCGGGCCGACGTTCTTGTGGAACACCACGCGCTTTTCTTCGCTATAACGCGACGACGACTTGCCGTAGCCCACGGCCAGATCCTGCAACTGACACTCGCCGCCCTGATCGCAGATCGGGCAATCCAGCGGGTGGTTGATCAGCAGGAATTCCATCACGGCTTGCTGGCCCTTCACCGCCTTCTCGGACTTGGTGCGCACGATCATGCCGGCGGACACCGGCGTGGCGCATGCGGGCACGGCCTTCGGCATCTTTTCGACATCGACCAGACACATCCGGCAGTTGGCCGCAATCGATAGCTTCTTGTGATAGCAGAAGTGAGGGATGTACGTGTCGACCTTATGCGCAGCCTGGATCACCATGCTGCCTTCAGGCACCTCTACTTTCTTGCCGTCTATTTCAAGTTCAACCATGATGGTCAATCTTCCTTAACCTGTTACCGCTCAATCGTTCGCCCTGTTCAACGCCAGTTTCAGGCGATGAATCCCGCGGATGATGTCTTCTGGTGCGCTATGTAGCGTACTCAGGCAGCCACTGTTTCTGACGCCGCTGCCGCACCGGCGTGACCGCCGACGAGGCAATGCTTGTGGGCGACGTGGTATTCGAATTCGTCCCAGTAGTGCTTGAGCATGCCGCGAACCGGCATGGCTGCTGCATCGCCGAGCGCGCAAATCGTGCGGCCCATGATGTTCTCAGCAACCGAGTTCAGCAGATCCAGATCTTCCGGACGGCCAAGCCCGTGTTCGATACGATGCACGACGCGATACAGCCAGCCCGTGCCTTCGCGGCATGGCGTGCACTGACCGCACGACTCTTCGTAATAGAAATACGACAGACGCAACAGCGAACGCACCATGCAACGCGTTTCGTCCATCACGATGACCGCGCCGGAACCGAGCATCGAGCCAGCCTTGGCGATCGCGTCGTAATCCATGTCGGTCTGCATCATCATTTCGCCGGGGATCACCGGTGCCGACGAGCCGCCTGGGATCACAGCCTTGATCTTCTTGCCGCCGCGCATGCCGCCGGCCAGTTCCATCAGCGTCGCGAACGGCGTGCCGAGGGGAATTTCATAATTGCCCGGACGTTCGACGTCGCCCGCAACCGAGAAAATCTTCGTGCCGCCGTTGTTCGGCTTGCCGATTTCGAGGTAATTCTGCGGACCGATCGCGAGCAGGAACGGCACTGCAGCGAACGTCTCGGTGTTGTTGATCGTGGTCGGCTTGCCATACACGCCGAAGCTCGCCGGGAACGGCGGCTTGAAGCGCGGCTGGCCTTTCTTGCCTTCGAGCGATTCGAGCAGCGCGGTTTCTTCGCCGCAAATGTAGGCGCCGTAACCATGGTGCGCATGCAGTTCGAACGAGAAGCCCGAACCCATGATGTTGTCGCCAAGGAACCCGGCGCGGCGGGCTTCGTCCAACGCTTCTTCAAAGCGCTTGTAGACTTCCCAGATTTCGCCGTGGATATAGTTGTAGCCGACCGTGATGCCCATCGCGTATGCGCCGATGGCCATGCCTTCAATCAGCGAATGCGGATTGAAACGCAGGATGTCGCGATCTTTGAACGTGCCCGGTTCGCCTTCGTCCGAATTGCAAACGAGGTACTTCTGCCCCGGGAACTGACGCGGCATGAAGCTCCACTTCAGGCCGGTCGGGAAGCCCGCACCGCCACGGCCGCGCAGACCCGACGCCTTGACGTCGGCGATCACCTGCTCGGGCGGAATCTTTTCTTCCAGAATGCGGCGCAGCTGGGCGTAACCGCCGCGCGCCACATAGTCTTCGAGATGCCAGTTGTCGCCGTTCAGGCCGGCGAGAATCAGCGGTTTGATGTGACGATCGTGTAAAGACGTCATTTCGAAAGTTCCTCGAGCAGCTGGTCGATCTTCGCGCGGTTCATGAAGCTGCACATGCGATGGTTGTTCACCAGCATCACCGGTGCATCGCCGCACGAGCCCATGCACTCACCTTCTTTCAAGGTGAACTTGCCGTCAGCCGTGGTTTCGCCGAAGTCGATGCCGAGCTTCTGCTTCAGATATTCTGCGGCGCTATCGGAGCCGCCGTCCGGGCCGAGCTGGCACGGCAGGTTCGTGCAGAGCGTGATCTTGTATTTGCCGACCGGCGAAGTCTCGTACATCGTGTAGAAGGTAGCCACCTCCTGCACGGCGACCGCCGGCATGCCGAGATAGTCCGCGACGAACTGCATGAGTTCGGGCGACAGCCAGCCATGCTCTTCCTGAGCAGTAGCCAGCGCCGACATCACGGCGGACTGTTTCTGATCGGCGGGATACTTCGCGATCGCACGATCGATTTCTTTCAGGCCTTCAGCTGAGATCATTTTCAGACACGACTCTTTCAATTCCTACCGAACGAAAACCCGTCGCGCGTTGCATGTTGCGACAGACCCGGCGTTCCTTTGCTTGACGCGCGCTTCGGTGCAATCTGAAGACACGCGCGGATGAATACGTCCTAGCGATCCACTTCGCCGAACACGATGTCTTGCGTACCGATGATCGTCACGGCGTCGGCGATCATGTGACCACGCGCCATTTCATCGAGCGTGGACAGGTGCGCATAGCCCGGCGCGCGAATCTTCAGGCGATACGGCTTGTTCGCGCCGTCCGAGATCAGGTAGATGCCGAACTCGCCCTTCGGATGTTCGACCGCGGCGTATGCCTCGCCTTCCGGCACATGGAAGCCTTCCGTGAAGAGCTTGAAGTGGTGAATCAGATCTTCCATGTTCGACTTCATGCCGACCCGCGACGGCGGCGCAACCTTGTGATTGTCGACCATCACCGGACCCGGATTCTCACGCAGCCACTCAATGCACTGTTTCACAATGCGCGTGGACTGCCGCATTTCTTCGACGCGAACCAGATATCGGTCATAACAGTCGCCATTAACGCCGACCGGAATGTCGAAATCCATCTTGTCGTAAACTTCGTACGGCTGCTTCTTGCGCAGATCCCACTCGATACCCGAGCCGCGCAACATCGCGCCGGTCATACCGAGGTTCAGCGCGCGCTCCGGGGTGACCACGCCGATACCGACCAGACGTTGCTTCCAGATCCGGTTGTCGGTGAGCAGCGTTTCGTATTCGTCGACGCACTTCGGGAAACGCGTAAAGAAATCGTCGATGAAGTCGAGCAGCGAACCCTGACGGTTCTCGTTCATCTTCGACAAGGCCTTCGCATTGCGGATCTTCGACGCCTTATATTGCGGCATGACGTCAGGCAGATCGCGGTACACGCCACCCGGACGGTAGTAAGCCGCGTGCATCCGTGCGCCGGACACCGCTTCGTACACGTCCATCAGGTCTTCGCGTTCGCGGAACGCATACAGAAACACCGCCATCGCGCCGACGTCCAGCGCGTGTGCGCCGATCCACATCAGGTGATTCAGCACCCGCGTGACTTCGTCGAACATCACGCGGATGTACTGTGCGCGAATCGGCACTTCGATGCCGAGCAGCTTTTCGATCGCCATCACGTAGCCGTGCTCGTTGACCATCATCGACACGTAGTCGAGACGGTCCATATACGGCACGGACTGGATGTAGGTTTTGGTTTCCGCGAGCTTTTCGGTCGCGCGATGCAGCAGACCGATGTGCGGATCGGCGCGCTGGATGACTTCGCCGTCGAGTTCGAGCACAAGGCGCAGCACACCGTGCGCTGCCGGATGCTGAGGGCCGAAGTTGAGCGTGTAGTTCTTGATCTCTGCCATGGCGTTCTCTTAGTGTTTCAGACCGCCATAGCGATCCTCGCGGATCACGCGCGGCGTGATTTCCCGCGGCTCGATCGTCACAGGCTGATAGACGACGCGCTTCTCTTCCGGGTCGTAACGCATTTCAACGTAACCGGAGACAGGAAAATCTTTACGGAACGGGTGACCAATGAAACCGTAGTCGGTCAGGATGCGGCGCAGGTCCGGGTGGCCTTCGAAGACGATGCCGTACAGGTCGAATGCTTCGCGCTCGTACCAGTTGGCCGAACTCCAGATATCGACGACTGACGCGACGATCGGCACTTCGTCGTCCGGCGCGTACACTCGCAGACGCAAACGCCAGTTGTTCTGCACCGACAACAAATGCAGAACGGCCGCGAAACGCGGGCCGTTGTATGCGCCATCTGCGTAGGTCTGATAGTCCACGCCGCACAGATCGACCAGTTGCTCGAAACCGAGCGAGCGGTCGTCGCGCAGACGCGTTGCCACATTGATGTAGTCGCTCGCCTTCACGACGATCGTCAACTCACCGATTGCCTCGGTGGTGCTCAACAGGAGGCCGCCAAAGGCCGCCTCGATGTTCGCTTTCAGGGTCTCGAGTTTGCTTGCCATATTGTGGGGGAGGCGTTGGCCTTATTGACGGGCGATTGTGTTGGTGCGACGGATCTTGGCCTGCAACTGGATCACGCCGTACACCAGCGCCTCCGCCGTAGGCGGGCAACCCGGCACGTAGACGTCGACCGGCACGATCCGATCGCAGCCGCGCACTACCGAATAGGAATAATGGTAGTAGCCGCCGCCGTTCGCGCACGAGCCCATCGAAATCACCCAGCGCGGCTCGGCCATCTGATCGTAGACCTTGCGCAGAGCCGGCGCCATCTTGTTGCACAGCGTGCCGGCGACGATCATCACGTCCGACTGCCGCGGACTCGGACGAAACACCACGCCGAAACGGTCAAGGTCATAACGGGCAGCGCCCGCATGCATCATCTCGACCGCGCAGCACGCGAGACCGAACGTCATCGGCCACAGCGAGCCGGTGCGCGTCCAGTTGATCAGTTTGTCAGCCGTCGTGGTGACAAACCCTTCCTTCAAGACCTCTTCGATACTCATTTGCTTTCCACTCCAGACGGGGTGGCAAGCCATGGCCACCCTCGCAAACCGGCGATTAATCCATCATTCCCAGTCGAGGCCGCCCTTCTTCCAGATATAGGCAAAGCCCAACAGGAATTCGAGCAGGAAAATCATCATTGCCATGAAACCGGGCCAGCCGATGTCGCGCAGGGCCACGCCCCACGGGAACAGGAACGCGGTTTCAAGGTCGAAAATGATGAAGAGAATGGCGACGAGGTAGTAACGCACATCGAACTTCATGCGCGCATCTTCGAATGCTTCGAAGCCGCACTCATATGGTGCGTTTTTCTCGGTATCGGGCTTGCTGGGACCGAGGATCTTGCCAATGCTGACCAGTGCTACGCCTAAACCGGTGCCCACAATGAGGAACAACAAGACGGGGAAATAGGCTGCGAGGTTCAAGACTATCCTCTATCGGTTGGTTCTGAATGCCGCCAAGAGCATAGCACTCCTGACGCGAAATCACTTCGACAATGCACAATGCCGCAAGCCAAACGCAAACCACGCGTCAGAAGTGAAAATGCCAGCCGAAGCGAAGCAAGCGGCTGGCATTTAGATAACATTTGGTGCCGACGGCGAGACTCGAACTCGCACAGCTTTCGCCACTACCCCCTCAAGATAGCGTGTCTACCAATTTCACCACGTCGGCACTAACTGCAATCCGGGAAAACAACTTATAAAACCCGCGAATCGCTTCAAGACTTAGATTGTAACTGGTCTAAACAGTTTGTTCAACGCACAAAAGCACTTTGAACGAAAAATTTATTTCGGCACGTCTGTCGCCGGGACGGACGCAGCCGACGCCGGCAATACAGCCGATCCGCCTGCCGGCGCGGATGCTGCAGACGCCGCGACAGGTGCAGTCACAGCCGCGCCCAGCAAGCCTGCGGACGGTTTCGCACGATACGCGCCGAGATACGTGAGCGTCAATGTCGTTACAAAAAACACGGCTGCGAGCACCGCCGTAGTACGCGACAAAAAGTTTGCCGAACCGGTCGCGCCGAACAGGCTGCCCGATGCGCCGCTACCGAAAGCCGCGCCCATATCGGCGCCTTTGCCGTGTTGCAGCAAGACAAGGCCGATGACCCCAAGTGCCGACAACAACTGAACGACGATAATCAATGTTTTCAAATACAGCATCACACCCACCTGAGTCTTTATTTAACCGCGCCACACAAAGCGTGTCACGCGGGATTGCGTCATCCACGCCAAGGCGCCCTGCTTAACCGGCGACGCTCGTCGCGGCTGCCGCTCTGCAGATCGCCAGGAAATCCTGGTCTTTCAACGACGCGCCGCCGATCAGGCCACCGTCGATATCCGGCTCGCGGAACAATTCTTCCGCATTCTCCGGCTTCACACTGCCGCCATACAACAACGGTACAGCCGCCACCCCTGCGCCTTTTGCCGCCAGACGCGAGCGCAGGAAAGCATGGACTGCCTGCGCCTGATCCGACGTGGCGCTCTTGCCGGTACCGATCGCCCAGACCGGCTCATACGCGACGACAATACGCGCCGCCTCTTCCACCGACAACTTCGCCAGCACGGCATCCAGTTGCGCGCCGACCACCTGCTCCGTCGAACCGGCTTCACGCTCTTCAAGCGTTTCACCGACACACACGATCGGGGTCAAACCCGTTTCCAGTGCACGCTGAGTCTTTACTGCAACTAATTCTGCACTTTCACGATGGTAGGCACGACGCTCCGAGTGCCCAACAATTGCAAGCGTGGCGCCGAAATCCACCACCATCTGCGCCGCCACTTCGCCGGTATAGGCTCCATGCGTGAATGCGGAGACGTCCTGCACGCCCCACACGACCTTGCTGCCTTCCAGCAACGATTGAGTCTGCGCGAGATAAGGGCTCGGCACACAAACGCCGACGCGTACATCAGCCGGCAATTCGTCCGCGCCTTGCGCCACGGCCTGCAATAGCGTTGCGTTGTCGGCGAGGCGCCCGTGCATCTTCCAGTTACCGACTACCAGTTTGGCTCGTTGTTTCGACATTGTCTCGTCGTCTCACATCTTGTATTGGCGGCGGACTTGGTTTGCGCTTACAGCCCGCCTTCTGGATTCATGCGGCGTGCGCAAAACGCGCAATTTTACTGCGTGGGGGGGATCGGGTCAAACCGACCTGTCAAGCTGACCGCGTCAAGCGTCCTGACCCCAGGTCAGCACGATCTTGCCGACGTGCGTGCTGCTTTCCATCAACTCGTGCGCTTCAGCAGCTCGCGCGGCCGGAAATACACGGTGCACCACCGGCTTGATGCGGCCATCCTCGAGATGCGGCCACACGCGCTCTTTCAATTGCGCAGCGATCTTCGCCTTGAACTCGATCGGCCGCGGACGCAGCGTCGAACCCGTCACCGTCAAACGGCGGCGCAGTACTTCGTTCAGATTCAGCTCCGCTTTCGCGCCGCCCAGCAAGGCGATCAGCACGATACGGCCGCCGTCGGCCAGCGCGGTCAGCTCACGGGGCACATAGCTGCCCGCCACCATGTCGAGGATCACGTCGACACCGCGATCGTTCGTCAGCGACTTGATGACTTCGACGAAATCCTCAGTCTTGTAGTTGATCGCTCGCTCTGCGCCAAGCGCTTCGCAGGCGCGGCACTTTTCGTCCGATCCGGCCGTGGCGAATACGCGAAAGCCCAGCGCATGGGCGATCTGGATTGCCGTCACACCAATGCCGCTCGAGCCGCCCTGCACCAGCAGCGTCTCATTCGGCGCGCCTTCGCCCTTGCCAAGCTGTGCACGGTCGAACACATTGCTCCACACCGTGAAGAATGTTTCCGGCAGCGAAGCCGCCTCGACATCCGACAAGCCGGCGGGCACCGGCAAGCACTGCAACAGCGGCGCGGCCGCGTATTCCGCGTAACCACCGCCCGCGAGCAATGCACACACTCGGTCGCCCACTTTCAGACCGAACGGATTGCTCTTCTCGTCGATTGTGCCGCCGGCGATCTCACCCGCCACCTCCAGCCCCGGCAAGTCCGAAGCGCCCGGCGGCGGCGCGTAGCCCCCTTTGCGCTGGAACACGTCCGGACGGTTGATGCCCGATGCCGCCACCTTGATCAGCACCTCGCCCGCTTTTGGCTGGGGCATGGGCCGCTCAGCCAGCTTGAGGACTTCCGGCGCACCGAATTCGGTGATTTCGATCGCTTTCATCTGCGTCAGCTCCAAGATTGGATTGCGTTGCCCACCAGCGGAAATCGTCTGAACCGCGACGAAATGCTTCGTGCGAACAGAGTACCTGTTTGTGCCGGTTTGCACCTGCTTGCAACGCAATCCACCCTGCACCCTTCATGAAAAACGGCCGGCACGCATTCGCGCTGCCGGCCGTCGTCCTGCTACCGCATTACTGCGGCGTCGATTCGCCTTGCGGCGCGCCGTTCGGGGCGTCGTTCAGCAACGCCTTGGCCGACAAACGCACACGGCCCTTTTCGTCCGTCTGGATGACCTTGACCTTCACCTGCTGGCCGTCCTTCAGGTAGTCGTTGATGTCCTTGATACGCTCGTTGGCGATTTCGGAAATGTGCAGCAGACCGTCCTTGCCCGGCAGGATGTTCACGATCGCGCCGAAATCGAGCAGTTTAAGCACAGTACCTTCGTACACCTGGCCCACTTCCACTTCCAGCGTGATGTTCTCGATACGCTTCTTCGCTTCGGCCATCCCTTCGCTGCTCGTGCTGGCGATGGTGACGACGCCGTCGTCCGAGATATCGATCGTCGTGCCGGTTTCTTCGGTCAGCGCGCGGATCACCGAACCACCCTTGCCGATCACGTCGCGGATCTTTTCCGGATTGATCTTGATGGTGATCATGCGCGGTGCGTAGTCCGACAGCACTGTGTTCGCGCCCGACACAGCCGAGGTCATCTTGCCGAGGATGTGCATACGGCCTTCCTTCGCTTGCGCGAGGGCGACCTGCATGATTTCCTTCGTGATGCCCTGGATCTTGATGTCCATCTGCAGCGCGGTCACGCCTTGCTCGGTACCCGCCACCTTGAAGTCCATGTCGCCGAGGTGATCTTCGTCGCCGAGGATGTCGGTCAGCACGGCAAACTTGTTGCCTTCCAGGATCAGGCCCATCGCGATGCCGGCGACGTGTGCCTTCATCGGCACGCCGGCGTCCATCAGTGCGAGGCAGCCGCCGCACACCGAAGCCATCGACGACGAACCGTTCGATTCGGTGATTTCCGACACGACGCGAATCGAGTAGCCGAATTCGTCGGCGCTCGGCAGGCACGCAGCCAGCGCGCGCTTGGCCAGACGGCCGTGACCGATTTCACGGCGCTTCGGCGAACCGACGCGGCCCGTTTCGCCGGTCGCGAACGGAGGCATGTTGTAGTGGAGCATGAAGCGTTCGCGGTACTCGCCTTCGAGCGCGTCGATGTTCTGCTCGTCGCCCTTCGTGCCCAGCGTTGCGACCACCATGGCTTGCGTTTCGCCGCGCGTGAACAAGGCCGAGCCGTGCGTACGCGGCAGCACGCCGGTACGGATTTCGATCGGACGCACGGTGCGCGTGTCGCGGCCGTCGATACGCGGTTCGCCGTTCAGGATCTGCGTACGGACGATCTTCGCCTCAATGTCGAACAACACGTTGCCGACGCTGGCCTTGTCCGCTGCAACCGTGCCGGCTGCCGCTGCTTCTTCTTCCAGCTTGGCCGACGTTGCTGCGTAGACTTCCTTCAGCTTGGCCGAACGGGCTTGTTTATCGCGGAGCTGATAAGCGGCGAGCAGATCGGCTTGTGCCAGTTCCGTCACGCGTGCGATCAGCGGCTCGTTCTTCGCTGCCGGCTGCCAATCCCATTCCGGCTTGCCGCCTTCACGGACCAGCTCATGGATCGCGTCGATCGCGATCTGCATTTGCTCATGGCCGAACACCACGCCGCCGAGCATCACTTCTTCGCTCAGTTGCTGCGCTTCGGATTCCACCATCAGCACCGCGCGCTCCGTACCGGCGACGATCAGGTCGAGCGCAGATTCCTTCATTTGCGGACGCGTCGGGTTCAACACGTATTCGTTGTTGATGTAGGCCACGCGTGCTGCGCCGACCGGGCCGTTGAACGGCAGACCGGACACGGCGAGCGCCGCCGACGCGCCGATCAGCGCGGGGATGTCAGCGGGGATTTCGGGGTTCAGCGACAGGACGTGGATCACGACCTGGACTTCGTTGTAGAAGCCTTCCGGGAACAGCGGACGCAACGGACGGTCGATCAGGCGCGAGATCAGCGTTTCGCCTTCCGACGGGCGGCCTTCACGGCGGAAGAAACCACCGGGGATCTTGCCTGCTGCGTAGGTCTTTTCGAGGTAATCGACGGTCAGCGGGAAGAAGTCCTGGCCCGGCTTGGCGGTCTTGGCACCGACCACGGTAGCCAGCACAACGGTGTCTTCGACATCGACGATCACCGCACCGCCTGCCTGACGAGCGATTTCGCCCGTTTCGAGACGGACGTTGTGTTGTCCCCACTTAAATTCTTTGACGATCTTGTTGAACATAGTCATTGCTTTTCCTCATCGATATGCCGCGCGGACCAGAAGCGGCGCGGCAACGCCAGGACCGGCGCCACATGGGAAGAGTAGTGTTATGCCATTCCAGAGAAGCACGCCCCACGTGACGTGTGCGCGAACCGCTGGAATGACACAAAGCTCTGCCCCTGGAGCCCGGTCGTCTTTCTCTTTTTGCTGCTTTTTTGCTGCTTTTTTTACTGCTGTTTTCCTGCTAGCCGCCGCATGAACCGTCACGCTACCGCGGCCTGCTGGCGGTGCACATCACATGAAGCGCACCGTGCAAAAACAAAATGCCTGTATCAGTGGAACTGACACAGGCATCTTGCTGAACGACTGGCCGATTACTTACGCAGACCCAGCTTTTCGATCAGTGCGCGGTAACGATCCGCGTCCTTACCCTTCAGGTAGTCGAGCAGCTTACGGCGGCGGCTCACCATGCGCAGCAGACCGCGGCGGCTGTGGTGATCCTTCGTGTGTGCCTTGAAGTGAACGGTCAGTTCGTTGATTCGGGTCGTGAGCAGCGCGACCTGAACTTCGGGGGAGCCGGTGTCGTTAGCTGCGCGTGCGAATTGCGCAACGACGTCGGACTTCTTGCTTGTTTCAACTGCGGACATGTCGATTTCCTTGAGAACTAGACAGGCGGTCACGGAAGAAAGGCCGTGCCGTGGGTTACCCGTGGGTACCTTCGCATTATTTACAAACTGCAAACATGCGATATGCCTTACAACGGGACGCGTATTGTAGCACAGCCCAATCCGGCCGCGAACCCTGCTGTGCCGGGCAGGATCGCGGGCAGCTCAGGCTGGCTCAGGCCGGCTCGAGCCGGCTTTACGGCCGCTTCATCTTGCACACGGTCGTCGGCACCGTGCGCCCGGGCGGCAACGCCAGCACCGTGCGGAAACCGTAGCCTGAACCTTCGTTGTCGAACTTGACGCCAGGCGTGCCGGCCTTGTCCATCTCCATCACGTAAAGGGGCTGGATCAGCTGATGGTCCTCCGCCCGCATCCAGGAGGCGTGAAAGCCGTTGTCGAACCTGATCCCCTCCGGAGCCCGCGCGACAGCAGCCGGGTCCGCACTGCCGGCGCGACTCACGGCCGCGGCGAGGGTTTCGATCATCAACGGCATGCGCAGCACCGGGTAGTCGTCCCGGGCCGCCGGGAAACGGGCGCGAAAGGCGGCATACCACGCATCGGAGGCCGCACCGCCGGCGTTGGGGTGCCAGTCGGCCACCGCGATCACGTGCTTGACGCCGGCATCGCCCAACGCGGCAGGCGCGCCAAGGCTATTGCCGTAGAGCGTGTGGAAGCGGGTGTCCAGCCCCTGCGCCCTCGCCGCCTTGACGAGCAGCGTCAGATCGTTGCCCCAGTTGCCGGTGATAACCGCGTCCGCGCCGCTCGCGCGGATCTTCGCGATGTACGGCGCGAAGTCCTTCACGCGGCCGATCGGATGAAATTCGTCGCCGACGACAGCAATATCGGGCCGCTTCGCGGCCAGCGTCGAGCGCGCGAGGCTGCTGACATCGTGGCCGAAGCTGTAGTCCTGATTAAGCAGATAGACTTTCTTCACCGCCTTGTCGCGCTGGATCACGTCAGCAAGTGCATCCATGCGCATGCCCGCAGGCGCGTCGAAGCGGAAGTGCCAGAAACTGCAATTGGCGTTGGTCAGAGCGGGATCGTCGGCGGAATAATTAAGGAACAGTTCGCGGTTGCCCGGCTCGCGGCTGTTCTGTTTGTCGATCGCGCCGATCAGCGCGGCCGCCACGGCCGAACTGTTGCCCTGCATGATGTAACCGATGTGGCAGTCCGCCGCGGCGCGCAGTTGCACCAACGCCTCCTCGGTACTGCCCTTGCTGTCAAGCACGACCAGTTCGAGCGGATGTGCGCCGTCGGCGAGCTTCACGCCGCCCTGCGCATTCACCTGTTCGACGCCAAAGCGCAGATTGCGCTCCGCCGCCGCGCCCGCGTTCGCGAATGGCCCGGACATCCCCTCGATCAGCGCCAGTTGGATCGGCGCCCCCGCGGGCTGATTGACTGGCTTGCTTGCCGAACCAGACGCGGTATCTGCCGCGGCGTGAGCCGTCGCGGCCATCGAAATCGCCGCCAGCGCAAAGGCTGCCGCTGCTGCCGCCCGTTGCCACTTGGTCATCGTCATTGCCGCGCTGGATTCGTCGAAGCGCGGATCATAGGGCGTTCCAGATGGAATAAGCAAGCCGGCGAATCCGTTATTCCACATCCAGGTACACGTCGCACGAAGCGCAAATCTTTTTGCGGCCGCCCGTGTCAAAATAATGTGTCTCGATGATAAAAACCGCTATTCAAATGCCATCGGAGGAAGTCATGTTCAACCGCCACCTATCCACGGCGGCCTCGATCGAAGCGCCGCCCGCAGCACGCCTGCGCCGCGCCGCGCTCGCCTGCCTGAGCGCGCTCACGCTCACGGTGACGCTTGCCGGCTGCGTGCAGCCCTGGCAGCAATACAGCCAAGGCGCGGACGAATCGACCATCGTTGCCCGGCTCGGCGCGCCGCGTGAAACCTACGACCTGCCAAACGGCGGCAAGCGGCTGATGTGGCCGACCCAGCCGATGGGCGAAACCACCACCGCCGCCGACATCGACGCCTCCGGCAAGATCGTCACCGTGCGCCAGGTGCTTCAACCCAACGAGTTCTACCGGGCGGAAATCGGCAAGTGGACAAAGAGCGACGTGCTGGTGAACTTCGGCCGCCCCGTCGAAACGTCGTACTTCCCATTGATGAAGCGCGAAGTCTGGACGTATCGCTACCTGGAAGACAACGTCTGGTACATGATGTACAGCTTTTACTTCGACGATCAGGGCATTGTGCGGCTCACGCAGAAAACGCCTGATCCGCTGCACGATCCGGATCGCCGCAGTCTGTTCTGAGCGTTCGCTCGAACCCCTTGCGCATCGTTCTGCAACGCCGCCTCTTCAGGCGGTTTTTTTTATTTATGACGCATGCAGGCGAATTTTATTTCGTGCACATCGATTTATTTTTCGATAGAAAGCTTTTAGTAATAATTGATTCGGCGCTGTCCACACGCCCTGCGCTGTTCGCGAGCGGCTGAGGCTCAGCTACGAATCGAATCGCCCTACTTACGGAGCCGCTATCGATGAATCGTCCGAAACGCCTGCTGGTCGCCAACGTCGCATGGGCGCATGAAACCGCTACGCGCAATCCCGGATTTTTCCGTGATCTGGTGCGCGGCCAGAATCCGCATGTGCTGTGGGTCGGCTGCTCGGACAGCCGCGTGCCCGCTGAAACGATCACCCATTGCGAGCCAGGCGATCTGTTCGTTCACCGCAACATCGCCAACCTTTTTCATCCCGACGACGACAACTCCGCGAGCGTCCTCGAATACGCGGTTCGGGTGCTGAAGGTGGGACACGTGATCGTCTGCGGTCATTATGGCTGCGGCGGTGTGCGCGCCGCGCTGCTGCCGCCGGAACCGGCGCTGCCGCACGTGAATCGCAGGATCGCGCCTCTATGCGCGCTAGCAAGAAAGCATGACGACGAGCTCGAAAGCCATGCGAGCGAGCGCGAGCGTGTCGATCGTCTCGCGGAATTGAACGTGCTCGAACAGGTGCGCCAGTTACGCGCAAGTCCGATCGTGCAGGGTGCCGATCCCGCACCACTCGTTCACGGCTGGATCTTCGCGCTCGAAGACGGGCGCATCAAGGTACTGACATCCGGCTACGAACCTGACGACGCGATGACCTGCATGACAGCCGCTCATAGCGCCGCCTAGGACGCACCTTCTATCGGGAACCGGGCTCTTGGGTTCGACCTTCTTCGCACACGCAATTCCCAACACTACGGCTTCGACTCCATGAATCTTCGAGCTTTTCTTGCCACGTTTCAGCGCGATCTGTTTGCCGGCACGGTCGTTTTTCTGGTGGCATTGCCGCTGTGTCTGGGCATCGCTAACGCGTCGGGTGTCGAGCCATTTGCCGGGCTTGTGTCGGGCATCGTAGGCGGTCTCGTGGTGGCCGTATTGAGCGGCTCGCGCTTGAGCGTCAGCGGGCCGGCGGCGGGCCTCGTTGTGATCGTCGTCGACGGGATCGCGCAGCTCGGTAGTTTCTCCGCCTTCCTGCTCGCCGTGCTGCTGTCCGGCGCGATTCAGTTCGGCTTCGGCATGCTGAAGGCCGGCAGATTTGCGGCCTATGTGCCATCACCGGTGATCAAAGGCATGCTTGCGGCCATCGGCGTGCTGCTGATCGTCAAACAAATTCCGCTTGCGCTTGGGCTCTTCGCATCGAGTGCGTCGGCCGGGTCGCAAGCTGCCGCCCAAGTGGCCGGCAGCGTAACAACGCCGTTCGGCTCGATATCGCTTGCGGCCTGCGTGATCACGTTGCTGTCGCTGGCGATTCTGGCGGGCTGGGAGACGCGCGCGTTGCGCCGCTTTATGCTCGTGCGTCTCGTACCCGCGCCGCTTGCCGTGGTTCTGCTGGGGATCGGCGCGACGTTGCTGCTCAGCCTGCTCGCTCCGACGTTCGCGCCGCCTGCCGAACATCGCGTCGCGCTGCCTTCGCTCGAAACATTCGCCGCGTTGCAACTCGCCCTCGAAGGAGCCGACTTCGGGCCGCACTTCGCGCAAATGGTCAATCCCGATGTCTGGCGCGTCGCCATCACACTGGCGATCGTCGCGAGTCTCGAAACGCTCTTGAGCCTCGAAGCAGTCGAACAGATCGACCCCGCGCGACGCCGCGCGCCACCGGATCGCGAACTGAAGGCACAGGGCGTGGGCAATCTGATCGCCGGCGCGATCGGTGGCTTGCCGATCACCTCGGTTATTGTGCGCAGTTCCGCCAATGTGCATGCGGGCGCGCAAAGCCGGCTCTCCGCGATCATTCATGGTGTGTTGCTGCTGATGAGCGTGTTCGCGCTCACCCGTGTCATCAACCTGATTCCGCTTGCCTGCCTCGCGGCAATTCTGATCTTCACCGGCGTGAAGCTCGCCAAACCTTCGTTGTTCGTTGCCGTCGCCAGGCAAGGCTTCGCGCCATTTGCGCCGTTCATCGTCACGCTGGTCGGCGTGCTCGCGACCGATCTGCTCGTCGGCATCGTGCTCGGCATTCTGTGCAGCGTGTTGCTCGCCCTGTATGCAAATCTGCGCAGCCCGATCGTGCTCGCGCAACATGGCGATCACTATCTGCTGTCGTTTCGCAAAGACGTGTCGTTTCTCGGCAAGGTGCCGCTCAAGCACTATCTGCAGCAGATTCCCGACGGCGCGACCTTGATCGTCGACGCAACGCGTGCCGACTTCGTCGATCACGATGTGCGCGAATTGCTGGACGCGTTTGTTGCCGATGCGCCGCGCCGCGAGATCGCGGTTGAAGTGCGGCATCAGGTGCAGGCACAGGCACGCGCAGCGCGCGGGTGGTCGCTGCGGCGTGCGGCGACGGAGTAGCTTGAGCGCACGCCGCGCGTAAGACGTGCGCGGCCAATCCAGGAGACCCTGTGCTCCTGAGAGGCACAGGGAGCGTAAAAGCTAGCCGCCGCGAAGCCCGGCACTTATCAGTGCCGCGGTACAAACGAAAAGAAAGCGCCGCAAAAACACGAAGCCCCGTGCTTTTCAGGGCACGGGGCTTCGACGCATACGGTTATGCAGGCACGCAGCCAGCGCGCCCTGCTCCGATCACTCCGAACGTTGCGGGTTCAACTTATCGAAATTCGAATGCAGCTTGTTCAGCGCCGAGATATAGGCCTTCGCGGAAGCCGCGACGATATCCGGATCGGTGCCCACGCCGTTGACGATACGCCCACTCCTCGACAGTCGCACGGTCACTTCGCCCTGCGCCTGCGTACCGGTTGTGATGGCGTTCACCGAGTACAGCAGCAATTCTGACCCGCTGCCCACTTCCGTTTCAATCGCATTGAGCGTGGCGTCCACCGGACCGTTGCCGCGTGCTTCCCCGGTCACTTCCTTACCCTCAACCGAGAACACGATCTTCGCGTGCGGCTGCTCGCCGGTTTCCGAATGCTGCGACAGCGACAGAAACTTGTAGTGCTCCTTCTCTTGCGCCTCGGCCGACTCCTCCGTGACGATCGCGATGATGTCTTCGTCGAAGATTTCCGACTTGCGGTCGGCCAGTTCCTTGAAGCGCGCGAACGCGGTATTCAACTCGCCTTCGCTATCGAGCGCGATACCCAGTTCCTGCAGACGTTGCTTGAACGCATTGCGGCCCGACAGCTTGCCAAGCACGATCTTGTTCGCGCTCCAGCCTACATCTTCCGCGCGCATGATTTCGTACGTGTCGCGCGCTTTCAGCACGCCGTCCTGGTGAATACCGGATGCATGCGCGAACGCGTTCGCACCCACCACCGCCTTGTTCGGCTGCACAACGAAACCCGTGATCTGCGACACCAGTTTCGAAGCCGGCACGATCTGCGTCGTATCGAGACCGACATCGAGGCCGAAGTAATCCTTGCGGGTCTTCACCGCCATCACGATTTCTTCGAGCGACGTATTACCCGCGCGCTCACCGAGACCGTTGATCGTGCACTCGACCTGACGCGCGCCGCCGATCTGCACGCCGGCCAGCGAATTCGCCACCGCCATGCCGAGGTCGTTATGGCAATGCACCGAGAACACGGCCTTGTGCGAGTTCGGAATACGCTCACGCAGCGTCTTGACGAGCTGGCCGTACAACTCCGGCACGCCGTAGCCGACCGTATCCGCAATGTTGATGGTCGTCGCGCCTTCGGCGATCACCGCTTCCAGCACACGGCACAGGAAATCCATGTCCGAGCGGCTGCCGTCTTCCGGTGAAAACTCGACGTCGTCCGTGAATTTGCGCGCAAAACGCACCGCCAGCTTCGCCTGTTCGAACACCTGATCCGGCGTCATGCGCAGCTTCTTTTCCATATGCAGCGGCGACGTTGCAATGAACGTGTGGATGCGGAAATGATCGGCCGGCTTGAGGGCGTCAGCAGCGCGTTGAATGTCTTTATCGTTGGCACGGGCCAGCGAGCAGACCGTGCTGTCCTTGATCAGGCCCGCGATCGTGTGGATCGAATCGAAGTCGCCATTCGAGCTGGCCGCGAAGCCTGCTTCGATCACGTCCACCTTCATCCGTTCGAGTTGCTTCGCGATACGGATTTTTTCTTCTTTCGTCATTGACGCGCCGGGCGATTGCTCGCCGTCACGCAACGTGGTGTCGAATATGATCAGCTTGTCGGCCATGTCGGGTCTCCTGGGGAGTCGTTCAATTGCGGGGATCGGATATTGGAATTCGGGTGTTTGCGCCACCGCTGGCGACGCTAAACCATAGACGAGGCAGACGGAGGGCGGAAACGGTAGCGATCAGCGCGGTAGACGCGGCAGCACTAGCGCGCCTGGCGGCGCACCGCCTTGTGGAGGCTCGTGCTACTCAAACGGGAACGCATTCATCGAACGACTATAGCGGCATTCCCGTCATCGTGCAATTGGCGTCAGACCTGCCTGCCGCGCGCCACGGGACGGGCTCAGGAACGAAAAACGGCAGCCTGGGAAGGCTGCCGTTTTCTCACGCCGCGTCCGTGCACTGGAGGCGCGCTTTATCAGTCCCGCCCCACGGACCGAGCCGGATTCGCCCTGCCCCGCACGGCCTGATAGCCCCAGAACACATAGCCCGACAAACCGTACAGCACGAACAGGCCGAACAGCATCAGCGGCGGATCGGACGACACCAGCACGAACGCCACCACCACCAGCAGAATCACGCCGAACGGCACGCGATGCCGCACGTCGAGTGCCTTGCCGCTGTAGAACGGCGCGTTCGACACCATTGTCACACCGGCGTAGATGGTCAGCACGAAGGCCACCCACGGCAGCCACACCAGCTTGAGCGGCACGCGGTTGTCGGTGGCGAGCCACACGAAACCGGCGATCAGCGCCGCGGCCGCCGGGCTCGGCATGCCCTGGAAGAAACGCTTGTCGACCACGCCGATGTTCGTATTGAAGCGGGCGAGACGCAACGCCGCCCCCGAACAGTAGACGAACGCCGCGAGCCAGCCCCAGCGGCCGAGATCCTTCAGAATCCACTCGTACATCACCAGCGCCGGCGCCACACCGAACGACACCATATCGGAGAGGCTGTCGAACTGTTCGCCGAACGCGCTTTGCGTATGCGTCATACGCGCGACCCGGCCGTCCATGCCGTCCAGCACCATCGCCACGAAAATCGCGATCGCCGCGACTTCGAAGCGCACGTTCATCGCCTGCACGACGGCGAAGAAGCCGCAAAAAAGCGCTGCGGTGGTGAACGCGTTCGGCAGCAGATAAATGCCGCGCTTTCTCAGGAACTGCTGACGCTGCGCGCGCCGGCTGTCGACTGCCACCGACTCTGCCACGATCGGCTTGTTACGGCGGAACGGACGCGGGAGCTGCCCGCTGTTGCGGGGTCGACGCGGTTTGAATGCGGCCATTCGGAAAACCTCCTTGGTGCCGCTTTATAGTTCAGCGAGGATCGTCGACGACGCGGAAACCTTCTCGCCGATCGACACACGCGGACGGCTGCCCACCGGCAAATACACGTCGACGCGCGAACCAAACCGGATAAAACCATAACGCTGGCCACGCGTGAGCGGCTCGCCTGAGCGTACGTAACAAAGAATACGTCGCGCGATCAGACCGGCGATCTGCACCGAGGTCACCGTCTGGCCGCCGGCCATTTCGATCACCACCGCGTTGCGCTCGTTTTCGAGCGAAGCCTTATCCACGGCGGCATTCAGATACGCACCCGGGAAATATTCGACCTTGGAGATCGCGCCATCCACCGGCGAGCGCTGCGAGTGGACATTGAAAACGTTCATGAACACGCTGATCTTCAGCGCTTCACGGTTGGCATACGGATCATGCGCTGTCTCGACCGCGACGATACGGCCGTCGGCCGGGCACAGTACGGCGTTCGCCTGAGTCGGAACCGGGCGTGCCGGATCGCGGAAAAACTGCACGACGAAGATCAGGATCAGCCAGAACAGCCATGCAAAGCCGAATCCCGCGAAGGCATGAACCAGTAATGCAACGACGGCCGCGATGGCGATGAACGGCCAGCCTTCTCGCGCGATGATCGGATGAGGGTAATTCATGGATGGCTTCTGTATTTTTGTAAAACCGTAGGATAGCAAAAGCCGCCCAGGGTTCAGCACCCTTGGACGGCTTTTTGCATTACCGGCCGCTGCGGCTATGCGCCGCGCCGGTCAGATGCGGTAAGGCTCGCTTCTTAGTTCTTCGACTGGTCGACCAGCTTGTTCGCGGCGATCCACGGCATCATCGAACGCAGCTTGGCACCCACCGTTTCGATCTGGTGCTCGGCCGTCAGACGGCGGCGCGATTGCAGCGTCGGTGCGCCAGCCTTGTTTTCGATGATGAAGCTCTTTGCGTACTCGCCGGTCTGAATGTCCGTCAGCACGGCCTTCATCGCCTTCTTCGTTTCAGCCGTCACGATACGCGGACCCGTCACGTATTCGCCATATTCAGCGTTGTTCGAGATCGAGTAGTTCATGTTCGCGATGCCGCCTTCGTAGATCAGGTCGACGATCAGCTTCAGTTCGTGCAGGCACTCGAAGTACGCCATTTCCGGCGCGTAACCCGCTTCCACCAGCGTTTCGAAGCCGGCCTTGATCAGGTCGACCGTACCGCCGCACAGCACGGCTTGTTCGCCGAACAGGTCGGTTTCCGTTTCTTCGCGGAAGTTCGTTTCGATGATGCCGGCACGGCCGCCGCCGTTCGCTGCTGCGTATGACAGCGCGATGTCACGTGCTGCGCCCGACTTGTCTTGCGCAACGGCGATCAGGTGGGGTACGCCGCCACCTTGCGCGTACGTACCGCGAACCGTGTGGCCCGGCGCTTTCGGCGCGATCATGATCACGTCCAGATCCGCGCGCGGGATCACTTGACCGTAGTGCACGTTGAAGCCGTGCGCGAACGCCAGCGCTGCGCCTTGCTTGATGTTGGTGTGCACTTCCTTCGCGTACACGTCGGCGATCTGCTCGTCCGGCAGCAGCATCATGACGACGTCCGCGCCCTTGACCGCTTCCGCCACTTCCTTGACTTGCAGGCCGGCGTTCTCAGCCTTGCTCCACGATGCGCCGCCCTTGCGCAGACCGACCGTTACCTTCACGCCGCTTTCGCTCAGGTTCAGCGCGTGAGCATGGCCTTGCGAGCCATAGCCGATGATGGTGACTTGCTTACCCTTGATGAGGGAGAGGTCGGCGTCCTTGTCGTAGAAAACTTTCATGTCGGTTCCTTGGCTAAATTCGGTGAAATCAGTGAAATACAAATACTGCGAATGGTGTGTCGCTGGCCGGACAGGTGCCGGTACTGGCACTGCCCGGCTTCGATCGAGACGGTTGATCATGCAACCTGAAACCGCAAACTCAACTCCCGCTTCAAACCTTCAGAATGCGCTCGCCGCGGCCGATGCCCGAACTGCCCGTACGGACGGTTTCGAGAATCGCAGTCGCGTCGATCCCTTCGATGAAGGCATCGAGCTTGTCGCTCGCGCCCGTCAGTTCGATCGTGTAGGTCTTTTCTGTGACGTCGATGATCCGGCCGCGGAAAATATCCGACATCCGTTTCATCTCCTCACGTTCCTTGCCGACCGCCCTCACCTTGATCAACATCAGCTCGCGCTCGATGTGGGCGCCCTCGGTAAGGTCGACCACTTTCACCACCTCGATCAGGCGGTTCAGATGCTTCGTGATCTGTTCGATCACGTCGTCCGAGCCAATGGAAACGATGGTCATGCGCGACAGCGAACGGTCTTCGGTCGGAGCCACCGTCAAGGTTTCAATGTTGTAGCCGCGTGCCGAGAAGAGACCGACCACGCGTGACAACGCGCCCGGTTCGTTTTCCAGCAGGACTGAAATAATGTGTCTCATGTTTCGCTTCTTCCAGATGTTTTGTCGATGTATGCGAGCGGATTCGCGCCGCTTCGTCCGCTTTCGCCCTTTGTGGAGGCGCGCATGACGAAGCCAACGCAGAAACCGTCGTTATAGATCTTCCGAACCCATGAGCATCTCAGTGATGCCCTTGCCGGCCTGAACCATCGGCCAGACGTTTTCGGTCGGATCGGTCTGGAAATCGAGAAACACCGTGCGATCTTTCAGGCGCAGCGCTTCCTTCAGCGCCGGCTCGACATCGGCCGTGCGTTCGATACGCATGCCGACGTGGCCGTACGCTTCAGCGAGCTTCACGAAGTCCGGCAGCGCATCCATATACGAATGCGAATAGCGCTTGCTGTATTCGATCTGCTGCCACTGACGCACCATGCCCAGATAGCGGTTGTTCAGCGAAATGATCTTCACCGGAGTCTCGTACTGCTTGCAGGTCGAGAGTTCCTGGATACACATCTGGATCGAGCCTTCGCCGGTGATACAGAGCACGTCGTCGTCCGGGTGCGCCATCTTCACGCCCATCGCCGCCGGCAGGCCGAAGCCCATCGTGCCGAGGCCACCGGAGTTGATCCAGCGGCGCGGCTTGTTGAAGCGATAGAACTGCGCCGCCCACATCTGGTGCTGGCCGACGTCGGAACACACGAAGGCATTGCCGTCGGTCAGTTCCCACGCCTTTTCCACCACGTATTGCGGCTTGATGATGTCGCTCTTGCGATCGAACTTCAGGCAGTCTTTGGCGCGCCAGGCTTCGATGTCCTTCCACCAGTCGGCGAGCGCCGCGGTGTCCGGGCCATGCTCGGCCATTTGCAACTGCTCGATCAGCTCCTTCAGCACTTCCTTCACGTCGCCGACAATAGGAATGTCGACCTTGACGCGCTTGGAGATGGAGGAAGGATCGATGTCGATATGGATGATCTTGCGCGGACGCGACGCGAAGTGCGCCGGGTCGCCGATCACGCGGTCGTCGAAGCGCGCACCGATCGCGATCAGCACGTCGCAGTGCTGCATCGCCATGTTGGCTTCGTACGTACCGTGCATGCCGAGCATGCCGAGGAATTTCTTGTCGCTCGCGCGGTAGCCACCCAGACCCATCAACGTATTGGTGACCGGATAGCCGAGCAGGTCGGCGAACTGGTTCAGCTCACGCGATGCATCCGCGAGGATGATGCCGCCGCCGGTATAGATATACGGACGCTTGGCCGACAGCAGCAAGGCCACAGCCTTGCGGATCTGGCCGGAGTGACCTTTCGTGACCGGGTTGTACGAGCGCAGCGAAACGGTTTTGAGCGGTTCGTACTGGCACGGCGTCTTCGACACGTCTTTCGGAATATCGATCAGCACCGGGCCGGGACGGCCGGTACGGGCAATATAGAACGCTTTCTTGACGGTGGCGGCGAGGTCGCGCACGTCCTTCACGAGGAAGTTGTGCTTCACGCAGGGACGCGTGATGCCGACCGTATCGCACTCCTGGAACGCATCCTGACCGATCGCGGCAGTCGGCACCTGGCCGCTGATGATCACCATCGGGATCGAATCCATGTAGGCCGTGGCGATGCCGGTCACCGCATTGGTAACACCGGGGCCGGAGGTCACGAGGCACACACCCACTTTGCCGGTGGAACGCGCATAGGCGTCGGCGGCGTGGACTGCGGCTTGTTCGTGGCGCACGAGGACGTGCTGGAATTTGTCCTGCTTGTACAGCTCGTCGTAAATGTAGAGTACCGAGCCGCCGGGATAGCCCCAGACAAACTCGACGTCTTCGTCGGCCAGTGCCTTCATGAGCACGGTGGCGCCGATAGAGTCAGCTTCGGGATGAGGGGTCGTATCCGACGTGGAGAATTCCGCGCTGGGCATATTCATTTATTCACCTTTCGAAATTTCGGCAAAAATTTGATCGGGTGCTCTCTGCCGGGCTTGTGGCTCGGGTTCAAGCGGCGCGTCCAGTTGACAGGTGAGCTTCTTGGGCCACACCTCAATTGAGACAAGTCACTTATGTTGCGAACCAGCGACGATATCTGCAGATGTTCGCGCGGTCAAGCAAATATTGCCATAGCGCCCGGCTCCTGAATTCCGTTACGCGTCAAAAACGGTTAAAAACCGCCGAAATCTTGTTAAAGAGATGCAAGGTAGGGCCGGTTTCGCCCCAGCGGGGGCGAAAGTTTGTTAGCATCCGCGAGTTTTACGACATTTTTCGACCGATTACGCGCACGCACGCTGCGCCGACCCCCAAACGGATGGCATCAGACAAGGAACTCGCCGATTTTCTGGCGGGCGTCGAAAGGCGCGCATTCAAGCAGACGGTCTACGCCGTGCGGGACGACGACGCCTCGCTCGATATCGTGCAGGACGCGATGATCAAGCTCGCCGAAAAATACGGCGACCGTCCACCCGCCGAACTTCCGCTCCTGTTTCAGCGTATTCTCCAGAATGCGATGCACGACTATTTCCGTCGTGCCAAAGTGCGCAATACTTGGGTCAGTTTGTTTTCCTCGCTCGGCAACGCCGACGACGACGAATTCGACCCCCTCGAAACATTCGAGGCGCAGCAAGGTTCAGCGGGCTCAGAAAGCAACGAACAGAAACTCGAACGCGAACAAGTCTTACAGTTGATCGACGACGAGATCCAAAAGTTACCGGCACGTCAACGGGAGGCGTTTCTCATGCGTTATTGGGAAGATATGGATGTCGCCGAGACTGCCGCCGCGATGGGCTGCTCCGAGGGTAGCGTGAAAACGCACTGCTCGCGGGCCACCCACACGCTGGCGCAAGCGCTCAAGGCTAAAGGAATCACGCTATGAGCTCCCTAGAAACCAAAGAACTCGAGTTCGCCCGCCAGGTGCGCCGCGCGCTCGACGAAAACGCCGCCAGTATTCCGCCCGCCACCGTCGACCGGCTCGCCGTGGCGCGCCGCGCCGCACTTGCTCGCAAGAAGCCCGAAACTGTGAGCGCGCCGGTGTTCGTGCCCGCCTTCGCCGGTGCCGGCATGCCCGCCGGTATGCCGCAAGTCGAACTGCCGCAGCGCCGCCGTTCGCCGCTGCGCCGCTTTGCGCTCGCCTGGCCGCTCGTCGCGCTGGTCGTCAGCCTCGTGGGTATCGCCTACTGGGAAGACCAGCAACGCACGGCCGAACTCGCCGATATCGATGCAGCCATGCTAAGCGACGACCTGCCGCTCAATGCGTATCTCGACCACGGTTTCAACGCGTACTTATCACGCGCCCATTGAGCGGGAGATTCCTCGGGTGAGTTACAAGCGCGGCTTGGCCGTTGTTTTCGGATGCGCGATCGCGGCCCTGGTGTCGTTTGCCGCGACGTATCCGCGCTTTTATCCGAGCCCGTCGACCGCCAGCGCGCCTGCCGCGGGCGGCAACGCGACCGCCAAGGCGCCCGCGCCCACGCTCGCCGTCGATCTGCCGGGCCTGTCCGACAGCAATAGCCCGATGGCATGGTCCCGCCTGAGCCCGGCCGAGCACATTGCGCTCGCGCCGTTCGCCAGCCTTTGGGATTCCTTCAGCGACGAACGCAAGCGAAAATGGATCAAGATCGCGTCGCGTTACCCGAAGTTGTCGCCTGATGCGCAAAAACGCCTGCATGACCGAATGACTGAATGGGTGCGTATGACCCCCGACCAGCGCCGCGTTGCGCGCGAAAACTACCAGGTGTCGAAGGAGTTGCCGCGCGAAACCCGTCAAAACGCGTGGAAGGCTTATCAGCAATTGCCGGAGGAGCAGAAGGAACGGCTCGCCGCAAGCGAGCGTAAGCGGCGGCCGAGCGTGGTGAGCGCGCCGCCGTCCGGCAAGACTGAGATCAAGGGCATCGACCGCCTGGTCAATGCCCGGGAGCACGGCGCGAGCGGTGCCGCAGCGGCGAGTGCCGCGGCAGCGGCGTCCTTGCCGAGCCCGGCCGTCGCGCCGGCCATTCCGGCTGCGGGCAGTTTCGTGCCGGCCACGCCGGTGCCGGTTTCGCCGTCCGAGGCGCCGTCGATCTTTAACGGTTCCTGAGCGCCGCCCGACCGTGTCCCAGCCGCTCGCCACCTCGACACTGCCCGCCGATTCATCGGACACCGCACCCACCGTCCGCCGGCGCCTCGCCGCGCTGCTCTACGAGGCCGTGATCCTGTTCGGCGTCGTGTTCATTGCGGGCTATCTGTTCAGCACGTTGACGCAGCAACGCAACGGTCTCACCCATCACAACCTGCTCGCAGCGTGGATCGGTTTCGTGGTCGGTCTGTATTTCGTGTGGTTCTGGACCCACAGCGGCCAGACGCTGCCGATGAAAACGTGGCGCCTGCGCGTCGTCGCCGTCAACGGGGCGCCGCTGTCCACGGGACGCGCGATCGCTCGTTACGTCCTGGCCTGGCTGTGGTTTTTGCCGCCGCTCGCGCTGCATCCGTTGCTGGGTCTCGCCGTGCCTCAGACGCTGGTGGTCGCCGCGATCTGGTTCGTGCTGTGGGCCACCACGGGCCGCTTCGATTCGCAGCGTCAATTCCTGCACGACCGTCTCGCCGGTACGCGCGTCATTAGCGTCGAGCGCTGAGCAAACGGGCCGCCCTGCAATTCACGCCGCCGCGCCCGCGCTCCGCGCTCGCTTGACTGCGGTTACCTCTCGGCACCGCCCTTCTTTGCCCCCCCTCCGCCGCGTCTCCGTTCCGACACAGTAATAAGAACTTCTCGTGACTGTCACGGCACGGTCACGCGCGACTGGCGCAATACGGGCACCGCAACTCGACGCGTGAGCCATGGACCCCAAAACGTCCGCGACTTCCCTGTTCCGCCAGACCGGCCCGAGCGTCGACCCTGTCGCGTTCCGCCCGGAACCCAACCCCAGTCACGGCATGCCGTTGCCTGTGCCGTCGCTCCCGCTCGACGCGCAGGCCGCCCATCACGACGACGAGCACGCCGAACCGCACCGCTATCGCACCATCTGGCTATCCGATATCCATCTCGGCTCCAGCGGTTGTCAGGCACCGTATCTGCTCGACTTCCTGCGGCACAACGAGTCGGAATACCTGTATCTCGTGGGCGACATCATCGACGGCTGGCAGTTGAAGAAAGGCTGGTACTGGCCGCAGGCGCACAACGACGTCGTGCAGAAGGTGCTGCGCAAAGCGCGCAAAGGCACCCAGGTGATCTACGTCCCGGGCAATCACGACGAAGCCGCGCGCCAGTTCTGCGACCTCGCATTCGGCGACATCCACGTCCGCGGCGAAGCGTTCCACACGACGCTCGCCGGCAAGCGCCTATGGATCGTGCACGGCGATCTGTTCGACGGCGTGATCCAGCATGCGAAGTGGCTCGCCTATCTCGGCGACACGCTCTACACGATGATCCTGATCCTGAACCGCTGGTTCAACCGGATCCGCAGCCGGCTCGGCTTTCCGTACTGGTCGCTGTCGCAATACCTGAAGCACCAGGTGAAGAACGCGGTGAATTTCATCTCGTCGTTCGAGCGCGTGATGACGGACGAAGCACGCCGCCGCGGTTGCGACGGCGTGGTCTGTGGACACATCCACAAAGCCGAGATCCGCGAGATCGACGGCGTGCTGTATTGCAACGACGGCGATTGGGTCGAAAGCCTGTCGGCACTCGTCGAGACGTATGAAGGCGAACTCAAGGTGATCTACTGGACCGTGATGCGCGCACCGGAAGTCGGCGTGCAAAAGGCCCGGGCGACCGCGTAGTCCCTCTCCACTTCTATTGGGCCGAAACCGATGAAGATCATGATCGTCACCGATGCATGGGAACCGCAGGTCAATGGCGTCGTGCGTACGCTGAAAAACACCACGCGCGAACTCACCGCACTCGGCCACCAGGTCGACCTGCTGACACCGCTCGAATTCAAGACGATCCCGTGCCCGACTTATCCTGAGATTCGCCTGTCGCTGCTGCCGGGCCGCAAGCTGCGTCAGCGCATTGACGATTTCGCGCCCGACGCGCTGCACATCGCCACCGAAGGTCCGCTCGGCATGGCCGCGCGGGCCTATGCGATCAAGCACAAGCTGCCGTTCACGACCGCTTATCACACGCGCTTTCCCGAATACGTGCAGGCGCGTTTCGGCATTCCGCTCGCGCTCACCTACAAGTTTCTGCACTGGTTCCACAAAGCGTCGCTGGCCGTGATGGCGCCCACGCCGGTGGTCAAGGCCGACCTCGAAAAATTCGGCTTCACCAACGTGGTGCTGTGGACCCGCGGCGTCGATCTCGACATCTTTCACCAGATGGACTCGAAGGTCCTCAACACCGCGCGGCCGATCTTTCTGTACGTCGGACGTGTGGCGGTCGAAAAGAACGTCGAGGCGTTTCTCAAGCTCGACCTGCCCGGCTCGAAGTGGGTCGCGGGCGAAGGCCCCGCACTCGCCGAACTGAAGTCGCGCTATCCGCAAGCGAATTACCTGGGTGTGCTGACGCAAGCCGAATTGGCGAAGGTCTATGCCGCCGCCGACGTATTCGTGTTCCCGAGCCGCACCGATACCTTCGGGCTCGTGCTGCTCGAGGCGCTGGCCTGCGGCACGCCGGTCGCGGCGTATCCGGTGACCGGTCCGATCGACGTGCTCGGCGACGGCGGCGCGGGCGCCATGCACGAGGACTTGCGCGAAGCCTGCCTCGAAGCGCTGAAGATCGAACGCAGCCATGCACGCGCGTGGGCTGAACGCTTCTCGTGGGCCGCGGCGTCCGAGCAATTCGCGGCCCATCTGAAGCCGCTGCCGCGCACCTCGTACAGCGAGGAAAGCGCCGCCGCGTGACGCGACGCGCCGAGCCGCTTATGCGAACCCGAAACTCCACCGCGGCACGCGCGTCGAACCGCGCGTTGCGCGCTGTCGATGCCGGCACCGACGCCGCCGGCGTCGAGCCGTTCGACGACGTGAGCGAGCACGGCACGCCGGATCACGTCCATCACGCGAATGGTTTTCACGGCGTGAACGGCGCGAGCCTCGCGAATCCCCCGAGCCCCCCGAGCCCCGAGAGCGAGCCGCACAACGAACCGCTCAGCCCCGACGATCCGCTCGCCCCACTCCCCTTCAATCCGTACAAGGGCAATCGCGGCGTGACCCGCGCGTGGCACGCGATGAAAAATTCGCTTGCCGGGTTCCGTGTGGCGATCCGCGAGGAAAGCGCGTTTCGTCAGGAACTCACGCTCGCCGCGATCCTGATTCCGTGTGGCGTGCTGGTGCCCGTCGATCCCGTGTCGCGCGTCTTGCTGCTCGGCTCGGTACTGCTGGTGCTGATCGTGGAATTGTTGAACTCGAGTCTCGAGGCGGCCATCGACCGGATTTCGCTCGAACGCCATGAGTTGTCGCGCCGTGCCAAAGATCTCGGCAGCGCGGCGGTGATGGTCGCGCTCGGCATGTGTGTGATGACGTGGGGGCTGATCGTCGGGCCACTCGTCGTGCGTTGGATCAAAGCGTTGCTGTGAGCATGCATGACGGCAAAAGCCACTCTGCAGCATCGCCTGGCGCGCCTGATCCAGCGTTCCAGAAAATGAAAACCCTGAGTATCCGTTTGGTATAAGAACGGTCGGTTTATAATCGTTCGATAGTCTCACAGGCCTGTCGCGTAGCGGCAGGTTTGGAGGCGCTCAAAATACCAACCGCGTCCGGGTGGATCACGCTAGAGCGGCAAGCCGCCACGCGCCCAGCCCGGCGTAACCAGGGCCGGACGACATGGAAGCCAAACCTCCCCGCCGCACCCGCGAACGGATTCTCGAGCTGTCGTTGAAACTGTTCAACGAAATCGGCGAGCCGAACGTCACTACGACGACGATCGCCGAGGAAATGGAAATCAGTCCAGGCAACCTGTACTACCACTTCCGCAACAAAGACGACATCATCAACAGCATCTTCAGCCAGTTCGAGCAGGAGATCGAAAAGCGTCTGCGTTTCCCCGACGACCACCGCGCGACCATCGACGAAATGTGGTCGTACCTGCAGTACATGGTCGATTTCATGTGGCGGTATCGCTTTCTGTATCGCGACCTGAACGATCTGCTGGCGCGCAATCGCACGCTGGAGACACATTTCAAGCAGATCATCAGCCACAAGGTGCGCTTTGCGAGTCAGTTCTGCGAGCAGCTCGTGGCGGACGGTGAAATGGTTGCGACGCCCGAGGAACTGCACGTGATCGCCACCAACGTCGGCGTGATCGGCACTTACTGGCTGTCGTACCAGTTCGTGATGAACCCGCGCAAATACAACGAGCAGGAAACGATTCGCGTGGAGCTGCATCAGGTGAGCGTACAGATCGTGTCGCTGATGGCGCCTTATCTGCGCGGCCGCTCGCGGCAGATTTTCGACGACCTCGTCTCGGGCAAGCTGCCCAGGCGCGAGTTCTACGACTACCTGCCGCCGAAGGAAGGCGCCGCGCCCCGTAACGAACCGAAGGACGTTTGAGCATGAAGTCGGTGTGTGTGTATTGCGGCTCCTCCGACGGAGCCAAACCGTTGTACGCCGAAGCCGCGCGCGCCTTCGGCCGTGCGTTGGTGCAGGCCGATCTCGCACTGGTCTATGGCGGCGGCAAGGTCGGCCTGATGGGCGTGATCGCCGACACGGTGATGGCCGAAGGCGGTCGCGCAATCGGCGTGATTCCCGAATTGCTGGTCAACAAGGAAGTCGGCCATAACGGCTTGACCGAGTTGCATGTGGTGCCCGACATGCATCATCGCAAGAAGATGATGGCCGACCTGTCCGACGCGTTCGTCGCGATGCCGGGCGGTGCGGGCACGCTCGAAGAGCTGTTCGAGGTCTATACGTGGGCGCAACTCGGCTACCACCAGAAGCCGGTGGCACTGCTGAATATCGACGGCTTCTACGATCCGCTGATCGCGCTGCTCAAGCACACGGTGGAAGAGGGCTTCATGCGGCAGACCTATTTCGACATCCTGCAAAGGGATGCCGATCCCGTCGCGCTGATCGACAAGCTGCAACACTATCGGCCGCCCGTCAGCGACAAATGGGCCGTCAAGCGCGACGCCGTTTGAGCGACGCCTGCAGTTGTGCCTGTTCTGCCCTCTGAACGAACACCGGCCGCACACTCCCGCGGCCCAGCCCGAACAATGAGGTTGCGATGACGAAAGCCGTTCTGATCACCGGTGGCAGCCGCGGCATTGGCCGCGCAACCGCGCGTTTGCTGGGCGCGCGCGGCTGGTCGGTCGGCGTGAACTACGTGCGAAATCTCGCGGCCGCGCAGGAAACCGTTGCTGAAGTGGAACGCGCCGGCGGGCACGCGTTGCCGATTCCCGGCGACGTCGCCAGCGAAGCCGATGTGATCGCGATGTTCGACGCGCTCCAGCAGAAGTTCGGCCGAGTCGATGCACTCGTGAACAACGCGGGAATCGTCGCGCCGTCGAGCCAGCTCGCGGATATGGACCTCGCGCGTCTGAAGCGCATGTTCGACGTGAACGTGCTCGGCGCCTACCTGTGCGCACGCGAAGCCGCGCGCCGGATGTCGACCACCCGCGGCGGCGCGGGCGGCGTGATCGTGAATATCTCGTCGGCGGCTTCGCGTTTGGGTTCCCCGAGCGAATACGTCGATTACGCCGGCTCGAAAGGCGCCGTCGACACCATGACGCTCGGCCTCGCGAAAGAACTCGGCCCGCAGGGTGTGCGCGTGAACGCGGTGCGGCCCGGCCTGATCGACACCGAAATCCACGCCAGCGGCGGCAAGCCCGAGCGCGCCGCCCGGCTCGGCGCGACCACGCCGCTGGGCCGCCCCGGCAGCGCCGATGAAGTCGCCGAGTCGATCGTCTGGTTATTGAGCGACGCGGCCTCGTACGTCACGGGCGCCCTGCTCGACGTGACCGGCGGACGCTGAGCGGCCCCTCTTCTTTCTGCTTGCGCGGCCAGCGGTTCCCGCGCCCGCCTGTTCCTTTCTGACTCCCGACGCCCCATTCCCGTCGATTTGATGAGGAATCGGTGCAATCCGTTCGGCCGATCGGAATATTCCGCGCTTTTTCTGTAATCTACCGTAACAATCCGGGACTACAATCGCAGCGTTCGCACGCAACCGCACGCGGCGCACAGCAAGAACATAAGCCCGCGGCCCACGTCGTCGCGCAGGCTGACCAGAGATTCTCATGCACGAAAAACTATCCGCGCCCTGGCGTACGGGGAACGTCGCGGTTGCGACGCCAGCGCCGGCCGGCCCGGCCGATGGTGCTCCCAAACCGCGCGCCGGCCCGGCACGCGTTGCCGAATCCCGCGCGGCCCTGCCGGAGGGCCACACTACCGCAGCCGAAGCCGCGGCGCCCGCAAGGCCTGCTGCCCCCGTCGGCCCTTCCGCCCCCACCGCTCCGGCGCCCGCTTCGCGTGGCGCCCGGCGCTTGCGCGCGCTCACGGCTTCCCGGCCGCTCATGTGGCTGGTCGCGCTGGCCATCGTGTGCGCGTGGCTCCTGCCCGGCACCTTGGGCCACGACCCATGGAAGCAGGACGAGACCTACACGTTCGGCATCATCCAGCACATGCTCGATACCGGCGACCTGGTCGTACCGACCAACGCCGGCCAGCCCTTTGTGGAAAAGCCACCGATCTACGATTGGGTCGCCGCCGGGCTCGCCTGGATGTTCGGCCGTTATCTGCCGTTGCATGACGCGGCACGCCTCGCGAGTGCGCTCTTCGCCGGCCTGACTGTCTACTACACGGCGCGCGTCACCCGCCGCGCGGTGGCCGCGTCGCGCTGGCTCGACATCCGCGTGATCGGCACGTTGGCGTTGTTCGCGAGCACGCTCGTCGTCATCAAGCACGTGCACGACATGATGACCGACGTCGCGCTCATGGCCGGTGCCGCGCTCGGTTTCTGCGGCCTGTTCGAACTGGTGCTGGTGCATCTGCGCGACGAAGCACGGCTGCTGCCGGTCGACACACGCCGCCGGCGCCACGCGATCCTCAGCGGCGCGGCGATGTTCGGCGCCGGCGTCGGCGCGTCGTTGCTGGCCAAGGGCCTGTTCGTGCCGCTCGTATTCGGCGTGACGACCGTCGCGGTGCTAGTGCTGTATCCCGCCTGCCGCACTCGCCGCTTCGCAGGCGCACTCGGTATTGCCGCACTGGTCTCTTCGCCCTTCGTTCTGATCTGGCCGATCTGTTTCTATCTGCGCTCCGAAGCACTCTTCAAAGTCTGGCTGTGGGACAACAATATCGGCCGCTTCCTCGGCTTTTCGGTGGCGCAACTCGGCTCCGAAAACGAAAGCCGTCTGTTCGTGCTGCGCACTGTGCTTAGCGTCGGCTTTCCGGTGGTGCCGCTTGCGCTGGCCGCGCTTGCCGGCGGCAAGTGGCGCCGCTGGCGCGATCCGCGTGTGGCGCTCCCGGTAATTTTCGCAGGCACCGGTTTCGCCGTCCTGCAAACGTCGGCAACGGTTCGCGAACTGTACATTCTGCCGTTCATCGCCCCGCTCGCCTTGGTGGCGATGCAAGGCATCGAAAAGCTGCCGCGGCGTCTGCACGCAAGCTGGGACATGGCGAGCCGCGTGCTGTTCGGCAGCACGGCCGCGCTCGCGTGGATCATCTGGTCGATCATGAGCGATCCGGCCAACACGCATGCGTCGCTGCACCGGCTCGGCCGCTGGTTGCCGCTTGACTGGGTGTTGCCGGTCAAGCCCGGGCTGATCGCGGCCGCGCTGCTAATGACGCTCGGCTGGCTGTGGCTGCTGCCGGTCTTCAAGTACGCAGGCAAATGGCGCGGCGCGCTGAGCTGGTGCGCCGGCGCGATTCTCGCGTGGGGACTGGTCAGCACGCTGCTGCTGCCGTGGCTCGACTATGCGAAAAGTTACCGCTCCGTGTTCGAAAATCTCGGCACCAGCATGAATATCGAATGGAACGACGGCGATTGCATGGCCAGCACGGGGCTCGGCGAATCCGAGGCGCCGATGCTGTACTACTACGCCGGCATCGAGCATCAACCAACCGCGAACGCCGCAACGACCGAGTGCACCTGGCTGATCGAACAGACCCGCCGCGACAATGCACAGGCGCCTGCGGGCGATTGGCGTCTGTTCTGGTCGGGCGCGCGCCCGGGCGACAACGACGAGCTGTTGCGGGTGTTCGTGCGGACACCGTCGACGCCCGCGCGCGGCGAGTAGCACGCCGCGACGGATGGCGCCTGATCTGTGCTTGCGCGTCGCCCCTTGCGCCTAGAACGACGAGCCAGGCTCCTTCAGAAAAGCCGCTTCTTCATCCGTCGACTGACGCCCGAGTAGCGCATTACGATGTGGAAAGCGTCCGAAACGCTCGATGATTCTTGCGTGCCTGACCGCGGAGCCGTAGTAGGACGCACCGCCTGGCTCGGCCTTCAGCTGTTTGAACAGGCGCAACGATTCGTGCTGGCTGGCGAGCGTTTCGTCGTGTTCGAACGGCAGATACGCGAACGCGCGATGATGCACGGTCGGCAATAAGAGCTCGGCGCCGCTTGCGATCATCCGTTGCGCGATGCGTAGCGCCTGATGGTCGGCCGCGAAAGCACGCGGTGTATTGCGGTAGCAATTGCGGGAAAACTGATCCAGCACGATGACCAGCGCCAACGCACCGAGCGGTGATTCCGTCCAGCTGTCGAGTAGCCCTTCACGCGCCGCGTCGATCAGTGCTCCGAAGCGTTCCAGCAGCATCGCATCGAAGGCCTGATTGCGGGAGAACCAGAGCTTGCGGGCCTGACCGAAGGTGGGGGTATCCGGAGCGCCGAACCAGCAGTTGAGGACTGCGCGCGCCTCTGCCGCTTCCGGGCCCGCCGCCCCATCAACCATTGCGGTTGCGCATCCAGTCCGCTGTCTCGAAGAACGACGCCAGCAAACGCTCCCTCAACGGCTCGGAAAGCCCGACGTCGTCCATCGCCCATGCCATGCAGCGAAGCCACTGATCCCGCTCGCCGGACGCAATCGGAAACGGCATGTGCCTCGCCCGTAGCCTCGGATGGCCGAACCGGCTGATGTAATGATCGGGGCCCCCCATCCACCCGCACAGGAACCAGAAAAACTTGTCGCGCGAGCCATCGAGCGATTCCGGATGCAACGCCCGAATCCCGGCGAATTCCGGTTCGAGATCCATCAGGTCATAAAACCGGTCGACCAGTTCGCGCACGCGCGTTTCACCGCCCACCAGTTCGAAGGCCGTCGGCTGCGCCGCGGACACTTCGTCGTTAAGATTGCTCATACCCAATCACAGAAAACCAAAGTAGAAAAATCACGCGTCCCGCAGCGATTGCAACGCGGGACGCGCCAGCACATGCCGCAAGCTGAGCCAGCCGCCCACACCCGCGCAGGCAATCCCGGCCGCGATACCCGCGGGCAACAGCCACGGATCGAAGCTCAGATAAAACTCGAACACGTGTGTTGCCAGCACCCAGCCAATCACTTGTGCGCCAATCGCTGCCATCAAACCCGCCAGCGCGCCCACCGCCACAAACTCGGCGACCTGCACCGCCCGTACCTGACGATGCGAAGCACCCAGCGCGCGCAGCAGCGCGGATTCTCGCATACGCTCATCACGCGTGCCGGCCAGCGCCGCGTAGAGCACCAGCACGCCGGCTGCGAGCGTGAACGCGAACAGGAACTGCACCGCGCCGATCACCTGCTGCAAAACGCGTTGCACCTGCGCCAGAATCGGACCGGTGTCGATTGCCGTGAGGTTCGGATGGGCGGCGATCAGCCCGTCGATGGTCGACTGTTTTTCCGGCGGCAGATGGAAACTGGTAATGAACGTCGCCGGGAAATCCTGCAAGGCGGTCGGCGGCATCAGCACGAAAAAGTTGACCTTGAACGAGCCCCAGTCGAGCTTGCGGACACTCGTTACCGGCGCGTCGACCTGCAGGCCCGTCACGTCGAAGCGCAGCGTGTCGCCAGGCTTCACGTTGATCAGCTTCGCCAGTCCCTGCTCGATCGAAATCTGCGGCGTCTTCGTGTCGCCATACCATGTGCCGGCGGAGAGACGGTTGTCGTCGGGCAGCTCGGTTGTGTACGACAGATTGAATTCGCGATCGACGAGACGCTTCGCATCCTCGCCCTTGAACGAGTCCGGATTGACCGGCTTGCCGTTGATCGCGATCAGCCGGCCGCGCACCATTGGCGCGAGCACCGTGCCGGGCACGCCGTGCGTGCTCAGATATTGCGTGACTGCTTCGCGCTGGTCGGGCTGGATGTCGATGATGAATTCGTTCGGCGCGTCGGGCGGCGTCGATTTGCGCCAGCCGGCCACGAGGTCGTCACGCGTCATCGCGATCAGCAACAGGCACATCAGACCGATGCCGAGCGCGGTGATCTGCAACGCGCTCGCGCCGCTACGCCGCTCCAGCGACGCCAACGCGTAACGCCAGCCGATCCCCGCATTCACGCGCTCGCTGCGCACGGCGCGCGACGCGCCCCACAACGCCAGCCGCGCGATGCACGCGAACACCAGCATTCCGCCGGCAAAGCCGCCCGCGACGATGCCGCCGAGCTTCAACTCGCCCGCCGCGACGATCAGGAGCGCGGCGAACAGCGCGATGCCGAGCGCATAGGCGGCCCACGCAGTGCGTCCCGCTTCGCCCCATTCGCGACGCAGCACGCGCACCGGCGGCACGCGCGTCAATGGCAACAGCGGCGGCAACGCGAAGCCGAGCAACAGCACGAGACCGGCCGCGATGCCTTCGAGCGCCGGCCAGACGGTTGGGTACGGCAAGGCGACATCGATCAGACTGCCGAGCCAGGTCAGCAACGCAAGATGCCCGAGGTATCCGAGGGCCACGCCGAGCGCGCCGCCGATCAAACCCAGGCCGATGAATTCAAGCGTGAACAGCGCGCGCAGCGTGGCCTGGCTGACACCAAGGCAGCGCATCGCCGCGCAGCCGTCCAGATGCCGGCGCATATACCGATGCGCGGCCATTGCGATTGCCACCGCCGCGAGCAACGCGGTGAGCAGCGAGACGAGCGTGAGAAAGTGACTCGCGCGGTCGAGCGTCTGACGCACCTGCGGCTGACCGTCTTGCAACGACTCGAGCGCGACGCCGCGCATCTTGCCACCGTCCACCTTGTCGTGCGCGAATTGCGCGAAGCGCGCCACCGATTCATCCGGGCCCGCCACCAGCAACCGATAAGTCACGCGGCTGCCGAAGGTGATGAGGCCGGTCGACTGGACATCGTCGGCACGCAACATCAGGCGCGGCGAAAAATTGACGAACGAAAAACCACGATCGAGTTCGCGGGTAATGACCGCGCCGATCGTGAAGTTGCGCGCCCCGACCTTCACGGCGTCGCCGACATGCAGCTTCAATGCGTCGAGCAGCGCCTGATCGACCCACACCGTACCCCGCGCCGGAATCGAATCGGCAGGATGATCGGCCGCACCTGGCGCCGAAGCGATCCGCAACGCGCCACGCAACGGATAACCCGGCGACACCGCCTTGATGGCGGCCAGCCGCGAGACCGGCTGGGCACCGGTCGAATTGATCATGCTGGGGAAGATCGCCGTGCTGGCGGTATTCAAACCGAGTGCGCCGGCTTGCTGCGCGAACTGCGGATCGACCGGATGATCGGCACGCACGATGAAATCAGCGGCGATCATGCGCCGCGCATCACGCTCGAGCCCCTGATGCAAACGGTCAGCCAGAAAGCCGACACTCGACAACGCCGCGACGGCCAGCACCAGCGCCAGCAGCAGCATCGTCAGTTCGCCCGCGCGCCAGTCGCGCGCCGTCATACGAATGGACTGGCGCAGTACATCCGCGCCACCCAGCCGGCGCGTTGGCTGTGAAGCCGCCCGCGCCGTCACACCTCTTACCGTATCGCTCAATCGTGCCGACTCCTGGCAAACCGCGACACCATGTGCGTCGCCATCCCGCGAAAACCGCCCTGCACCCCGCGCCACAGCCGCGGCAACGCCCAGCCGGCCAGCACCATGAAACCCACCATCAATACCAGGAACACTAGCGGCACGAACAGCGCGAGCAGCATGCCGCCGAACACGAGACCGTCTTCAGCGGTCGAGGTCACGACATTCGACACCGGTTCCGGCGACAGATTGATCAACGCGCGCGTGCCCGCTTTCGCCAGATGCGCGGTGCCCGCCAGCGTGCCGCCCGCGAGTGCCGCGACTGTCAGCAGCGCGGGATCGGCATGGCCGAGCGCGCCGGCCGCCAATACTGCGCCGGCGGGAATGCGGATAAAGGTATGAACCGCGTCCCATAGGGAATCGAACGCGGGGATTTTGTCGGCGAGAAATTCAGTGACCGTCAGCACGCCGGCGACGCCGATAACCCACGGCGAGGACAGCGCGGACAGCGTATCGGGGAGATGAATGAAGCCAAGGCGTGCGAACACGCCGGCCAGCAGGACTGTCAGATAGAGGCGCAGACCGCTGCCCCAGGAGAGGCCCGCAGCGAGCGAAAGTGATTCAAGCATGGCCGCCTCCAGGCGCGCTGTGCGTGCCGGGCGCTTCGACGGGCAAAGGAAAGGGAGCCACCGCACCGAAGTCGTCAGACCCGCGCCAAGCCGGCCGCGCCAAATGGGCCGCGGACAATTTCAGGTTGGATTCAGTCTCATTATAGCCACGTTAATTCGCAGAACGCAGAGCGGCGAATAAATGGCGGGCGCTAATGGCGGATGGTCGGCGGATAGATAACGCCCGGTTCAAGCGCACGCGGACACGATAATCCACGTGAGCAACGAGGGCTCAATGCCCCGACGACAGCTTCAACCCGATCAATCCGATCACAATCAGCGCCGCGCTCGCCACCCGCGCGACCGTCAGGGCCTCGCCCATCATGACGATGCCGAAGATGAACGCGCCGACCGCGCCGATCCCCGTCCACACGGCGTAGGCTGTGCCGAGCGGCAACTGGCGCATCGCCATCGCGAGCAGGATAAAGCTGCCGAGCGCTGTCACCAGTGTGAATACGGACGGCCAGAGCCGGGTGAAACCTTCGGAGGTTTTGAGACCGGCCGCCCACGCGACTTCAAGCAAACCGGCAATCAACAGAAGAATCCAGGGCATGAGACAGCTCCATGGTCAGATGGGGCCGTCCCCGTTTGTAGCAGTGCGCAAGGTCGTCCTTACGAACTGTAATTATATCAAAATAGCGCGCCGCCTTGCTGCGGCGAGCAGCCGCAAGGGCGCGGCGGACGCCTCGGGCAAACTCAAACCGCGCCCACCAGCCGGTATCCCACGCCCGTTTCCGTCACGATATGCTCCGGCTGCGCCGGGTCGCGCTCGAGTTTCCCACGCAGATGCGCCATATAGATACGCAGATAGTGATGGCTCTCCACATGCGACGGCCCCCACACGTCGCGCAGCAATTGCCGGTGCGTCAACACGCGGCCCGCGTGGCGCACGAGGGTCGCGAGCAGGCGATATTCGATCGGCGTGAGATGGACGGCGGCGCCGTCGCGGCTCACCTGACGCAAGGCCAGATCGACCGTCACCGCGCCGAAGCGCACCAGCGGCGATTCATTCGCGCCGCCCTGATTGCGGCGCCGCATATGTGCGCGGATTCGCGCCAGCAGTTCGGAGACGCCGAACGGCTTGGTGAGGTAATCGTCCGCGCCGGCATCGAGCGCGGCAACTTTCTCGGTTTCCTGGGTGCGCGCCGACAGCACGATGACCGGCAACTCACTCCAGCCACGCAGTTCGCGAATCACGTCGAGGCCGTCGGTATCAGGCAGGCCGAGATCGACGATCACGAGATCGGGTTTGCGCGTCGCGGCTTCGACGAGACCTTGCTTGCCGGTCTCGGCGTCGTGCACGACGATGCCCTCGCCTTCCAGCGCGGTTCGCACGAAGCGGCGAATCTGCTTTTCGTCTTCGATCAGGACGACGGTGATGCTCGGGTCACTCATGGGTCGGTTTGGAAAGCGGGTTAGGAGTTGAGTCGAGGTCGGGCAAAGCGTCCGCGCCTTCGTCTTCCAGTGCATCCGGGGCTTCGGGCGGCGTTTCCACCGGCAGCGTGAACCAGAAACGCGCGCCTTCGACGCGGCCGTCCGCGGACAGGCGATTGAGCGCGCCGATTGTACCGCCGTGCGCTTCCACGATCGCGCGGCAGATCGCGAGGCCGAGGCCGATGCCCGGCTTGGCCGACTCCTTCTCGCCGCGCGTGAATTTCTCGAACACCCGCGCTTCCATGCCGGCCGGCAGACCCGGGCCGTTGTCGTCAATCGCCACGCGCACGAACGACTTGCCATCCGCATCAAGACGTTGCGCGCCGATCGTCAACGGCGTATCCGGCGGTGTGTACTTGGCCGCGTTTTCAAACAGATTCGAGAAGAGCCGCTCCATCAGCACGGCGTCGAGGTGCAGCAGCGGCAAATCCGCGGGCAGCTTCACCTGCACCGGATGATTCGCCAGCACGCGTTTGCATGCCCGCAGTGCGGCGCCCACCGTTTCTTCGAGAAGTGTCCACTGCTGGTTCAGTTGCAGGCTTCCTGCCTGCAAGCGCGCCATGTCGAGCAGATTGGTGACGATGCCCGTCATGCGCAGCGCTTCTTCGTGGATCGCTTCGACCAGATCGTCGCCGGGTTGCGCACCGGGATGCGCCTCGCGCGATTGCGCGAGCATCGACGAGAAGCCGACGATCGTGGTCAACGGCGTACGCAGGTCGTGCGAGATCGCCGACAGCAGCGAATTGCGCAATCGCTCCGACTCCATGTTGACGAGCGCATCGCGCGCGATGTCGACGTAATGCACGCGCTCCAGCGCCAGTGCGATTTGCGCGGCGAAAGCGTCGAGCATGCGTTGTTGCTCGGGCACGTCCAGTTCGCGCTCGTCGCGCATCACGACCGCCAGCACGCCGCGTGTTCGCATCGGCGCCTTGAGCGGCAGGTACAGCGCAGCAGCGGCCGGCAGCGTATCGGTGCCGTGCCCGGCCGGCTTCTGCTGATCGTAGACCCATTGACCGACGTCGATATCGAGCATCTCGCCTTCGAGCGTGATCGTCGCGTCGGGGTCTTCGATCTTCTGCTTCACCTGATCGACGCTGTCCGGCAACAGAATCGCGACGCGCGCGCCGAACACTTCGCTCACATGCCGGCTGCCGATGCCGACGATCTGCTCGGTGGTAAGCGCCGCCGCCAGTTCACGTGCCATCGCGTACATCGCGCCGGTGCGTTGCTCGCGGCGCCGCGCGACACTCGCCTCGCGGCGCAGGCTAGAGGTGAGATGGCTGATGACGAGCGAGGTCAGCAGCATGCCGAAGAAGGTCAGCAGGTACTGCGTATCAGACACCGACAACGACATGCGCGGCGGTACAAAAAAGAAATCGAACGCGGCCACGCTCAGGAACGACAGCACGACACCCGGCCCACGCCCCAGTTTCACGGCCGTGAAGATCACGCCGAGCAGGTACAGCATGACGAGGTTGGTCAGATCGATATGATCGATCAGCTGGCTCGATAGCAGCGTAATAGCCGCGCAAATCGCCAGTGCGAAACCGTACGCACGCGGCGGCGAGCGGCGTTCGCGCGCCGCGCTCAGCGCCTCGCGCCACGCGTTGGCGGTGGTATTCAGCAAGCGGCGCTGCTCGCCGCCGTCGCGTTCCGACGACGCGCGAATCAGTGTGAGATCGAGATCGCCAGCGCGTTCGGCGATGCGCTCGCCGAGCGGCCGGCGCAGCCGGCGCTTGAAACCGGTGCGCGCCGAAGCGCCGGCCACCAGCTTGGAAACGTTGCGAGCCTGCGCATAGCCGATCAGCGCAGCGACCGCATTGGTGCCCGCAAGCGTCGCGGTTTCGGCGCCGAGTTCCGCGGCGAGCTTCAAGGCGTTCAGCGTGCGTTCGCGGCGTGCGTCGGGCAAGCGCTGCAACTCAGGCGTTTCGACGTAGACGGCGATCCAGTCCGCCTTCAGGCTGGCGGCGAGGCGTGCCGCCGCGCGCACCAGCATCGGCGCTTCCGGGCCAGGACCTACGCACACGAGCAAGCGCTCACGCGCCTGCCAGATTCGCTGGATCGAACGATCGGCGCGATATTCCCGCATCTGCGCATCGACACGGTCCGCGGTACGGCGCAACGCCAGCTCGCGCAACGCGATCAGATTGCCCTTGCGAAAGAAGTTGCGCACCGCGCGCTCGGCCTGCTGCGGCAAATACACCTTGCCATCACGCATCCGGTCGAGCAGTTCTTCAGCGGGCAGGTCGACCAGCGTGACTTCGTCGGCGCGATCGAACACGCGGTCGGGCACCGTCTCCCAAACACGAATGCCGGTGATCTGGCCGACCACGTCGTTCAGGCTTTCGAGGTGCTGGACGTTGACCGTGGTGTAGACGTCGATACCCGCGTCGAGCAGTTCGTAGACGTCTTGCCAGCGCTTCAGATGCCGCGCGCCCTGCACGTTCGAATGCGCGAGCTCGTCGACGAGAATCAGTTGCGGCTTGCGGGCGAGCGCGGCGTCGAGATCGAACTCGCCGAGCTTGCGGCCGCGATACTCGATAACCGCGAGCGGCAGCACGTCGAGGCCTTCGAGCAGCGCGGCGGTTTCACTGCGGCCATGCGTTTCGGCGATGCCGACCACTACGTCCGCGCCTTCATCGGCACGGCGCCGCGCGGCCTGCAACATCGCGTAGGTCTTGCCGACGCCCGCCGACGCACCAAAGAAAATCTTCAGCCTGCCCCGCTGACGCTTTTCTTCGTCGCGTTGCAGCTTGTCGAGCAGTTCGTCAGGATCGGGGCGGTTCATGCTCAATGGTTTTCATAGTAAGGCGAGCGATAGTGCATGCATGGTGGCACGGCAGCGGTCAGCCCGCAAATAGCGAAGGCGGCACCGCATGGACGCCGCCTCCGCGAACCACAGTCATCAATGGCACTTAGCGGCGTTCAACCGCGCTTCATCTCATCCAGCGCCAGATTCAGTTGCAGCACATTCACGCGCCGCTCGCCGAGAATGCCGAACTGGCGGCCGCTCGTATAACGATCGACCAGCGCCTGCACATCGTTCGTGGCGAGCTTACGCGCCTTAGCGACGCGTTCGATTTGATAAGCAGCCGCCGCCGGGCTGATCTCGGGATCGAGACCGCTGCCCGAGGACGTCACCAGATCGACCGGCACCGGCTGGGACATATCCGTGCCTGCGGCCTTCAACGCGTCGATGCGGCCTTTGATTTCGTCGGTCAGCGCCGGGTTGGTCGGGCCGAGGTTCGAACCGCCCGAGTTGGTCGCGTTATACGGCATCGGGCTGGTGGCCGACAGACGGCCCCAGAAGTACTGCGGCGCATCGAACTGCTGGCCGATCAGCTTCGAGCCGACCACCTTGCCGTCCTGCTCGAGCATGCTGCCGTTGGCCTGGTGGTTGAAGACCGCCTGACCGACCGCGGTCATCACAGCGGGATAAGCCAGTCCAGTGACGGCGGTCAATACCGCGAAGATCACAATCAGCGGACGGAACAGATTTTTCATGATGGGTAACTCCTCTTAAGCTGCCGCTTCTCAAACCCAGCCGAACGCGGCCAGCACCATATCGATCAGCTTGATGCCGATGAACGGCACGATGATCCCGCCCAGACCGTAGACCAGCAGATTGCGGCGCAGCAGGATCGCCGCGCCCAGCGCCCGGTACTTCACGCCCTTGAGCGCCAGCGGAATCAGCAGCACGATGATCAGCGCGTTGAAAATCACGGCCGACATGATGGCGGAAGCCGGCGTGGCCAGATGCATCACGTTCAGCGCGTTCAGGGCCGGATACGTTGTCGCGAACGCGGCCGGAATGATCGCGAAGTACTTGGCGACGTCGTTCGCAATCGAGAACGTGGTGAGCGAGCCGCGCGTCATCAGCATCTGCTTGCCGATCTCGACGATCTCGATCAGCTTGGTCGGATTCGAATCGAGGTCGACCATGTTGCCGGCTTCTTTCGCCGCCTGCGTGCCGGTGTTCATCGCCACCGCGACGTCGGCCTGTGCGAGCGCCGGGGCGTCGTTGGTACCGTCGCCGGTCATTGCAACCAGGCGCCCTTCGGCCTGGTGCGCGCGGATCGTGGCGAGCTTCGCTTCCGGCGTGGCTTCGGCGAGGAAATCGTCGACGCCGGCTTCCGCTGCAATCGCGGCGGCTGTCAGCCGGTTGTCGCCGGTCACCATGATGGTCTTGATGCCCATCTTGCGCAGTTCGGCGAAGCGTTCCTTGATACCGCCCTTCACCACGTCCTTCAACTCGATCACGCCGAGCACGCGTGCGCCCTGCTCGCCTTTCTCGGCGACCACCAGCGGCGTGCTGCCGCGACGGGCAACTTCGGCGACTGCGGTGCTGACTTCGTTCGGGAAACGGCCGCCATTCGCTTCGACGTAGTTCTTCACTGCGTCGGCCGCGCCCTTGCGGATTTCACGACCAGGCAGATCGACACCGCTCATCCGCGTTTGCGCCGTGAAGGCGAGGAATTCCGCCTTCAGCGAAGCCATGTCGCGTTGACGGATATTGAAGCGCTGCTTGGCCAGCACGACAATGCTGCGACCTTCCGGCGTTTCGTCGGCGAGCGACGAAAGCTGGGCGGCATCGGCCAGCGCTTCTTCGGTCAAGCCCGGCGCCGGCACGAACTGCGATGCCTGGCGGTTACCGAGCGTGATCGTGCCGGTCTTGTCGAGCAACAGCACGTCGACGTCACCCGCAGCTTCCACGGCACGGCCCGAGGTGGCGATCACGTTCGCCTGCATCATGCGGCTCATCCCAGCCACACCGATCGCCGACAACAGCCCGCCGATGGTGGTCGGAATCAGACACACCAGCAGCGCGACCAGCGCCGTAATCGTGACCACGTGACCCGCTTTTGCGGCTTCGACCGAAAACATCGAGAACGGCAGCAGCGTGGCGGTAGCCAGCAACATCACGATAGTCAGCGCGACCAGCAGAATCGTCAGCGCGATTTCGTTCGGCGTCTTCTGACGCTTGGCGCCTTCGACCATCGCGATCATGCGGTCGAGGAAGGCTTCGCCCGGATTGGCCGTGACGCGCACGACGATCCAGTCCGACAGCACGCGCGTGCCGCCCGTCACCGACGAAAAGTCACCGCCCGACTCGCGGATCACCGGTGCGGATTCGCCGGTAATCGCCGATTCGTCGACCGACGCGACACCGTCGATCACTTCGCCGTCGGCCGGAATCACGTCGCCGGTTTCGACCAGCACGACATCGCCTTTACGCAGATCGGACGCCGTCAGAATGCGGATCGGCGACTTCGGATGCGGCTCGTTGAGCTTCTTGGCCATCACGTCTTTCTTCGCACTGCGCAGCGACGCTGCCTGGGCCTTGGAACGGCCTTCGGCGAGCGCTTCCGCGAAGTTCGCGAACAGCACCGTGAACCACAGCCACAACGTGACCGCGAGAATGAAGCCCGCGGGCGCTTCGGCCTGACCGCCGAGCGCGGCGATCCACAGAATGGTCGTCAGAATACTGCCGACGTACACGCAGAACATCACCGGGTTACGGAACTGCGTGCGTGGCGTAAGCTTTTTAAAGGAGTCCACGATCGCCGGGCGCAGCAGCGCCGGATCGAACATGGACCTGGTTGCATTATGTTCAGTCATTGAATCCTCGAATTTCCCGTTTGCGCGTGTTCGCTCGTTGGTCGCTCGTGTCTTTTCAATGGGCACGCCTCAGTGGGCGCCCATCATCATCAGATGTTCGACACCAGGCCCGAGCGCGAGCGCGGGCACATAAGTCAGCGCACCGACCAGCAGCACCGTGCCGAGCAGCAGCACGACGAACAGCGGGCCATGAGTCGGCAGCGTGCCGCCGGTCACGCCAATGCGTTTTTTCGCGGCGAGCGAACCGGCAATCGCCAGCACCGGAATGATCGTGCCGAAGCGGCCGAACCACATCGCGATGGCGGTGAGCCAGTTGTAGAACGGTGTACCGACCGTCAGGCCAGCGAAGGCGCTACCGTTGTTATTGGCGGCCGAGCTGAACGCGTAGAGAATTTCAGAGAAGCCGTGCGCGCCCGGGTTGGCGATCCCTGCCTTGCCGGCATCGGTCAGCACCGCGATCGACGTGCCCACCAGCACCAGCAGCGGCGTGAGCAGCACCACGATCGACACCATCTTCATCTCGTACGCTTCAATCTTCTTGCCGACGTATTCAGGCGTGCGGCCGATCATCAGGCCTGCCACGAACACCGCCAGCAGGGCGAACACGAGCATGCCGTACATACCGGAACCCACGCCGCCGAAGATCACTTCGCCGAGTTGCATCAGCAGCATCGGATAGAGGCCGCCGATCGGCGTCAGCGAGTCATGCGTATTCGCTACCGCGCCACACGAAGCCGCCGTGGTCGCCACCGTGAAGATGCCCGACTGCGCGATACCGAAGCGCGTTTCCTTGCCTTCCGCATTACCGCCCGACTGCAACGCATTCGCCGATTGATCGACGTGCAACGCGGCGATCGCCGGATTTCCGCCCTGCTCCGCGCTGATCTCGCCGAACACGCACACAGAGAACGCAATCGTCATCGCGGCGAGGACAGCAACGCCCTGCTTGCGGTCGCCGATCATGCGGCCGAAAACAAGCGCCAAGGCTGCAGGAATGATCAGGATCGAGAAGATCTGCAGGAAGTTCGAGAACGGTGTCGGGTTTTCATACGGATGCGCCGAGTTGCCGTTAAAGAAGCCGCCACCGTTGGTGCCGAGCATCTTGATCGCTTCCTGCGAGGCGACCGGGCCCATCGCGATGGTCTGTGTCTTCACCGGCGTATCGACGGTGACGGCATTGCCCTTCGCATCTTTCACGGGGTTGCCTTGCGCGTCGAGCTTCGGTGCGGCATAGGTCGTGCTTTGCAGCGTCGGCACGTCCTGATAGGCCTTGAAGTTCTGGATCACGCCCTGGCTCATCAGGATCGCGGCGATGATCGCGGCCATCGGCAGCAATACGTAAAGCGTCACACGCGTGAGATCGACCCAGAAATTGCCGATGGTTTGCGCGGTATGACGCGCGAAGCCGCGAATCAGCGCGATCACCACCACGATGCCGGTGGCGGCCGAGAAGAAGTTCTGGACGGTGAACCCAAGCATCTGCGTCAGATAGCCAACGGTCTGCTCAGGCGTGTAATCCTGCCAGTTCGTATTGGTCACGAAACTGACCGCGATATTGAACGCGCCATCGACTGTCATCGGGCCGAACTGCTGCGGATTGCCCGGCAGCCAGCCTTGCACGCGCAACAACACGTAAAGGAATACCGCGCCGAGCGCGTTGAACGCGATCGTGGCGATGGCGTAGTGCTTCCAGCCCATTTCCGTCGACGGATCGACACCCGCGATGCGATACAGCAGACGCTCGATCGGACCGCCGAAACGGACCACGCGCGAACTGCCGTCCATCACGTTGCTTAGATAGCGGGACATCGGCACCGCGGCTGCCAGCAGCACGACGATGAAAAGGCCCGCTTGCAGGACATTGTTCGAGTTCATTCAATGTCCTCCGCGCGCAACAGCGCATAGACCAGGTAGACAAACAGCAGCGCGGTGGCGGCGCCCGACAACCAGAGAATCCAGTTCATGAGCGCGCTCCCTGGCCACGACGGAACTGCATCAGCTTTTCGCAGCCGCCAATCAATGCAAAGGTCAGCGCGAAAAACAGCACCAGCCCCCCGACATACAGCACATCCATTTTTGTTCTCCATACACGGACTTTGGATAGGTGGAACGTTATGCCGAAGCGCGTAAAGGGCTGGTCAAAGATTCGAGACGGGGTGTAAAAATCGCGTAAACGGAAAAGGCCGTTCCATCGTGAGATGGAACGGCCTTGTGCCGATAAGGTATGGCGCTTTACGGCAGCAGAATCGTCGAACCCGTGGTGCGCCGGCCTTCGAGATCGGCGTGAGCTTTACCCGCGTTCGCCAATGCGTAGCGCTGATTGATGCTCGCCTTCACCTTGCCCGATACCAGCATATCGAACAGCTCCGCGGACATCGCCTCGTAGTCGCTGCGTTTGGCGATATAGGTAAAGAGCGTGGGGCGCGTAAAAAACAGCGAACCGCGTCCGGCGAATTCCGACGAATCGATCGGCGGCAACGGTCCCGATGCATTGCCGAAGCTCACGAACAGGCCGAGCGGCGCGAGGCAATCGAGCGAACCCGTAAACGTGTCTTTACCGATCGAGTCGTACACCACCGGCACACCCGCGCCATTGGTGATCTCGCGTACGCGCTTCGTGAAGTTTTCGCGCGTATAGACAATCGCGTGATCGCAGCCATGCGCTTTGGCGATCGCGGCTTTCTCGTCGGTGCTGACCGTGCCGATCACCGTTGCACCGAGCGCCTTCGCCCACTGGCAAACCAGCAAGCCGACGCCACCCGCCGCGGCCTGGATCAGGATCGTGTCGCCCGCTTTCACCGGATACGTGCGCCGCAGCAGATATTGTGCGGTCAGCCCTTGCAGCATCACGGAGGCCGCCTGCTCGTCGGTCAACGCGTCCGGCACCTTGACGACCTGCGCGGCCGGCAAGACACGCTCCTGGATGTATGCGCCAGGCGGTCGCGCCACGTACGCCACGCGATCGCCCGCCTTGAGTGCGGTGACGCCCGCGCCGACCGCGGTGACTTCACCCGCCGCTTCCATCCCGAGGCCGCCCGGCAGCGGCAGTGGGTACGAGCCCGTGCGGAAATACACGTCGATATAGTTCAGGCCGACCGCCGTCTGCTTGATGCGGATCTCGCCCGCACCCGGTTCGCCTACGTCCACGTCGACCCATTTCATCACCTCCGGGCCACCGGTTTTATCGAATCGGATTGCTTTGACCATCATGTCTCCCTGGTTCGTGGTTTCGTTGTGGTTCCGTTCGGTCGTGAAGCACCGGTGCGCTGACCTAGACCTGTTGCGTGAGCCGCAACGTCAGCACGTCGAGAATCATTCGCGCGGTCGAAATGTTGGTGGCGCACGGAATGTTGTGAACGTCGCAGGCACGCACCAGCGCGTTGATATCCGGCTCGTGCGGCTGCGGCGTCATCGGGTCGCGCAGGAAAATCACCATGTCCACCCGCCCTTCCGCGAGTTGCGCACCGATCTGCAGATCGCCGCCATGCGGGCCGGACAGCATGCGTTCGACCGTGAGGCCATGCGTGTCGCCGATGCGCGTGCCGGTCGTGCCGGTCGCGACGATCTCGCAGCGCCTGAGCGTATCGACGTATTCGCCGGCCAGTTTGACGATGTCGTCTTTCTTGTGATCGTGCGCGATCAGCGCAATGCGGGTGCTCATGACGTAAAACTCCTGAAACCGTTGTGAATGTCGTTGTTGTAGTGAGGGTGACGCCGGTGCTTCGAAACGTGCGCGTTCGTGCCCGTTCAGAACGTGCCGGGATATGCGCCGCCGTCGACCAGCCAGTTCTGACCGGTGATGTAGCCGGCATGCACGCTGCACAGGAACGCGCAGGCGCGGCCGAATTCATCGCGATTGCCGAAACGGCCGGCGGGGATCGTTTTCATGCGCTGCTTGCGCGCGTCGTCGATGGAAATGTTTTGCGCCTTGGCTTGCGCCGTGAACGTGGTGGCGATGCGGTCGGTGTCGAACAGGCCCGGCAGGAGGTTGTTGATCGTCACACCGGCGGCGGCCACCTTGCTGCGCGCCAGTCCCGCCACGAAGCCGGTCAGCCCCGAGCGCGCACCGTTAGAGAGGCCGAGCACGTCGATCGGCGCCTTCACCGCCGAACTCGTGATGTTGACGATGCGCCCATAGCCGCGCTCGCTCATCCCGTCGATGGTCGCGCGGATCAACTCGATCGGCGTGAGCATGTTGTTCTCCAGCGCGCGGATCCAGTCTTCCTGCGTGAAATTGCGAAAGTCACCCGGCGGCGGACCGCCCGCGTTGTTGACCAGAATGTCGGGTTGCGGACAGGCGGCGAGCGCTGCGGCGCGCCCTTCGGGCGTGGTAATGTCGCACGCCACCGTTTTCACGTCGACGCCGTATTGCTTGCGGATCTCGGCGGCGGTCGCCTCCAGCGTCTCGGCCGTGCGCGCGACGATCGTGAGGTTGACGCCTTCGGCCGCCAGCGCTTCCGCGCAGCCGCGCCCCAAGCCCTTGCTGGCCGCGCAAACCAGCGCGGTGCGTCCTGCGATTCCCATGTCCATGTACGTCTCCTCTCAGGTAGTCGTGGCGCGGCGGTGGTCCCGCGGTTGCCCAATCGTTGCAAAGTTTCCCCCGATTCTAGAAGAATCGGTGCCGGACTGCGCCAGGCCACTGCAATCTCCGGTATCTTCCGGCGCCACTCTTTCGGTAAACTTGCGTCGTGGCGCTTCCGCCGGCCGGTTTCAGGCCATGCGGCACGCCGAACCGATCCCTCTAGCCGCCGCTTGCGCCCCCGCCATGACCCAGGACAGCCGTTTTCCCAATCTTTTCATCCTTGATCACCCGCTGATCCAGCACAAGCTGTCACATATGCGCGACCGGGACACCTCGACCCGCACGTTCCGTGAACTGCTGCGCGAGATCACGCTGCTGATGGGCTATGAGATCACCCGCAACCTGCCGATGACCACGCGCCGCATCACCACGCCGCTGGTCGACATCGACGCGCCGGTGATCGCCGGCAAGAAACTGGCGATCGTGCCGGTGCTGCGTGCCGGTATCGGCATGTCGGACGGCCTGCTGGAACTGGTGCCGTCGGCGCGCGTCGGCCACATCGGTGTGTATCGCGCCGAGGACCACCGCCCGGTCGAGTACCTGGTCCGCCTGCCGGATCTGGAAGACCGCGTGTTCATTCTGTGCGATCCGATGGTCGCGACCGGTTACTCGGCCGTGCACGCGGTCGACGTGCTCAAGCGCCGCAACGTGACCGGCGAGAACATCCTGTTCCTCGCGCTGGTGGCCGCTCCGGAAGGCGTGCAGGTGTTCCAGGACGCGCATCCGGACGTCAAACTGTACGTGGCATCGCTCGATTCGCACCTGAACGAGCATGCCTACATCGTGCCGGGGCTCGGCGACGCCGGCGACCGCCTGTTCGGCACGAAAAACTGATAGCGGACTGAGGAAAACAGCGGGGCGGCGCGCGCAAAACGCCGCTGCCGCTCGATTTCCGCGCTACGCAGGCACGATCGACAACTCAAGCCGTTTGCCGAGCGCCGCAAGCGCGGACGCGATCGTGTCGATCTTCGTTGCGTGACTGAGGTCGATCACTCGCTGGATATCCTGCGCACGCGTATGGAGACGCCTCGCCAATTCGGCAGGTGACACCTTTTGTGCCAGCATTTCATTGAGCAGCAGCACTTTCGCGGCCAGGCTGGCCGGCAGCTCGATCAGTTCTTCGCCGCGCCGTGCTTTTGATGGCAACGGAACCGGACGCTTGTCTTCGAAGTAAAAGTCCATCGCCGTTGCCAATGCGTCAGCGGCCATTTCGCGTGCTTCTTCGAGCGTGTCGCCGCAGGTCAACGCCTCCGGGATATCGCGAAAGGAGACGGTAAAGCCGGCTTCGTCTGGTTCGATGCGGGCGGGATAGCGAAACATAGGTAACTCTCCATGGTCCCTTGACAGGGAAAAACTCGGGCGATGGTGAAGCCCCTTGCGGGGCCAGCCTCTATTTGCATTTCAGTTGCCTGAGAATTGCTTTGCGAAGCGGCTCCGAAATCTCGTGAGCGGGATGCCTCGGCAGCGTGGTCTGCCGACCGTTTAGATACACCTTCAAATGTTTGCTGCCCTGTTCGAAAGTCGCCCCCTGGTCAGCGAGCCAACGTCTGAACTCGCTTTGCTTCACCGGCCCTCCAGTGTGAATGAACACAGGCTAAATATAAACAAAAATGTTTATATTGGCAATTACAGGGGCGTTCGCCAGAGTGGCCGGACACGGCACGCTGCGCCCACTTTCGCCTCAATCCCCCGCTGCTACGCCGCTGCGGCGTGATAAAATTCGAATCCGCTCAAAAAGCGGCTCAACTTGCACAACCGCCTGGCGCTCCGCGCCTTTACGCGGGGCCTGCTGGGACCGGCGCGGTGTTCCCGTCCCGCTGGCTGCAGCGCCCGCCCCAACCGCGCTGCACCTTCGGTCCCGCTAGCCGGGCCTCGCCGGAGCGCAACCGGGCGAAATCAAGCTGAAAACCGTCTGACATCGAGGCGCAAGACCGCAATCACGCGCGTAAGCGCCCGACATCGCAACGACAATTGCACTATGCGTGCGCCCCACTGGCGCGCGCGATGGAGAAAGGTATGGCGGGTCATTCGAAATGGGCCAACATCAAGCATAAGAAAGCAGCGGCCGACGCCAAGCGCGGCAAGGTCTGGACGCGGCTCATCAAGGAAATTCAGGTGGCGGCCCGCATGGGCGGCGGCGACATCGACTCGAACCCGCGTCTGCGGCTCGCCGTCGAAAAGGCGTACGACGCCAACATGCCGAAAGATAACGTCAACCGTGCGATCCAGCGCGGTGTGGGCGGTGTCGACGGTGCAAACTACGAAGAAATCCGCTATGAAGGCTACGGCATCGGCGGCGCGGCGGTGATCGTCGACACGATGACCGACAACCGCACCCGTACGGTGGCGGACGTGCGTCACGCGTTCTCGAAGAACGGCGGCAACATGGGCACGGACGGCTCGGTGTCGTTCATGTTCGATCACGTCGGCCAGTTCCTGTTCGCGCCCGGCACGCCGGAAGACAAGCTGATGGAAGCCGCGCTCGAAGCCGGCGCCGACGACGTGCTCACGAACGAAGACGGCAGTATCGAGGTGCTGTGCCCGCCGAACGATTTCCCGAAGGTGAAGGCCGCGCTTGAAGCTGCGGGCTTCAAGGCCGAAGTGGCCGAGGTGACGATGAAACCTCAGACGGAAGTCGAATTCACGGGCGACGACGCCGTGAAAATGCAGAAGCTGCTCGACGCGCTGGAAAATCTGGACGACGTGCAGGAAGTCTATACAAACGCCGCGATCGCCGACGAGTGAGCGTGCCCTGGCGGAGCGCGGCGTTCAGGTAGTTCGATATCCACGGCTGAGCGTGCTGCTTCAGCCGTTTATGGTTTTTAAGTCTCGGGGATTCACATGAAGTTACTCGTCGTCGGTTCCGGCGGTCGCGAACATGCGCTCGCATGGAAGCTCGCGCAATCGCCACGGGTCCAGCTCGTCTACGTTGCTCCCGGCAACGGCGGCACCGCCCAGGACGAGCGTCTGCGCAACATCGACATCACCGATCCGGCCGAACTCGCCGATTTCGTCGAGAAAGAGCAGATCGCGTTCACGCTGGTCGGACCGGAAGGGCCGCTCGCCGCGGGCATCGTCAATCTGTTCCGCTCGCGCGGCCTGAAGATTTTCGGGCCGAGCAAGGAAGCCGCGCAGCTCGAAAGCTCGAAAGATTTTGCCAAAGCGTTCATGAAGCGCCATGCGATCCCGACCGCAGAATACGAAACCTTCGCCGACGTCGCCGCCGCGCATGCGTATCTGGACGCCAAGGGCGCGCCGATCGTGATCAAGGCCGACGGCCTCGCCGCCGGCAAGGGCGTCGTGGTTGCCCTAACGCTGGAAGAAGCGCACGCAGCAGTCGACATGATGCTGTCGGACAACAAGCTGGGCGACGCCGGCGCGCGCGTCGTGGTCGAGGAGTTCCTCGCCGGCGAAGAAGCCAGCTTCATCGTGATGGTGGACGGCAAGCATGTGCTGGCGCTCGCTTCGAGCCAGGACCACAAGCGTCTGCTCGACGACGACCAGGGCCCGAACACCGGCGGCATGGGCGCCTACTCGCCCGCGCCGATCGTCACGCCGCAACTGCATGCGCGCGTGATGCGCGAAATCATCCAGCCGACCGTGCGCGGCATGGAGAAGGAAGGCATCCGCTTCACCGGCTTTCTGTACGCCGGCCTGATGATCGACGCGCAAGGCAACCCCAAGACGCTCGAATTCAACTGCCGCATGGGCGACCCCGAAACGCAGCCAATCATGGCGCGCCTGAAAGGCGACTTTTCCAAGGTGGTCGAACAGGCCATCGCCGGCACGCTCGATACGATCGAGCTCGAATGGGACCGCCGTACCGCGCTTGGCGTGGTGCTCGCCGCGTACAACTATCCGGACACGCCGCGCAAGGGTGACCGGATCAGCGATATCCCCGCGGAAACGGTCGATTCGGTCACTTTTCACGCCGGCACTACGCTGGCCGACGGCAAGCTGAGCACCTCGGGCGGCCGTGTATTGTGCGTGGTCGGTCTGGCGGATTCGGTGCGCAGCGCGCAATCGGTCGCGTACGAGACGATCAACCAGATCTCGTTCGACGGCATGCAATATCGCCGCGACATTGGCTACCGTGCATTGAACCGCAAGCACGACGTCAAGACCGAAGGCAAGCACTAAGCATCACCCCCACTCGCCCGCGTGCGGCGCCAACGGCGCTACACTGCGGGTTTTCGCGGCCGTTGTGGCGCTCACCGCACCCTGTGGGCGCACCCGGGTTGATCATCGGCATTTCACCCGGCGCGAATAACCGTACCGCCGCGCCTTCGCAGGAACGCCCTGACGATGGCCCGGCCGTCGCCCTTCACGAAGAACCCACGGCACGACTAGCGTGCCGCCCTCAGCATCTGCATTCATGACCGATTCGAGCTACGACGCACAGGCCGTGCGCAGCTGGCTGCAAGGCCTGCAAACGCATATCGCGGACACGCTCGGCGCGTTCGACGGTAAGCCGTTCGCGACTGACGCATGGCAGCGCGCCCCCGGCGAAAAGCTGCGCGGTGGCGGCTGCACGCGGATTCTGGAGGACGGCAACTTCTTCGAACGGGCCGGCGTCGGCTTCTCGGACGTGGCGGGAGACGCGTTGCCGGGTTCGGCGAGCGCCGCCCGCCCGCAACTGGCCGGGCGTGGTTTCGAAGCCATGGGCGTCTCGCTCGTGCTGCACCCGCACAATCCGCACTGCCCGACGGTGCATATGAACGTGCGTCTGCTGATCGCGACCAAGGCCGGCGAAGAACCTGTGTTCTGGTTCGGCGGCGGCATGGATCTGACGCCGTACTACGGCTACGAAGAAGACGCGCAGCATTTCCACCGTGTGTGCCGCGACGCGTTGCAGCCTTATGGCGCGGACCTCTACCCGAGTTTCAAGCGCTGGTGCGACGAGTACTTCTTCCTCAAGCACCGCAATGAACCGCGTGGCATCGGCGGGATTTTCTTCGACGATTTCTCGGCGCCGGGCTTCGATCAATCGTTCGCGATGCTGAAAAGCGTCGGCGAGGGATTCCTCAAAGCGTACCTGCCGATCATCGAAAAGCGCCGCAACATTCCGTACGGCGAAGCCGAGCGGGACTTCCTGGCATACCGGCGCGGCCGCTACGTCGAGTTCAATCTGGTCTTCGACCGTGGCACACTATTTGGGTTGCAGAGCGGCGGACGCACCGAATCGATTCTGATGTCGATGCCGCCTGTAGTGAAATGGCGCTACAACTGGCAGCCCGAGCCGGGCACACCGGAAGCGCGCCTTTACAGCGATTTTCTCGTGCCGCGCGAGTGGGTGTGAGGCTTTAAGACCGCGCCGCACACCACGTGACCACGACAAAGGATCTTCACCTGAAGCCGAACGCTCATCCTGTCGCCCTGCCTCGCCGGATCGCACTGCTCGGCGGCACCTTCGATCCGATCCACGACGGCCACCTCGCGCTCGCGCGGCGTTTCGCCGACGTACTGAATCTGACCGAACTGGTGCTGCTGCCGGCCGGCCAGCCGTGGCAGAAAACGGACGTGTCGGCAGCCGTTCACAGGCTGGCCATGACCCGCGCCGCCGCCAGCGCGTTAGTGCTGCCTGGCGTAACCGTACGGGTGGCGACCGACGAGATTGAACACGACGGTCCGACGTACACCGTCGACACGCTTCAGATGTGGCGTGAACGCGAAGGTCCGGATGCGTCGATTGCGCTTCTGATCGGCGCGGATCAACTGGTGCATCTCGATACATGGCGCGACTGGCGGCGCCTGTTCGACTTCGCTCACATCTGCGCGGCCACGCGCCCCGGTTTCGACCTCGCGTCGATTCCGCCCGTGGTCGCGAAAGAAATCGACGCGCGCCGTGCCCGCGCCGACGTTCTGCAAGCCACGCCCTGCGGCCACTTGCTGATCGATACGACGCTTGCGTTCAACGTCTCGGCCACCGACATTCGCGCGCATCTGCGCGAACAGGTGACCCAGCGGCTTGCCCTCGCGGGCGGCGAACCGCAAGACAAAAGCCAGGCCCGGGCCGCAAGCCATGTCCCCACCGCGGTGTGGGACTATATTCTTCAACATCATCTGTACCACCGGTAACCCCATGGATATTCGCAAACTGCAACGCGTGATCGTCGACGCTCTCGAAGACGTCAAAGCGCAAGACATCAAGGTGTTCAACACCAGCCACCTGACCGCGCTGTTCGACCGCGTGATCGTCGCCTCCGGCACCTCGAACCGCCAGACCAAGGCACTCGCTTCGAGCGTGCGCGAGAGCGTCAAGGAAAACGGCGGCGACGTCATCAGCACCGAGGGCGAGGACATCGGCGAATGGGTGCTGGTCGATTGCGGCGACGCGATCGTGCACATCCTGCAACCGGCACTGCGCCAGTACTACAACCTCGAAGAAATCTGGGGCGACAAGCCGGTGCGCATCAAGCTGTCCACGCCGGATCCGTTCGGCGGCGCGCGCTCGAGCGAACCCGACGACGAGGACGAAGAGGACGAAGCGCCGGCTGCCAAGAAGCCCGCACGCAAGACGGCGGCCCGCCGCAAGTAAGCATCTGGCTGGCAAATCGCTTAAGCGTGCGACGGTTGTTTTGCGCTTAGGTCGGCGCTTGCCATCCGCGATTACATCCGTAATGAAACTGCACATTCTCGCCGTCGGCCACAAAATGCCGGACTGGATCGCCACCGGCTTCGACGAATACGCGAAGCGCATGCCGCCCGAGCTGCGCATCGAGCTTCGCGAAATCAAGCCCGAGCAGCGTTCGTCAGGGCGGCCTGCCGAAAGCGTGATGGCGGCCGAGCAGCAGAAAATCGAAGCCGCGTTGCCGAAGAACGCGCGCATTGTCGCGCTCGATGAACGCGGCAAGGACTGGACCACGATGCAGCTTGCCGGCGCCCTGCCCGGCTGGCAGCAGGACGGCCGCGACGTGGCGTTTCTGATCGGCGGCGCCGACGGGCTCGATCCCGATCTGAAAGCACGCGCCGATATGCTGTTGCGTGTCTCCAGTCTGACGCTGCCGCACGCCATGGTCCGCGTGCTGCTCGCCGAACAGCTTTACCGAGCGTGGACCATCACGCAGAATCACCCCTATCACCGCGTGTGAGCGAACGAGGCTGCGAACAGGTTGCGGGTTTTTTGCGGCTCTTCGCGCGCTTCTCGCACCTTGACGCCACCTGCCTCATCGAGACCTGTTCATGCCAACGCCCGCCGCTTCGCTGCATCCATTCGTCTACCTCGCTTCCCAGAGTCCACGTCGTCAGGAACTGTTGCAACAGCTCGGCGTACGTTTCGAATTGCTCCTACCGCGTCCCGATGAAGATGCCGAAGCGCTCGAAGCCGAGCTCCCCGGCGAGCGCGCGCGCGACTATGTACAGCGCGTGTGCGTCGCCAAGGCGCACGCTGCGCGGGCGCGTCTCGTTGCCGGCGGACATGCCGCACGGCCAATCCTGGTTGCCGACACAACCGTCACGATCGACGACGCGATTCTCGGCAAGCCCCTCGACACCGACGATGCCGTCGCGATGCTCACGCGCCTCGCGGGCCGCGATCACGAAGTACTGACGGCCGTCGCGGTGCTCAATGCGGAAGGCACATTGCTGCCTGCCGCCCTATCGGTATCGAAGGTGCATTTTGCTGCACTGCACGCGGACGCCGTGCGCCGCTATGCCGCAAGCGGCGAGCCGCTCGGCAAGGCGGGGGCCTATGGTGTGCAGGGACGCGCCGCGGAGTTTATCGAGCATATCGATGGGTCCTATTCGGGTATCATGGGTTTGCCGCTTTTTGAAACCGCTGCCCTTCTGCGTGCAGCGCGCATCGACTTCTAAAATAACACCATGAATGAAGAAATCCTGATCAATGTCACGCCGCAGGAAACGCGCGTCGCGCTCGTCCAGCAAGGCGCCGTCCAGGAACTTCACGTCGAACGAACGCTGTCGCGGGGACGCGTCGGCAATGTCTATCTCGGCAAAGTCGTCCGCGTGTTGCCGGGCATGCAATCCGCCTTCATCGACATCGGTCTGGAACGCGCTGCGTTCCTCCACGTAGCGGATATCTGGCATCCGCGCATTGCCGGCGAGCCGCAGCATCAGACACCGCATCAGCCGATCGAGAAGATTGTTTTCGAAGGTCAGACGCTGATGGTGCAGGTCGTGAAGGATCCCATCGGCACCAAGGGCGCGAGGCTCTCCACGCAAGTGAGTATCGCCGGGCGCACGCTTGTGTATCTGCCGCAGGAGCCGCACATCGGCATCTCGCAGAAGATCGAAAGCGAAGCCGAACGCGAAGCCGTGCGCGCGCGTTTGACCGCCGTGCTGCCCGCCGATGAAAAAGGCGGCTACATCGTACGCACTATTGCTGAAGATGCGACCAGCGAAGAGTTGGCCGCGGACGTCGCGTATCTGCGCAAGACGTGGGCAACGATCATCTCGCAAGGTCAGCGCATGCCGCCGACCAGCCTGCTGTATCAGGACCTGAATCTCTCGCAGCGAGTGCTGCGCGATTTCGTGAATGACGAGACCTCGCGCATTCAGGTCGACTCGCGCGAGACCTATCAGATGCTGGCCGACTTTGCGGCGGAGTTCACGCCGGCGGTGTCGTCAAAGCTGCATCACTACACCGGCGAGCGGCCGCTCTTCGACCTGTACAACATCGAATCGGAAATCCAGCGCGCATTGTCACGCCGGGTCGATCTGAAGTCGGGCGGGTATCTGGTGATCGATCAGACCGAAGCGATGACGACGATCGACGTGAACACCGGCGGCTACGTCGGCGCGCGCAACTTCGACGATACGATCTTCAAGACCAACCTCGAAGCCGCGCACACAATCGCGCGGCAATTGCGGCTGCGCAATCTGGGTGGCGTGATCATCATCGACTTCATCGATATGGAGAACATCGAGCATCGCGATCAGGTGCTCGGCGAGTTGAAGAAGGCGCTGTCGCGCGATCGTACGCGCGTGACGGTGAATGGGTTCTCGCAGCTTGGGCTCGTGGAAATGACGCGCAAGCGCACGCGTGAATCGTTGGCGCATGTATTATGCGAGCCCTGCCCGGTGTGCCAGGGCAAGGGGCAGGTCAAGACGCCGCGTACGGTGTGTTATGACGTGCTGCGTGAGATTCTGCGCGAGTCGCGGCAGTTTAATCCGCGCGAGTTTCGCGTGGTGGCGTCGCAGCAGGTGATCGACCTGTTTCTTGAAGAAGAGTCGCAGCATCTGGCGATGCTGATCGATTTCATCGGCAAGCCGGTGTCGTTGCAAGTGGAGTCGAATTTGAGCCAGGAGCAGTACGATATTGTGTTGATGTAGAAATTTTCCACTTCATTATCAATACGTTACACAACAGAAATACAAAGAAACCTCTCTAGCTACTCGACTGGCTACACACAAATATGAGACATATATAGAGTGAGTATGTGAGGCTCAACTCTCAACGTGCTGCGCGGCCGTGTTAAAAACGGCACGGAGATAACCTTCTATGTCAGATACCAACGCGCGGGTTGGCGCCAGATACACAGCAGCACGGGTCGTTGGCGACCGCATTTGCTCGATTAGCCATTGCATCACAACGAAGGTCTTTCCAGACTCCGTCGGAGCTGATGCCGACAATCATTCATGATCGCTAGCGTTGCTCCAGAACCGTCGCTGAAAATCGTTGACCTGAAGCCATTGCCCGCTCGACTCGATCAGCACCGAGTGTTCCATTTGTCGACGGTGAGACTCAAGGCGCAGGGTCGCTGAAGCTGAAACCAGACCGGAACTGCGGGCAGCTTTCGAAGCTCCTGCGACGGTCGTAACGCCGTTCTGCGTCGATGTGAATGCCGCGGCCGAGACTTTTTGGGCAGCCCATCATGGACTCGCCGAACTCGAACGTTCAGGCCGAATCAGGCCCAGTGCGCGTTGAACGTATCATGCTTATTGTTCGGGCACTCCTCGTTTCCCGAAACAGCTCTCTCGGCCCCAGCTCATAAGCCGGGACCAGCAGCTCGCGGGGGCGAACCCGCTGCCTTGCCATCGCGGACCAAGCTCGGCAGTCAACGGCATGCGTGATTGTTATTCTGAAGCGATCAGACCGCGTTAAATAGGCCGCGCGCGCGTGACGCTGTGCTATCTGTTCGGCTCGCACAGCACGAAATAGCTCGCTTTCGAACGAAACCATATGGCCTCCGATCGTCCGCTGCGGCGGTCTATGAGAATCGCACTTTTAGCCCTGAAATGTGCAGCCCACAGCCTCCTTCGACGTCCGAATAGAACCCGCAAGGACCTGTAGCGAGCTATGCACTCGCCGCTATTAGCTTGGCCCCTACTGATCTGCTCGACGAGTGCGCGATGCGCAGGCCTAATCGCGTTATGTCTGTTGCACGTATGTCCGCTGATCCATGCAAATCGGACAAGATACGCGTCATGTCGAAAGACCGCCTCTGGCCGGTTGTCGCCGATCATTAATTCCGGACGCCTCCAGGCGATCGCGGATGTAGTTCGAAGCAGTTTGCCTGTAAGCGCTGCACCGCTCGCACGCGACGTCTTTATATAGTTCGGATTCCTAGCCAGTCCAGCATCGTCTCGATGACGATGTTTGCATCTGTAGCGTGTTCTGCTTGATCAACGCACTCGCGGCGATCCTGCTGCCGACACGCGTACACGGCGCGACTACGCACGCCTAGGCAGTCGCCCGCGTAGGGGCAGACACCTCGACCGGTACGGCCGCTTATGTGCGGCCGCTTTCACGTCCTGCACGCGGTGCGCGGACTGAATGTCTCTGATTGACCCGCTATTGAGTTGCTGTGAGCTTGAGTCCCGGCCGCGACACCTGTGAGGCTTCGTGTTGACCTTTGCGCTGATCGGCTACCTGCTCAATGCCGTTTTTTATGACCTCCTCGCAAAAGGCCAGACGCGCACGGTAGTAATCCGCATGCAACTGCGCATCGAGGATTCGCTGCTCCGCCTGGAAAAGCTCCAGACGCAGGTCCCGTAACGCTTTTTCGGCCTGCTTCTCCGGGGTGAGTGCGTTGTGCACCGCCCAGTTCGCGATCCATCTCAGCATGGCGAAGTCCTCCTGTCGTTGGATGCTCTTCCTCTGCCACGATAAAGCCTATCAAAATACGATCCAGGTGTGTGTTAAATAAAGTTTGAGCGTCACCTGTGACAAAAACCACACACTTCTGCTTCGAAGTGTTCGTATTGCATACACGGTCCTTCGCAGCGAACGCCGTGCCCTACCTGCACCGGAAGCTCGGCGAGTAGTCCGTAAGTGCTAACTGACACGCGCTCCGGAAGAGGCAGTCGAGCTGCTCTATAACGGCCACTCCCTGAGTTCCACTCGCCGGGAACGTCGATTTATTACCGATGAACGATAAGAAACTCCTTCGAGTCCTTCCCGAGCAACCAGACAGGGCGCGCGCCCCATCCAGTCCAAGTGTGTCCCGTTTCCGGATTTCTGTATCGCGGCGGTGCGGGAGTCCGTCCTCGCTTGCGTCCGACGGGTTCACTTGGCGTGATGCCGTAGTCCCTCATCAAGCCACGGATCTGCTCAATAGCTGCGACGCGTTCAGCACACCATGCGAATTGAATCTGTTTATCGAGCGCAGCAAGGTCAGATACAAGTTCCAGGTAAGTCTTGTTCATCGCACTTATTGCAGGTTTTTCGCGAGTTGAGCACGCAAGGTGATGGCCATCTGTTGAAGAATATCCGGGAGCAGAACCTGTGCGTCAAGCGGCCCGACTACCGGGTACCGGCCCTCAATTTCCCCATTGACGCCGTCCAAACAAGGCGCGTATAACCATCCCATTGGATGTTATGTGGATGGTATGAGAACGCCAACCGGATGCCAACCGGATGCCATCCGGATGTCAAACGAGATCTCAATGGCCAACCTCAAACTCGTCGATACCTCGCGCCCCAAAGGCGGCGAGACCGAAAAAATCACCATCAATCTCGGCCCGGTCGACCTGGGCCAGATCGATTTACTCGTCGAAGAAGGTTTTTACTCGAACCGCACCGATCTGATCCGTACGGCGATCCGCAACCAGCTCGTCGTACACGCGCAGGTCGTCACGCAAACCGTGACGCGGCGTGCAATGGTGCTCGGCTTGCAACACTTCTCAAAGCAGGACCTCGAAGCCGCTCAAGCCGCGAACGAGCGGCTGGACATTCATGTGCTCGGCCTCGCCCGCATCGCAGCCGATGTGCCGCCGGAACTCGCGGCGGCCACCATCGCATCGGTGGTGGTGCTTGGCGCATTTCACGCCTCGCCCGCGGTCAAGGCGGCGCTCGCCGGCCGCATCAGGTAGGCGCGGCCGGCAGCGCTCACCTGATGGTTGACCGCGTGCAGAACACGCGGTCAAGCTCATGAGACTCATCGCCTGACCTGGCCACGCTCAATGCAAGTCAATGCAGCAGCACACGATCATGAAAATGAATGAAGATTTCCTGAAGTCGATGAAAGAGGCCTTCCACCTGCTGCGCACAAAGGGGCCGAAGGAAGCGACCGCGGCGGTTCAACGCGCGCTCGCGCGCGGTGCGGCTGAAGCGGGTCATACGCAAACCCCGCAAACGCCGCACACGCCGCAGAACATCAGCGAATGGGCACAAGCGTGGACGCAAGCGCAATCACACACCACCATCACGCCGCATGCCCCCGCCGAGCGCACTTTCGACTCCGACACGCCCGGCACCTTCAGCACCCACACGTTCAGCAACAGCGCGGGCCAACGCCAATACAAGCTCTACGTGCCCGCCGTCTACAACAACGAACCGTTGCCGCTGATCGTGATGCTGCACGGCTGCACGCAAAACGCCGACGACTTCGCGGCCGGCACACGCATGAACGAAATGGCCGAGCGTCACGGCTTCATCGTCGTGTATCCGAATCAGTCGCACGCGGCCAATCATTCGGCATGCTGGAACTGGTTCAAGCCTGCCGACCAGCAACGCGACCAGGGCGAACCGTCGCTGATCGCGGGCATCACGCGTGAGGTAATCGCAGGCTATCGTGTCGATCGGACGCGCGTGTACGTGGCGGGTCTGTCGGCGGGCGGCGCAATGGCGGATGTCATGCTGGAGACCTGGCCCGACCTGTACGCGGCGGCCTGCGTGCATTCCGGCCTCGCGTATGGCTGCGCGAAGAACCTGCCCTCGGCGCTCGCCGCGATGAAGGGCGGCCGCGCGCATCGCAACCGCCCACACGCCGAACCGCAGCGCCCGCTCATCGTGTTTCATGGCGATGCGGACACGACGGTGCATCCTTCGAACGCCACAGCGCTCGTGGCAGGCTTCGACGCCGGCGTTACGACAGTCAGCGTGCCGTCACATGCAGCAGGTACAGCAGGCACGGCGAACAGCCAGCGCGGTTGCACGGTGCAGCGGCTTGTTGCGGAGAATGGCGTCGAGGCGGAATACTGGTCGATTCATGGCGCGGGCCACGCATGGGCAGGCGGCAGTCAGCGCGGCTCGTTCACCGACCCAGCCGGCCCCGATGCGACAGCCGAGATGCTGCGCTTCTTCCTCGCCCACCCGCGAGCCTCAGGTACGCACTGAGCGCGTCAAGCCGTACCCAACGGTTTCAGCAAATTTCGCAACGCCGCGACGGTGATGGGCCGCGAGAACCAGAACCCTTGCGCCTCGTCGCAACCAAGCGCTTCCAGTTGCGCGGCCTGCTCGGCCGTCTCCACGCCCTCGGCCGTCACGCGCAGCTTCAACGCATGCGCCATGGCAATAACGGCGCCGACAAGCAACGCGCATTGCGGATCGGTATTCATACGCATCACAAACGAGCGATCGATTTTTATACGGTTCAGCGGAAAACGCGTGAGATAAGCGAGATTTGAATAGCCGGTGCCGAAGTCATCCACTGCGACTTCAACGCCTAATTCGCGCAACGCATGCAGCGTCTGCAAGGCCTGCTCGGTATCGCCCAGCAGCACGCCCTCGGTGATTTCCACTTCGAGGTACGAAGGATCGAGCGCGGCGTCTTCGAGCGCCTCGCGGATCGTCTCGAACAGATTGTGCCGCTGGAACTGCTGCGGGGACACGTTCACCGCGATCCGTGGCATGGTACCGGTGAGTCGCAGCAATTTTCCGGCGTCGCGGCACGCGGTACGGATCACCCACTCGCCGATCTGCTCGATCAGGCCCGCCTCTTCCGCGACCGGCACGAATTCGACCGGACTGATCAAACCACGCTGCGGATGATTCCAGCGTAGCAGCGTCTCTACTTGCGCGATGCGTCCGTTGGCGAGCGTCACCTGCGGTTGATACACGAGATGCAGTTGCTGACGCTCGAGCGCTTCGCGCAGCATCGCCTCCAGTTCGAAGCGGCGCGCCGCCTGGCCTTCGAGCGCGGTGGAAAAGCGCCGCACCGCATTGCCACTCACCGCCGAAGCCGCCGACAACGCCACCCCCGCGCGGCGCATCAGTGTCGGCGCATCGGCGCCATCGGCAGGATAGGCGACGATGCCAATACTCGCTGTGATGTTCAGCGCTGTACCCGCGTAGTCGATCGATTCGGCGATGCGACTCAGGGCCTCGGCCGCGAAAGAATCCGCGGCCGCGCCGGTTTCGTTGACCAGCAGCGCGAATTGCGTGCCGCCGATCGAGGCGATCGTACCGTCGTTGGGAAAGAGACCGCGCAGCCGCTCGCCGACGATCTGCAACACCAGCTCGGCCGCATGCAAACCGAGCGCGTCGCGCAGCTTGCGCAAATGATCGAGCTCCGCGATCAGCACCGTGAAGCCGGTGCCGCTCCGCTGACAACGCGCGATCGTGAGCTCGAGGCGTTCTGTGAAAAGCGTCTGATTCGGCAGGCGGGTCACGCCGTCGTGATGCGCGACGTACCACAGCCGCGCCTCGGATTGCGCGTAACGCGTCATGTCGATGGCGATGCCGACATAGCGAGCGGGCCCCGTAGCTACGCCACCGGAATGCGTCGGCTCGGCGGCGAGCGGCGCCAGTGCGAACACCACGCGAATCGGGGTGCCGTTGCGCCGCACGTAGGTCCATTCGCCTTCATAGCGCGAGCCCAGCGCCGACAGCGGCGGCAATTCGGCGCGCCGCCTCGCGAGTTCGGCCGGATCGTGCAAGGACTCAAAGGTGCGCCGGCCGATCAAATCTTCGGCGGTAAAACCGGTCAGTTTTTCGAAAGCCGCGTTGACGGAGCCGAACGTGCCGTCGGCCATGCAGATGAACATGCCGTACGGCGCCGCGGCAAGCGCGGCGTCGCGCGTGCGCGCTTCGGCGTAGTAGGAGTCTTGCATCGCGCCGGCCTTTGAATTTCCTGGGTATTGACAGCGAATGAGGAAAGCGAGTGAGCGCTTTTCTTGACGCGTACAGCACAACCGGCAAAGCAGGCGGATTCGGTCCAATCCGCCGGGTCAGCGGGTGTATCAGCGTGCGTATGATAGCGGCTTTCCTGCCCGGAACCGCCGGGCAGGCCGCGCATTCTTCGCGGCAATCGTTTTCCTCGGTGTATTCCCCAGTTCCGGTGCAGATTGCCCTTTGTCGCGCACATCATAAAGCGTCCGCTATTGCCGGGATACCCAGCGCCTCATGACCCAACGCGCACCGGCTTTCGACACCCTCGCACAGGGCTTCGACGGATTGACGACCGTTATATCCGGCGATATATTTTGCTCGCGATCCTTCAATAAAAAACCACTGCCCCACTGCATGGATCCGCACGAAACAGGGTCCCGCATTTCATGTCCAAGGAAATCATCGATTCGCACCTGCTCAAGGTGCTGCACACACTTCTGAGCGAATCGAGCGTATCGCGCACGGCAGCGTTGCTCGGACAATCGCAGCCCACTGTTAGCGTGGCACTGCGCAAACTGCGCGACATGACCGGCGATCCGCTGCTGGTGCGCAGCGGCAGCCGGATGGTTCTCACCGCGCATGCGCTCACGCTGATCGAACCCACGGCGCAAGCGCTGAACAATATCGCGGCCATTCTGCATCCCACCACGTCGTTCAATCCGGCCACCACCAGCCAGACCGTCCGGATCGGCTCGCCGGACTATCTCGATGCGTTCTTCGTCCCCGCCGTGGTGGATGCATTTCATCGCGAAGCGCCCGGCGCAAAGCTCGAGTTCAGACATCTGATGATGGTGGACGGCGGCTACGAGGATGGCCTGGAAAGCGGCTTTCTCGATCTGGTGATCGGCAACTGGCGCACGCCGCCCGAGCATCTGCATTTGCAGCCGTTGTGCAAGGACGAACTGGTGTGCCCGATGCGCAACGGCCACCCGATCAAACCGGGGCGACTTAGCAAGGCCGTCTACGAAGAAGCGGAACACCTGGCCGTGATGACCTACAACACGACGGCATGGGGCACGGTCGACGTCGAACTCGCCCGCAACGGCCTCGCGCGCACCGTCACCACGACGCTGCCCTACTTCGGCATGGCGCCCTACGTACTGGCGCGTTCCAATCTGCTGTTCACCACCACTCGCGCGCTCGCCACGCACTACACCCGGATGCTGCCGCTGCGTATCGAGCCGATTCCCGGTGAGCCGCAGGCGCTCACCTACCATCAACTCTGGCATGACCGCACGCATCGCGTGCGTCGCCACAATCAAGGCGAAGCCTAATGGACGCTCGCTGTCGGCATGCCGGCATACGGCGCGAGCTGCATGCTTCGCCGCGTCGCCGGCGGTTTCGATCGACCATGCGCCCTCGCCCTCGGGCGTCACGACAACAGCGGGACTCGCGGGTGTCTTCACGGTAATCGGCATCACCGGAAAAGCGACGCGCGTCGGCTGTCCGGCCAGCGTGCGCGCAAGTGCGCGCGCGGCGTGCATGATCGGCAGAACATACGGCTGCACTTTGCCTTCGATCGCGGCACAGTCGCCGAGTGCGTAGATATCCAGCGCGCTGGTGCGGCACCACGCATCGGTCCGAATGCCCTGATCGATTTCCAGACCCGCTGCCGCGGCGATTGCCGTCCGCGGTGTGAGGCCGACCGCCGACACGACCAGATCCGCGTCGATCGGCTCACCTTCGGCGAACGTCAACCGGTAACCGTCCGACAAGCGGTCGATACGATTCACACTGCGGCCAGGATGAAAACGGATGCCACCATCATCCAAGGCGCGCGCGAAAATCTCACCCACGTCTTGCGGAAGCAGGCGAGCCAGCGGCGTCGAAGCAGGATCGATCAGATTGACCGCATAACGGGCGGCCGCCAGATCGTTGGCGAACTCGCAGCCGATCAGCCCCGCACCCAGAATCGCCACGGAGCGGCAACGCGTAAGCGCCAGCCTGAAACGCGCGTAATCGCCGAGATCGTTAATCGACATTACGTCAGCCGCGCCATCTCCCGCCACCTTCAGGCGGCGTGGGTCCGCACCCGTGGCCAGCACCAGCTTGCTATAGCCGAGCAACGCGTTGTCGACAACCAGCGTGCGCTCGGCCGGCAATATGCGCTCTACACGCTGGTGCACGCGAATCCACGCACCCAGTTGCGCGGCCATCGCCATCGCGTCGGAACTCGCCAGCGCTTGCGGTTCTTTCTTCATGGTCAATGCATTCGACAACATTGGCTTCGAATAGAAGCTGCCGTCGTCGCGGCTGATCATCACGATCGGCGCGGTACTGTCGAGCTTGCGCAATTCGCGCGCGACCGTATAGCCCGCCATGCCCGTGCCGACGATCACCACCGGCTGTCCATTGTCCTCATGCTGAGCGGCCGTCATGCGATCACCTGCATTTCAAAATCGTGTTTGCCGGTCGCGCAATCGGGACACAGCCATTCGTCCGGCGCGTCTTCCCAACGCGTGCCCGGCGCGATACCCGCTTCCGGCAGACCCAGTGCTTCGTCGTAGCGAAAGCCGCAGATGACGCATTCCCATACTTTCATGGCTTCTCTCCCTAATCCCGAATCACCAATTACAAATCGCACCGCGAACTAGCGCACATAGGCCTGGCCGAGACCAATCCCAGCCAACGCGCGACGGTACGCACCCGACGAACGGTCGGCGAGAATCGGCGCTTCCGCCGCACGGTCGATCGGCAAATCTTCCGGGCGCTGCTGCTCGACGATCGCACGATCTTCTTCGAACACCTGACGATTGAATGCGTAGACGTCCTCGAGCGGCAAATCCTTATCGAAGTTGCGCACGATCGGCACGAACAGACGCGTCTTGCGCGCGGACACCGGGCTCGCGGCATTCAGGATCGACAGGCGTCCGTTATCGGGAAAGTGCACGGTCAGGCGCGCAAAGAACGGCACGTCGACGTCGAAAAAACGGTGCCACAAATAGCCCTCCGGCGCGCGATGCTGCATCGATTTCGGGAAGTTGCTGACCGTGCTCACGTACTCCGCATGCATGCCGCGTTTGCGCCGCTCGACGGAATACTGCGGCACCACCGGGTTGTGCCGGTCGGCGAAGCTGTCGTGGTGAATCCACGCGAAATGCGCGACGTCGATGAAGCCTTCGGTCTGACGTCCGGCCGATGCGTTGATGTCGATCGAGGGCGGCAGGATCTGCTGGAAATCGGGATCGTCCCAGTGGGGAAACGCCGGCAGCGCTTCGGCGCCGCCACCAAGCGAGACCCATACGAGGCCGTAGGCTTCCTGTGTTGAGTACGTGACGAGATGCAGGCGCTCGGGAATCGGGCCGTCCGTTTGCGACGGAATGTGCTTGCACTTGCCGTCGTTGCCGTACGCGAGACCGTGATACGGACACACGATGTTGTCGTTAGCGACCCACCCCTGGCTGAGCGGCGCGCCGCGATACGGACAGATATCGCGCGCGCTCACGAGTTGACCGTTCGAGCGGAATACGACCAACGGTTCGTCGAGCAGCGTCACGCTGATGGGTGTGTCGGTCACGTCGGCGGCGAATGCCACCGGATGCCTGTAGCGGCTGAGGATCTCCAAGTCGTGGCTATCGAAGGTGCAATTGCGGGGTAAGGCGGGGGAACGTTGGAATGTCAGCGGGGTAGCGGTGGCCGTAGCGGCGGCAGTAGCGATGGCGGAACTCATGCATGTCTCCAAAACCTGGTGGGGGTTCGTCGCGCTCGTGTATGGTCTTGGGCGCGTGGAGAGAACGATAGCGGGATGAGGTCCGCCGACCCATCCCCTGAAGTGCATCTGGTCTATGTACGAAAAAGCATAGGGTGCCGCAGCAGCGCTCGATCAACGCTTGCTGAAACGCCTACGACGCGTGCGGCAGCGCGGCTTCGATAAACACTGCGCACAGCGCTTCCATGCCCTTCGCGTCTTCTTCGTCGAAGCGCGCGACAATCGGGCTGTCGACATCCCACACGCCGATCAGCGTGCCGTCCGGCGCAACGAGCGGCACGACGATTTCCGATTGCGACGCCGAATCACAGGCGATATGACCGGGGAATTCATGCACGTCGCGCACCACTTGCGTCTGACGAGTCTGCGCAGCCGTGCCGCACACGCCCTTACCGAGCGCGATGCGCACGCAAGCGGGCTTGCCCTGGAACGGCCCGACCACCAGTTCGCGGCCATCGTGGAAGTAAAAACCGGCCCAATTCAGATCGCTCAGGGAATGAAACACGAACGCGGAGAAATTCGCGGCGTTGGCGACCCAGTCGGTTTCGTCGGCGAGCAGCGCGCGTGCCTGAGCGACCAGCTCTTCGTATTGCGCGGCTTTGGGGAGATGCGAGGCGGAGGAGACTTCGAACATGACGGCGTCCGTGATGAAAGCGGAAAGAGGAACTGCGAGGCATGCAGTTTAAAGCAAGCCGCCGCTTCCTTCACGGCGCTGCGCGTTGCGCTTCCCGCCCTCTTTCCGTCCGCCCTACGTGCGTCCTGACGGCATTGTCCAGACGTTAGCCCGGTGAACAACGCCATGCGTCAAGCGTTATTCCACGCCGACGATTACGCTCGATGCCTTGAAAATCGCCGTCGCCGCTTTGCCGCTTGCAAGACCAAGGCGCTCGACGCTTTCATTGGTGATGATCGCGGCAATCTGCGCGCCGCCCGCACTGATGGTCACTTCCGAATTCACCGCGCCCCTGGTGACGGCCGACACGGTGCCGGCGATGCAGTTGCGTGCCGACACCTGGCTCTTCGTCCCGTCGACCATCACGATCACCGACGACGCCTTGACCAGCGCGAATGCCTTCTTGCCGGCGGCGAGGCCGAGCGACGTCGCGCTGCCGTGCGTAATGATCGCCACGATCTCGAGCCCGTCCTGGGTGCGCAACGTGACTTCGTCGTTCACTGCGCCGTGTTTGACTTCGGCGACTTCGCCGGTAAATTGATTGCGTGCGCTGGTTTGCATGGTTTTCTCCTGGTTGTGGGGCCTCGTGAAAGACGATTCGAGGCGATGTGTCGAGTGTAACGAGGCGTCCGGCCTGAGCGGCCGCTTGTGCGTGAAGTGCGGTATCGCACAGCCGCTATTGACGATTCGAATTCCAATGAAAACACACAACCATTGTGTAAATACACTCATAACATCGTAAATGCATAAGGCAAGCAATTGCCTTCATGCCGTCGCCATGTCGTGAAAAGCGGCGCTCATGCGCGCGAGGCGCCGGTAAGCGTGAGAAAGCCCCGCTCGCTCGTTCCACCTCAATGCGGCAGGCATCCAACGCCTGGTCCGTCCCGCGACACCGTATCATCGTGCCCTCGGACCACCACTGTCGAAGCCTATGCCTGTCGCCGTCCCGTCCCGCCCTGCCGCACGCTTTGCTGCACGTATTGCTGCACAACTCGCCGCCCGGTTGCCGCGCGCCCGCCGCGCCGCCACATTCTGCGCGGCCCTCGCAGCCGCAGCGACCCTCGCCGCCTGCAGCAATCCGTCGCCGACGCGCGAAGCCCACGCGAGTGTCGACACGATCGCCCTATTCCCGATCGGCAATTACGACCAGAACGTCGACCACTGGCTTGAACCGGACAGTCCCGGCTACGACCAGCCGTTCCTGAGCCCCGCGGATCAGCAGGCGCACTTCAGCGCCCTCTACGCGCGCTATTTCGGCACCGGCACAACGGCGCCGTCGCCATGGAATTCCGCCTACGTGGCGATGCGCGTCTACCGTCAGCAAGGCGCGGACATTGTCGCGCTGCAGCAGCGCCGCATCGACAAATTCGACAACACCGGTAAAAGCGGCGCGGCGCTCGGCTATGGCGAGAATTTCCGGCCACACGACAAGGCGTGGATCGACGCCATCGCGCAAAACATGGAGATCGGCCAGTTCACGCGGGCGGCCATCTACAAACCCGAACGCCGCGCGATCGCCACCAGCAATCTGATGGTGCGCGAACTGCCGACCATGGACCCGTCGTTCTACGACCGCCATCTGGCCGGCGAAGGCTATCCGTTCGACAACCTGCAGATTTCGGCGGTGCGCCCCGGCACGCCGCTGTATGTCCTGGGTAGCAGCGCTGACGGCGCGTGGCGCTACGTGCAGACGCCGGACGTGCAAGGCTGGGTGCGCAGCGACGGCGTCGGCCTGACCGACGACGCCTTCGTCGACACGTGGCGCGCCGCCACCGCGAAGTCGCTGGGCGCGGTAACGGTCGCCTCGGCGCCGGTGCGCGACAGCCGCGGCGTGTTCCGCTTCGACGCGCCCGCCGGCACGCTGCTGCCGCTCGCCCCCGAGAACGCCGCGCGGCCGGCAGCACCGGCAAACAAAACCGCAAGCGCAGACGCCCTCGTTGCCCGCAAACTCCTGGTCCCGGCCCGCGACGTGGACGGCAAGGCGATCATCCGCACCGCCCAACTGAGCGATACGCAGATCGCCCCGATGCCGCTCGCCGCCACCCCGCGACACCTGGCGATGCTGATGAAAACGCTGATCGGGCGGCCGTACGGCTGGGGCAATAGCGGCCTTTACAACGACTGTTCTTCGGAACTGCAAAGCATTTTCGCGACGTTCGGCGTGTGGCTGCCGCGCCATTCGTCGACACAGATGAGCGCCGGACGCATGATCGATCTGTCCGCGTCGACGCCGGCGCAACGGCTCGACTACCTCGCCCAGCATGGCGAACCGTTGCGCACGCTGATTTACATCGGAGGCCATGTGATGCTGTACATCGGCAACACGACCGGCAACGGCACCGCGGTGCCGGTCGTCTACCAGGACGTATGGGGCTTACGTCCGGCCGACAATAGCCGGCGCGCGGTGATCGGCGGCTCGGTGATCCTGCCGCTGTCCGAACACATACCGGAAGACGCGACGTTGCAATCGCTCGCCGGGACCCCGACGTTCCAGATCAGCATTCTCGGTGCGCCGGGCGGCGCAGCGGCAGCGCCTTCCACACCGTCGGCGCCCGGTACACCCGCCACTCCGCCGGACGACGACAATCCAGCCGGTTGAACCTGCTCGCCGGCCCACACCGCACGGCCGTGCTTAAAAATATTTTTCCCGGAGTGTCGATTCGGAGGGGGTGTACTCGTCGTAACGTTGAAGGCCTGGCTCACCCAGTCAGTCTTTCAACTCACGAACCTGTTACTTCAAGGAGTCGCCGTCATGTCCAGCCCCGCTGTCAAACCGATCCCGGACGGGATGCACTCGCTGATCCCGTATCTGATTTGCGCCAACGCCGCGGACGCCATCGCGTTCTACACCAAGGCTTTCAACGCCGTCGAGCAATACCGCCTGCCCGGGCCGGGTGGCAAAGTGATGCACGCCAGCCTGAAGATCGGCGACTCCGTGCTGATGCTGACCGACGAATGGCCCGACCACAACGCGCTGGGCCCGAACGCGCTGAAAGGCACGCCGGTCACGATTCATCACTACGTGGAAGATGTCGACGCCAGTTTCAAGCAGGCCGTCGAGGCCGGCGCGACCGTCGTCATGCCGCTTGCCGACATGTTCTGGGGCGACCGCTACGGCCAGTTGAAGGACCCGTTCGGCCATTGCTGGTCGCTCGCCACGCACAAGCGCGACCTGACCCCGGAACAGATTCAGCAGGGTATGCAGAATATGGAGTGCGGCCAGAAATAAGCCGCGCGCCCATCCAGGACGAGGAGGTCGTATGCAAAAGATTGCGCCATGCCTGTGGTTCGACGGTAACGCGGAAGAAGCCGCACGCTTCTACACGTCGGTGTTTTCGAATTCCCGCATTGCCACCTCGATGCATTACACGGACGCCGGCCCCGGGCCGGAAGGCCGCGTGCTGGCCATCACGTTCGAGCTCGAAGGTCAGGAGTTCATGGCCTTGAACGGTGGCCCGCAATACACCTTCTCGCCCGCTATCTCGCTGTTCGTGCACTGCGCGTCGCAACAGGAAATCGATAGCTATTGGGCAAAACTCTCCGACGGCGGCACGCCGTGGCAATGCGGCTGGATTCAGGACAAGTTCGGCGTTTCGTGGCAGATCGTGCCGGACGTACTCGGCCAGATGCTGCGCGATCCTGATACCGCGAAAGCGAGCCGCGTGATGCAAGCCATGATGAAAATGGTCAAGCTCGATATCGCATTGCTCGAACAGGCTTACCGGGGTGGTCGACGAGAACTTTGATAGGATCGGTCTCGACCCATGAATCGGCCCATAAATTGGCCAATAAGCGGCGGGACATGAACGGTGCGCGTCAACCATCAGGCTTTTTTCTGCTCGCTGTTTGTCGCGCGTCTGGCCGATCAGGTCCTGCTGTTCCTCGTCCCGCTCGTCGTGTTTCAGACGACACACCAGGTATCGTGGTCGGGTCTCGCGTTCTTTATCGAAACGCTGCCGCGCTACCTGGTCTTTCCTTTCTTCGGCGCCTTGTGCGACCGCATTTCACCTCTGCGGCTGATGCGGATCAGTCAGACCGTGCGCGCGCTGGTGTGTTTCGGCGGCGTATTCGCTTACGTGCTGTTTGGCGGCATCGGCTGGCTGATCGCGCTGTCGGCGTTGTGCGGTGTGCTGACGAGCCAAGGGCTGGTCGCACGCGAAGTGATGCTGCCGCAAATCTTCAGCACGCAACAATTCCAGCGTGTGCTCGCCTATTCGCAGTTGGCCGACCAATTGGGCTTCGTACTGGGCCCGATGCTAGCCGCGCTGTTGCTCGGCATGTGGCGCTGGGAGTGGGTGGTCGGCGCAACCGGCGCGCTGTTTCTCTTTGCCGATGCGGCGCTGCTGCTGTGGCAACACACTAGCGGCTTCCGCGCTAGTGAGCCGCCTCCCGCCGCGCCAGGTCACTGGACGATGCCCCTGCGCATCGCGCTGCGCCACGTGCTGCTGTTACCCGGCCTGAAAAAAGTCGTGCTGCTTGCCGCCGCCGAAAATCTGGTGATCGGCGTGACCCTCGCGACATCCGCCGCGATGGTAACCGGATTTCACGCGCAATCGAACCGCTACTACGCCGGCCTGCAGACCGCCGGCGCCGTGGCCACGGTGTTGATTCTTTTGACGATCGCACGGAACGCCTGGCCTGCGCAAACACTCGGCCGGGTCGCGTTCATTTCCATCTGTGCCGGTGGCGTGATCGCCGGTGCGAGCGCTGCGCCCTGGGGCTATGCGCTCGGCTTTCTGCTGATTGTCGGTTTCGACAAGATGTTCAACGTCTACATCCGCAGTGCACGGCAGAAAATCATTCCGCCCGAAGACTACGGCAAGACGACCGGCGTCGTGATCCTGTTGAACAACATGACGCAACCGCTCGCCGGTTTGCTGGTTGGCGTGTTTTCCTCACGAGCGCGAACCGGCTTGCTGATCGTGGCGCTTGCGGTGGCGATGGGTTGCATCGGCGTGGCGGTGTCGGTCGGCTCGGCGCTGTTGCGGCGCAAGCGCGCGCTGGCGCTTGGGGAATGACGGCGCGCGCATGCCTCGGCTGAAGGCCGTCAATACCATTGCGCGGTTTGCAGCACCCGCATCGACCAAAGTTTTAATCGCGCGAATGTCAATCAGGACGATTGACATTAAATAAATCATTCGGCGCGCATAATAATACACATCTTCACCTCAATAAAAATTCAAAAAAAATTCATCGTCATTAGAAAAAACTACCTGAATTAAGTATTTTCCCGAATCCACATGCAGAAACAATTTCCCAATTCATCCCTACTCTCATGCCCACGTATCGCAGGCTGCATCCGGCATTCCGAAATATTTACTCAACGCAAGAATTTGTATTACAAAGAAAGTCTGGTGTAGACTAAATTTCATCCAATGCGTCGGCTCTCACATAACGCGATTACGTCACCCCGAAATATCCATTGAATTGAACCACTATCCGGCTGATGCAATTTCAAATTGCCCGCGCAATTGGAAAGTCCGCGTCCTGTCGGCTTGCGAGGTCTCGATATGAAAAAAAAACTGCTGTCGTCCAGCCTCATCGTCGCCTTGATGTTCGGCTTGCCTCTACAGCTCGCGCGGGCTGCCACCTATTCGAACGGCACCGCCGTCGCCACCTTCAATGTCACGCTGACGTTGAACGCCAACTGCTCGATTAGCGCCAACCCGCTGAACTTCGGCAGCAACGGGGTGCTCGGCACCGCGATCAACCAGCAGACCACCGTCGCTGTAACCTGCACCAACACCACGCCGTACAACGTCGGGCTCGACGCCGGCACGGTCACCGGCTCCACGGTGACGAGCCGCCTGATGGCCGGCACGGCCACCGGCAATACCGCCACCACCGTCGGGTTCCAGCTGTATCAGGACGCCGGCCACACGGCCTTGTGGGGCAATACGCAGGGCACCAACACGGCGAGCGGCACCGGTACGGGCTCGGCACAATCGATTGTCGTGTACGGCCAGGTGCCGGCGCAGTCCACCCCAAAACCTGATACCTATCAGACCACCGTTACAGCGACGGTCTACTTTTGACGCGGTACGCCAGCACGCACGTCGCGAGCGCCATGAGCGCGCCTCGCCGGCTACTGACGGCAAGCGCATTCGCATGGTGTCTGACGGCATCGCTCACGCAAGCCGCGACGCTGCAAATCTCGCCGGTGATGGTCGATATGTCCGCGGACGCGAATGCGACCGGCATCACGCTGAAGAACCCCGGCGAGACACCGCTGTTTGGCCAGGTGCGCGTGTTCCGCTGGGATCAGGCAAGCGGCGAAGACACGCTCACGCCCACTCAGGACCTGGTGGCAAGCCCACCGCTGATCCAGATCGCCGCGCATGCCGATCAGCTGGTGCGGCTGGTGCGCTCGACGCCTCAGCCGTCGAACGCCGAGCAGGGCTATCGCGTATTGATCGACGAGTTGCCCGAACCCGATGCCGCGCCCACTAGCGGCGTGACGATCCGCCTGCGCTACTCGGTGCCGGTGTTCGTCGAGCCGCCCGTCGACATCGGCCAGCCGAAACTGTCCTGGCGTCTGTCACGCGGCGCGCAAAGCTGGATGCTGCAAGTCGACAACGCAGGCAAAAAGCGCGCGCAGATCGCCGCCGTGCAATTGATCGACAACGCAGGCAACGTCTACGTGATCAACAAAGGACTGCTTGGCTACGCGCTGGCTGGCCGCGAGCGGCACTGGCCGGTCACGCTGCCGGACAACGCCGCCCGGAACGGTCCGCTCAAGGTGCGCGCCGCGGTCAACTCGCTGCCGGCTGAGGCGACGGTGAATGTCGAGTGAGCACACGCGGGGGTCAGGGCCGACCTGCGTGCTGACGACAGGCACGCAAGGCCGCCCCTGATCGAGCCTGGAACACCGGGAACGGACACGATGCACCGCCAAGCAATCGATGAGAATGACACGACGGCGAAAACGTCATGGATGGAGACTGCATGCCTTCGCGCTCGTGGCAAGTGCGTTCTTGCTGAGCGTGAATCAGTCAGACGCGCAGACAATCGCTCAGGCGGGTGCGCAGGCGCTGCCGATGTCCGGCTCCCAACCCGTTGCGGCGAAGCCCGCACCGGGCGCCGCGGCGGCCCGTGATCTGTATCTGGAAGTCATGCTCAACGGCCAGCGCACCTCGTTGATCGCGCATTTCCGCGACGTCGGCGGCCGGCTCAGCGCCACCGCGAAGGACCTGAGCGACATCGGCATCGCCACCGACAAGCTCGGCGCCGCCGATACCGCCTCGATCGAACTCGACCAGATCCCGGGCCTGCACTACCAATACGACGCCTCGGGCCAGACCATCGACCTTCAGGTACCCGACGCGATCCGCAAGCCGTACACGTTCGATACGCGCGAGTTGACGCAAACGCCGAATGCCACCGCGTCGCGCGGCTTTCTGGTCAACTACGACGCGTTCGCGCAAACGGACACCAATGCGCAGTTCGCACTGTGGAGCGAGGAGCGCTACTTCGACCCGGCCGGCGTGCTGAGCAATACCGGTATCGCGTACCTGTACCGCGATCTGCATCGTTACGTACGCTACGACACCTCGTGGAGTACCTCGAACCCGGCCACGCTCAGCACCACCCAGTTCGGCGACACGATTTCATCGTCACTCGACTGGAGCCGTTCGATCCGCATCGGCGGCTTCCAGTGGCGCAGCAACTTTGCGCTGCGCCCCGACCTCGTGACGTTCCCGGTGCAGGCACTCTCGGGCACGGCCGTCGTGCCGTCGGCGGTGGATCTGTACATCAACAACGTGCGGCAATTCAGCGGCAACGTGCCGAGCGGACCGTTCATCGTCAATAACGTGCCGGGCATCACCGGCGCGGGCGAAGCCACCGTGATCACGCACGACGCGCTCGGCCGCACCATTTCGACTTCGCTGCCGCTGTACGTCGACACCCGGATGCTGGCGGCAGGCCTGTCGAGCTATTCGTTCGAAGCGGGATTGCTGCGCCGTGCATATGGCATCGATTCGTTTTCCTACGATCCACGGCCCGCGGTCAGCGCGACCGCGCGACGCGGCATGAGCGACGCGCTGACACTCGAAGGCCATGCGGAAGCCACCGGCGGCCTCGTCAACGCGGGAGCCGGTGCGCTGGTGCGCATGGGCATGGCCGGCGTGATCAACGGCTCGTTGTCCGCGAGCGCCGGCAAGCTGACCGGCACCCAGGTCGGTCTCGGTTATCAGCTGATCGAACCGCACTTCTCGATCGATGCGCAGACGCTGCGCGCCTACGGCAACTACGGCGACCTCGCCGCGCGCGACGGCACACCGGTGCCCACCGCCACCGACCGCGTAACGCTGGCGCTGCCCTTCTTCAGCCGCCAGACCGTATCGCTTAGTTATATCGGCTACCGTTTTCCGGGCATTCCCGCGTCGCGGATCGGTTCACTGTCGTACACGCTGAACTTCGGCAATCTGGCCTCGCTCACGCTCAGCACGTACAAGGACTTTTTGCAGCACAACACCAACGGGATATTCCTGACCGTGAGCTTAGGCCTCGGCAACAACACCGCGATCAACGCGAGTGTCGGCCGTCAGAACGGCCAGTCCACCTACAACCTCAATGCGCAGCGGCCACCCGACTATGCCGGCGGCTGGGGCTGGGGGGTGCAGGCGGGCGGCTCGGGCGCAGTGCCGTACCGCCAGGCGCAGGCGCAATATCTCGGCAACCACGGCGAGGTGACCGCGCTGGCGCAAGACATCGACCGGCATGCGAACGCCTCGCTCGACGTGACCGGCGCGATCGTGCTGATGGACCACAGCATCCAGCCGGCGCGGCGTATCGACGACGGCTTCGCGCTGGTGTCCACCGACGGCGTCGCGAGCGTGCCGGTGCTGCACGAAAACCGCGTGATCGGCACGACCGACCGCAACGGCCATTTGCTGATACCGGACCTGAACGCGTACCAGCACAACGAGGTCGCCATCGACAGCATGAATCTGCCCGCCGACGCGCGCATCGCCACGACCTCCATGGATCTCGTGCCGGAATCGCGCACGGGTGTGCTGGCGAATTTTCAGGTCACGCGCTACAGCGCTGCTTCGCTGATTCTGCGTGGCGCGGACGGCAAGCTGCTGCCACCGGGCACGCGCGTGCATCACGTCGAAAGCGGCCGCGATACGATTGTCGGCTACGACGGGCTGACCTTCATCGACAATCTTCAGCGCGACAATCATCTCGAGATCGACACCGGCGCCATGCGTTGCAGCGTCGAATTCACCTACGAGCGCCCCGCCGCCGACGGCTCGTTGCCGACGCTTGGACCGCTCACCTGCGGCAGCAGCGCTGCGGCCCCGGCGCCAGGAGCGGCGCGATGAAGCGACCCCTTCTGCTTCTGCTGCTATGCGCGCTGCTCGCTGCGCTGCCGCAACGCGCGAGCGCACAAAGCTGCTCGGCGAGCGCGTCGGCGTTGAGTTTCGGCACGATCAGCCCGATCAGTCTGAGCGCGGTGAACGCGACCGGCACACTCACGATTTCGTGCACGTGGCCAGCCATCACGCTGACCCCTAGCGTGCAGGTATGTCTGAACCTGAACGGCACCACGCCGCGCTATCTCGGCAGCGGCAGCAATCAATTGCAGTACGGCTTGTATCAGGATGCCGCGCATTCGCTCGCGTGGGGCTCCACCGCATTGGGCACGAACCCGATTTCAGTGGTACTCAACAAGCCGGTGACCGGCACCACGGCAACGGCATCGGTCAATTTCTACGGTCAGATCGCCGGCAACCAGCCAACGGTGCCGACCACCGGAAACGCCAGCACAGGCTATTCGCAGACCTTGAGCCAGACGTCGCTGACATACGGATTCTTTCTGCTCATCTCGCCGGGTTGCGCCGCGCTCACGACCAGCGCGGGAAGCTTCGGTTTCAGTGCCACCGCGACGGTAGTGAACAATTGCCAGATCAACGCGACGAACATGGCATTCACCGCGACCGGGCTGCTGGGCTCCGCGTTGAAGGCGACCAGCACGATTACCGCGCGCTGCACCAATGGCGACGCATACCGTATCGCGCTGAACGGCGGCTTGAGCGGCAACGTCGCGGCACGCCAGATGCAGCGCTCGGGTGGCTCGGGTGCGGTGAATTACCAGCTTTACACGGACGCCGCGCGCACGAGCGCATGGGGGGATGGCACTGCGGGCACGACAATGGCAACCGGCACGGGCAGCGGCAACGTCGACTCGTTCACCGTCTACGGCGTGGTGCCAGCACAGAGCACACCCATGCCCGGCAGCTACAGCGACACGATTACCGCGACGATCAGCTTCTGAGTGCTGTTTCCCCCAAGGCCCGCGTGACGACGCGCAATGGCAAGGGTCAGAAGTTGATCATCCAGATGGCTGGCTGGGCGTCGCGCGTTGCGACGAATTGCATCGACGGCGGGTTTTGCGCGGTGTCGGCCGGCATGGCGGGTTCGAATCCGACCTGGACGATCTGGAACGGCGCGCCGTGGAGACAAGACACCGCCGGCTGGTTAGCCGCGGTAATCGCCGCGTCCCCGGCCTGGATGACGCAGGATTCCTGCACGGTCAGGCTGATTGGGATCCAGGCGAGCTCCGTCGGCGCTGCTTCTATCGCTGGCGACGCCAGAAGGATTGTCACGAACGTGGTGGAGATGAGACGGGGCATGATCATGGTCCGGAATCGACTCGCAGCGCGAGCGTGGATGCCATGTTTTTCGGCATTTCGGACCAGGAACTTTAGCTTTTTCAGGAGTAGAAAAACACTGGTTGCCGCGCATGGGGAAGTTATCAACAGAATCTGTTTGCAAATCTGTGCATAACTCACCTGTGAAATCCGCAAGCGCTTGATACTCCAGCTGTTTTTACCGTGACATCGAAGTTGGGCACGCCGGGCGCCACCGGCATCAAGGACATCAACCACGTCAATCACGCACCGCGCCCGCGGCACCCTCTCGCCCGGTTTCCTGCGAGGCCGGCGCGCCACGCTCTTCCTCGCGCCATTGCTGCCGCGAACGCACCATTCTGCGCACGGCGAGGCGCGCCATCTTCACCCAGCCCGACGGGCGCGGGTCGGCGAGCATGCTGAGCGCGCGCGCATAGTCGAGCGTGAGCCCCGGCGTCCACGCCATGGTCGCGGCGCGTTTGCGCAGCTGCGCGGCCACCCACAATTCCGGCGTCGTAATCACCCGCAAAAATGGCCGCCAACCGCCGAGATTCCCCCATACGCGCGCCGACGCGCCTTCGATCGCCGCTTCCAGTGCGCGCGATACGGTGCTCGAACAATTGCGGTGCGTCAGGTTGTAGGTCGTGTCCTGACGATAGGTGTCCCAGAAGCGGCGCAGCCGCGCCGGATCGTAATTGCGTATGCGCACCTGAACCGTCGACGGACACCATGCTGTCGACTCAGTCGGGTAATCGGGTTGGAATACACCGGGCACGTCGTTCTCGCGCGTCGCGCGCAGAAGCCGCGCGAAATCGTCGGGCGAACGATCGATCTCGACGCCCGGATACAGGCTGATATAGACGCCCTCAGGCGATTCGAGCGCGGCATGCCCGGTCGATATCACACCGTTGCGATCCACCGCCGCGATATAGCGATCCACGATCAGTTGCCGCCGCGCCTCACCCTTGGATGAACCGACCGGCGTCCACACATGAACGGTCAACGCGTCTTCGTCGGCGGCGGGCGGGCCGTCCCATTCAACTGCGCCAGGCCGAGCGGAAGCAACCGCACTCGCAGCGGAGTCGGCCGCGTAGGTGCTGGCCGCGTCGACGCTTGCGTCATCTGAAGCAACTGCCGGATTCGACGCGAGACGCCGTACGCGCGTACCCAGCAAAATCATGTTCCAGCCGCCGAACATCAGCCCGAGGCCGAGACAGTACGGCACGGTGCCCACATAGTGCGTCGGATAAGGTTGATAGAAGAAAATCGCCAGCGCGATTTCAACGCCGCCGCCGATCATCGCGAGGCGCCAGGTGCGATAACGGACGACCTTCGCGGAGACGATCTGCAGCAGGCCGTCGGCCAGAAAGAGCGTGCCGAAAATCATCGAGAGAATGATGTTGCCATGATGATGGCCGGCGAGAATCAACGCCGCCGCAACGCAGAACGCGAGGCCCTTCACATAGCGCAGCGTGCGTTGCCCGCCCATGCCGGTCCAGGCGACGGCCAGCGTGGCGAGACCTTCGAGCAGCAGCAATAGTGCAAACGGCGTGATCGGGAAATAGAGCGCGCTATCGAGTGCGTCGATGAACACCACCACGCCGAGCACCAGACTCACCCAGCCGATCGACTGCAACGAACGCCAGCGCCTGCGCAGATAATCGACACCCAGCAGGATCATAACCAGTCGAACCATTGCGAGCCCTCCGTGATCGATGCGCCTTCCTGATCGCAATCTTAACCACATTCGCGGCGCAGGCGTAGCAGGGTCCGATGTAACGGAGGTCCGCGCGTAGCGACGCTTTCACACAGCGCCGCTTCGCGAATGCATGACGCATCGAACACCGAAAGATTGCAGCGAGATGCTCAGACATACTTATGACGCTCATGCCGATGCGCCTTCGACGGACGCGCGCCGCGCTTGTTCACGCTCGCGGCTTCGCGCGGTTCATCGTGCGGTGTAACACGCGGGGTGGCATACGGGCCGTTCTGCAGCACGGCGGGGCTTTGCGGGCTTGCCGCGCTTTGCGGCGCGGCCGATTAAGTTTGTACGGCGGGCAACGGTCCCGTTGCGGCGTCGATGACCTTCTGCAATTCGTCCTGCGCATAATCAGGCAACGGCGCGGGCGGATACTTCGCGTCGGCGGCCATGACCGTGGAAGCGGTGGAGGCGTCGCAAACAAGGCCGAGGGCGATCATCAAGTGGGCGATTTTCATGTCAGGTCCGGGTCAGGATGACGCGGCCGGCATGATTGAAAAACGGGCGCGCGTCGATGGATCGGAAGGTTCCTGACGGCTTGCACCGTCAGCACAAGCAGTGTGACGGCCGGGACATGAAGGGTAAATTTTATCAAGCCGGATTCAGATATACCCAATCCGGCTTAACGAAGACCGGCGACGCGAAGCATTCTCGACGCGCCGGCCTGCGACGAATCAACGCCGCTCTGGCAAACGTAACTCAGCGAAACGTCACTCAGGCCGCCGCGGCTTGCGGCATCGCCTCGCCCTGCTCGCCGCCCAACGCGTCGAGCAGATCGTTCAGCATGCGGTCGAGTTCGGCGGTCATCAGCGTGACGTCGGAGTCGAACCGTTCGTCGTCGTTCTGCGCGGTGGGATCGCTCGCTTCCTTGAGGACGTCGAGCGCTGCGATACGCTTGATGGTCAGCGAGGGCGTCAGCACGAACGACACGCGATCGTTCCACGTCATCGCGAGTCGCATGCATTGTTTGCCCGCTTCGATATGGCGGCGCATATCTTCGGCCTCCAAAGTATGTCCGACGTAGCGCACTGTCGCGTTGCCTTCCGACGGCGAGCGCAACTCGGTGTCCTGGTCGAGCGTGAAACCCGCGGGACCTTCACCGGAAAGCAGCCAATCTGTCATTGCCGCAACCGGCGATTGCGTGACGCGCACGGTGCCGAGCGGCAGTTGATCGATCGACTTCACCAGCAGGCCGAGCACTTCGTCGGCGACCGCTTGCGAGCCTGCGTCGATCACGAGCCAGCCGTTTCGGGTATCGATCCACACGCGCGTGTCGCGGCGAATGCTGAAGGCGCGCGGCAGCAGTTCGTCAGTCACCTGCTCCTTGAGTTCGCGCATCTGTTTGCGGCCGGGTTTGAAGCCCTGCTGCTCTTCGAGTTCGAGCGCGCGTGCCTTGGTCACTTGCGTAACGACCGAAGCAGGCAGCAGTTTCTTTTCGGCGCGAAACACCAGCAGCATCTGGCCATTGAGCGAATACACCAGCGAGTCGTTGTCGCGCGGCGACGCCCAGCCATGACTCTGCATCTCGACGCTGTTGCCGGGCGCGAACGCGTGCGGCGCGAGCCATTTCTCCATTTGTTCAGGGGTGACGGACCACGGAGCGGGAAGACGGTGCAACTGAAGGTTTTTGAACCACATGGGCAGGAGTCTAGTACGGGGCAAAGCGCGTCATTCTATATGACGCGGCCAGGATGGCGAGGCCGGGCGCGCACCCCCGCGCTGCGCGCCGAAGCGGGGCTATCACAAGGCGGCGGCGGTCCGCTACATGCAGCGCAGGGGTTTCGCGCGGCGGTGCCCGTAGTGGTTTGCCACATCAGTCTTAAGGCGCGCTTTACATTTAAATAAACTAGACTTTGTGACAGGCGAGCGACATAGACGGAGGCGGCCATGGCCGATGAAACCGCACCCTGGCAGATAGTGGAATACGAGGGTTTTGAAATTCACGTGGCGCCCTTCCTGAAAAGCCCGCCCGACGACACGAACCCGTCAGCCGTGCCGGATAACCGCTACACGTATGTCGGCTATGTGTGCCATCCTGGCGCCGATCCGGCTATTCCCGGGCACACGGTACCGTTCCATCCGGACGGCGAAGAGAGCTTTACGGGTAAGGATGAAGCGCTCTACGAAGGGGTGCATGTGGGGCGCAGCATTGTCGATGGCACGCACCCGGATTTGACGGTGCTGCCGCTGGTGACGGGCGGCGTGTAACGCCTGCACACGTCGGCGCGCGAGATCACGGCTATATTTGCGCCGCGACCCGGTTGCGAAAAACTTTGCGCGTGCGCCAGAATTGCCCTGGTGGGCGGATCAATGGCCGTCAGCCTCGTCGTCCGCCTGCTTGCCGAACGGCCTCACGAACGTCAGCTTCGCGGGAAGATCCGGCTCCCAGCCTTCCAGGTCCTCGAATGGATAACGGCCGAGCGCATACAGCACGCGCTTCACGCGGCTTTTGAACGGCGCACGCGGAACATTGGGCAGAGAGCCGGGCGCGGCAGAAGCCGTCCGCTGAATATACTCGCGATCGAAATCACGCTGAGAAATACCCCACTTCATCAGGAACTCGCGGCCGCCACGGTTGCGGCGGATTCGGCCGGTCGATTTGCAGCCGAAGTGATAGATGCGGCTCTCGCCGACCGAGCGGAACACACGGCAGCCGACGAGCCACAGCTTCATCAGCAAGTCGTTGTCGCTGCTCATGCCCGGGCCAAACTCAATGCTGTAGCCACCCACCGCATGCCACAACTGGCGGCTGATCAGCATCGGCTGCAAAGCGACGCCGTCGAGATCGGCCGATTTCATGCCGGCGCTGTATGCGAGCAGACCTGCTTCGTCGAAATTCTCAGGGCCAGTGCCGAAGTTGGCAACGATCACGTTCGCACTACCGGTCGGCTCGATCAGTGCCGAAGACAGATACGCGCACGAATGGCCGAGCCCACGCAAGCTCGTGTCGAAAGCGAGGTCCCAGCCCGGCGTGCAGAACATATCGTCGTTCAGGAACAGGATCCAGTCGCGCGTGGCGAGTCGCGCCACATCGTTCAATGCGAGGCAGACGCCGACGTTGCCCGTGCTCCACGTGTGCAGGATGCCTTCCGAGCGGACCCATTCGAGCGTGCCGTCGCTGCCGTCGTTCACGTGCACGATGATTTCGTGATCGAACGCCGAATGCCGGCGGATACTATCGACGCACAGCTTCAGGTACGGCAGGTTGTTCCAGCTTGGGATCAGGATACTGAACATGAGATGGTGACGATTCTCATTGAATGGGAGTGTGCGGCGCGCGGGTGGCGGCACGGTCCGCCAGCCTGCCGGACCGGGCGACGCTCACGCTATTCCTGTCCGCATACGCAGAGGCAGCCGCCAGGATCGAGATGACCATGGCATAGAAAGATACGGTCATTTTCAGGTCGAACGTTTCGACCGTCAGACCGAAAATCCAGAAAGCCACGATAAACGTGAGCCCCATCAGCGCGGCCCGGCTCGCCGGGCCGGCAGGTGAGGCGAGCCGCCGCCAGAAGAGCACGCCCGGCACGACGTAGACGGCCAGTACAGCAAGTCCGCCGATGATGCCGTAATCGGTCATGTAAGCGAGCATCTGGTTATGGGCTTCGCCTCTGCCCAGCTGCGCAGCAAGAGGTGTGAGCAACCCCGAATCGGCAAACGACTGCATGCTGTTGCGGAAGCCGTCGCCGCCGAGGCCGAGCAGCGGATGGCTCGCAACGATGCGCGCTGCCGCCTCGTAGAGCTGCAGACGGATACCGAACGACGTGTCCTTGTTGCCATGTGTGTATTGCACCAGATCCTGCGAAAGATCGCTGACGCGGTCGCGAGCGGTCGGCGAAAACACATACACGCCGACCAGAATCGCGACGATCGCAAGCGGCAACAGCACCTTCCATTTGCGTGACTTGCCACGGCTGCGTAAGTAGAGAATCATCGCGGCGATCACAGGGATCGCTACCCACCCGCCACGCGAGCCGGTGATCAACGACGCGGACAATCCCGCAAAGAGGCCCGCCACCTTGACGATGCGCACAGCCAGCCGGTCCTTGCGCCACCAGTTCATCGACAGGATGGACAGTGCGCCCATCACCAGCGCGATATCGCCGAAGTGAATCGGATTCAGAAACTTGCTGCTAAGCCGACCGAGGCCCCAGTCACGGGGCGCGATCAAGAGAATGCCGAGCGACATCAGACCGGCGAGCGCAAACGACAGATCGGTCCACGCGAGCAAGCGCGGCAAACAGCGACGCAACACGAGGAACAGCGGCGCTGCGGCGAAGAAACGGGAAGGCGAATCGAGTGTGCTGGCCACTACCATGCCGTGCCACGCGCCCCCGAGCAGCACGGCAAAAAACGGACTCGCCGTGGCTACGCACAGCGCAATATCGATACGGTCCCACTGGAGCGGCGGCAGGCCGGTCCAGGATTTAGGCGACGCCAGCAAGGCAAGAGAAATGAGTGCGGCCGCGATCGACAAGGCACTACCCGCACCGTGTATCAGCAAGGTGGCCGACGGATACGTGAGCAGGAATAACGCTGGCAGCAGGTTTCGTGAGTTGACACTCAGGGAAGATTTTTTTGCGGGCGTCGGCATGTCTGATGAATTTAGCCAGCCGTTGCGACAGCTGGCGCGCGCGACCGGAAATATTGGCCTCGCTATTGTACCGGGTTCCCACCCCTATCCGATCAATAAGCGCCCGCGCCCCTGCCGTGGACAATCACACTGGCTTCGGCGTCATGCCGCCCGAACCGGAATCTGCGCGAAAGCATGCCGGCGTGTGCTGGTACCATACGGGCCACACGCTCCGCCGTGGCGAGTAGCCAGCCTTGATGCACCGCGCCGCAACGCCCCGCTGTCAGGGAGACCCAGAATTTTTCCCAGTATTCGAGCAATGAAACGATTAATGCGCGCGCTCTATCGCAGCGCACCTGCCGACGTGAAAAGAATCGTGGACACGGCCGTCAGCCGCTCCGTCCGCATTCCCTATGCCGGCGTGGCGCATGAGCCCGACGTGTTCCTGCGCAAGGCCTCCCGGGCGCAAATCGTGAAGAAGTATCTACACAAGCATCTGCTGCTCAAATGGCATGGGCAGACGCGCCTGCAACTCAACAACGCAGTCGGGGTCAAGCGCTTGCTGTGGATCTACACCGGCAAGCGCAATTTCGGCGACGCGACGATGGACATGTCCGGGCGGGCGCTGCTGAAGGGCACCGGCTTCGAAATCGACCTTTTCACATTGCCAAACCTGCACAAGCTGTTCGAGCAGGACGACGTCTTCCAGAACGTATTTTCCGACTTACAGGATCTTTCCGACCGTCGCTACGATGCGATCCTGATGTCGGAGTACAACCTGCCGTCGATCAAGCTGAAGACGAAATACTTCAACAAGCTCCCGTACGCGTGCCTCTTCCAGTACTTCTATGGTCCGGACCGCAATCAGACCACCTTCAGCCATGCCGCGATCAACCACGTCTTCTCGCTCGGCTACAGCGACGCCGAAATCGTTTCGACAAGCAAGCCGTATCTTGCGGCCAAGGCGCGCACTCACGATTCGGTTGGCCCGTTCCTGCCGGACGACCGGTTCCTGGCGCTTGCGGTCGGCGGGATCGATGCGAACCGCACCTACCGGCAATGGGGAGCGTTGCTCGAACTCATCGATCGCTCCGACGACCGGAACATGCCGAAGCAGATCGTTCTGCTTGGCTCGGACAATGGGGTCGCGATGGCGGATGAATTGTTGAGCCGAACCTTCGGCACCCTGAAGATCACTTCATGCGTCGGCAAGCTGACATTGCTGCAGTCGCGCGAAATGATCGCAAACGCAAGTCTCTTTGTGGGCGCGGACGGCGGACTGATGCACGTCGCGCACTCCACGCCAACGCCGAGCGTCTCATTGTTTTCCGACCGCGAGCCGCCCTATCTGCGTCTGACCGAACAATGCCATTCGATCGGCATTCAGAGCAGCGGCGACGTGGACGAGATCGCACCGGCCAACATCATGAGCGCCATCGAAACGCAGTTGGCCAATGCAGCCAAACGGGTTTTTGCCGTTTAGGCGGTGAGCGGCGTAGCCGACGTATGTCTGCTACGCGCGCTCACGTCACAGATCAGGCTGCGTCCTGCTGAAACTGAATCCGATGCAGATGCGCGTACAGACCGCCTTGCGCCAGCAACTCGCGATGGCTGCCGCGCTCGACGATATGCCCTGCGTCCATCACCAGGATCCGGTTGGCGCGCTCGATGGTCGACAAGCGGTGCGCGATGACGAGGGTCGTGCGGCCCTTCATCAGCGTTTCCAGCGCCGCCTGCACATGGCGTTCGGATTCGGAATCCAGCGCCGAGGTGGCTTCGTCGAGGATCAGGATCGGCGCGTCTTTATAGATCGCGCGCGCGATCGCCAGACGCTGGCGTTGACCGCCTGACAGCATCATGCCGTTGTCGCCGACCAGGGTATCGATGCCATTGGGCATCGCTTCGACGGTATCCCACAGATTCGCCGCGCGCAGCGCCGCCTTGACTTTGTCCGGATCGGCCGTCTCGCCATACGCAACGTTGTTGGCCACCGTGTCGTTGAACAGCACCACGTCCTGGCTCACCATCGCGATCTGGCTGCGCAGCGCGTGCAGGCCGTATTCCGGTAGCGCGACGCCGTCGACCAGAATCGCACCGCCGGTCGGATCGAAAAAGCGCGGCAGCAAATTCACCAGCGTGGTCTTGCCGCTGCCCGACGGGCCCGCCAGCGCGACCATTTCGCCCGGCGCCACCGTGAACGACACATGGTCGAGCGTGTGGCGACTATGAGTGGCATTGCTGCCGTAGCTGAACGAGACATCGCGGAATTCCACTTCACCCCGAGCGCGTTCGAGCGGCTTGCCGCCGCCCTCCGGTTCAGACGGCTCGTCGATCAGGCCGAAAATCAGTTCGCACGCCGTCATGCCGCGTTGCAGTGGCTGGTTCACGTCCATCAAATGCTTGAGCGGCGAGATGATCAGCAGCATCGACGTGACGAACGCCACAAAGCCGCCGACGGTGGTCTGATCCGATGTCGATTGCACAACGGCGATCGTAATCACCACGGCGAGCGCGATCGACGCCAGAAACTGCGTCAACGGTTGCGCGAGGCCGCCGGAGACAGTCATACGCATGGCATAGCCACGCAGACGCTTGCTCATTGCCGCGAAGCGATCCATCTCGTACTGCTCTCCGTTGTGGACCTTGACGACCTTGTAGCCACCCACTGTCTCTTCGACGATATACGACAGCTCGTTGGTCAGCAGTTGATGCTCGCGGTTCAGACGCCGCAAACGACGGTTGATCTTGCCGACCAGCCAGCCAATCCCCGGCAGCAGCACCGCGACGATCAGCGTCAGACGCCAGTTCAGATAGAACAGATAGCCGAGCAGGAAGACAACTGTCAGCGAATCGCGCACTAATGTGACCAGCACGCTCAACAGCACGTTGAGAATCTGGTTCACCTCGAAAACGATAGCGTTGATCACCGTGCTCGCGGTTTCGCGCTGGAAGAACGCCACGCTCGTGTGAATCATCCGGTCGAACATCTTCAGGCGAAGTTCGAGCAGGATCTTGTTCGACACGTAGGCGAGCAAATAGCCGGACGCGTATTGCGACACGCCGCGAATCAGCGCAAGTCCGATCACCGCGACCGGCACGAACCACTTGGCGCTGTCGCTGGCATGCGTGCCGAAGCCCTTGTCCAGCAGCGGCTTGAGCAACGCGGGGATCGCCGCATCAGTGCCGGCGCTCACGGCCATTGCAACGATTGCGCCGACCACCACCCACAGCAGCGGCTTGATATAAGGCCACAAACGCCGAAAGACGACGGCAGGCGACGATGCTTCGCCTGAACCGATGGGTTTGCTTAACGTTGGCTTCGCGCTCAAGGAATCCTCTGAGATTGCGGGACAGCTTCCGCGCAGCCGGCAGGATGCCTGACGCGTGGAATATCAAAAATCAGCATTGTAAACGCTTGGGGACAACGGCCGGAGGTTACGGATCGGGCGCCTCGGACGGTCCTGTGTATACTTGCGCGACCTATTCCGCCACCCCGCACCCTCCACGCACTTCAGGTATGCAAGAAACCACCCTCGGTGTCGCCATCATCGCCAAAAACGCCGCGGCGCGACTGGCCGAATGCCTGCAGGCCGTGGCCTTCGCCGATCAGATCGTCGTGATCGACGGCGGCAGCACCGACGGTACCGCGGACATCGCCCGTGCGCACGGCGCGCGCGTGCTCGAGCAGATCGACTGGCCGGGTTTTGGCCCACAAAAAAACCGCGCCGTGGACGCGCTCACCACCCGTTGGATTCTCTCCATCGACGCCGACGAGATCGTCTCGCCGGAACTGGCAGCGGCAATCCGCGCGGCGCTGAGCGCTCCCACCGCCGACGTCTATGCGGTGGACCGGTTGTCGAGCTTTTGCGGCCACTGGATTCACCACAGCGGCTGGTATCCGGACTGGATTCCGCGCCTGTTCAAACGTGGCGCCGCGCGTTTTTCCGACGACCTCGTGCACGAGCGCCTCGTGTTCGACACGCCATCGCAGCGCCTGACCGGCAAGCTGATGCACTACTCCTACGAGGACTTCGAAGGCGTATTGCGCAAGCTCGACGCGTATTCGACAGCGGGTGCGCAACAACGTCATGCGGCAGGCAAGCGCGGCAGTTTCGGCAAAGCGCTCGGGCGCGGCGCCTGGGCGTTCGTGCGGACCTACGTGCTGCGGCGCGGATTTCTCGACGGCCGCGCAGGTTTCATGATCGCGGTGTTCAACGCCGAAACGGTGTACTACCGGTTCTTGAAGCTGGCGCGGCTCGGAGAAAAGACGCGGCGGTAGGGGCCGGCGCGCGTTGACGGCGTTGGCGGTTTTGCCCACGCCGTGGCGTGGACAATCCAGACATCAATAAACGATTTCGATCGAGCTTCCGGCAAACTCGCCACGCAATGCCGCGAGCAGTTCGTCGGTCGGCTTGACGCGCCACGCGTCGCCCAGACGCATTTCGCCTTGCGCATTCTCGCTGCGATAGACCACCTGCACGGCAAGGCCGTTCGGAATCTGCACCGCCTGGCGCTGACCACCGCCGCCATAGCCACCGCCGTTGCGGCCACCACCGCCTCCATTGCCGCCCCGTGACGACGCCGCCGGCGCCGGTGCGGCTTGTGGCTCGTCCTTACCCGCGCTATGCGCTTCGAGCACGCGCCGCAATGCCGACGCGTCCGCATTGCCGTTCATCTGCACCTTCACGGCTTCCGCATAACGGCAACGGGCGCGGCCGAGATCCATCACTGTATCGACCGTGAAGCGGATGCCGCCCGTGAATGCGTCGTTACGCGCCGAGCCTTGCACGACCAGCAGTTCGTCTTCCTTGAAGAGTTGCTTATGCGCCTCGAAGGTCTCGTTGAAGACGGTCACTTCGCATTGACCGGTACCGTCGTCGAGCAGCGCAATCAGCATCTTGCCGCGCTGTGTCATCTGCGTGCGCAGCGACGCGATCACGCCAGCGACAAGCTTGTCGCGCCCTTCCTTCAGCTCGCCGATCTTCTGGCGCACGAAACGGCGCACTTCGTCCTTATAGGCGTCGAACAGATGGCCCGACAGGTAGAAGCCTAACGCGCCCTTCTCTTCCTGCAGTTTCTTCTTTTCGGGCCACTCCGGCTCGTCGACCAGCTCGTGCCCTTGAGACGGTGCATCGCCCATATCGAACAAGCCGGCCTGCATCGCGTTGGCGCTTGCCTGCTCGGCGGCTTCCATGGCCAGCGAGACGGAGGCGATCAGTTGTGCGCGATTCGCGTGCAACGTGTCGAACGCACCGGCGCGGATCAATGCTTCCACCGTGCGGCGATTGACGATCCGGCGGTCGACCCGGTTGCAGAAGTCGAAGATGTCGACGAACGGGCCTTCTTCGCGCGCACGCAGGATTTCTTCGATCGCGTTCTGGCCGCTGCCCTTGATCGCGCCGAGACCGTAGCGGATTGTTTTCGACCGTTTGCCGTCCGCTTCCGCGACCGGTTCGAAACGGTACGCCGACAGATTGACGTCTGGCGGCAGCACGGCCATCTTGTTCGTGAGGCAATCCTCGAACAGGATCTTGACCTTGTCCGTGTCGTCCATGGCGAGCGACATATTCGCCGCCATGAATTCGGCCGGATGGTGCGCCTTCAGCCAAGCGGTGTAATACGCTAGCAACGCATACGCAGCAGCGTGCGACTTGTTGAAGCCGTAGCCCGCGAACTTCTCCATCAAGTCGAAGATTTCGTCCGCTTTCTCGCCGGTCAGCCCGTTTTTCGAGGCGCCCTGGCGGAACAGCTCGCGATGCTCGGCCATTTCCTCGGCCTTCTTCTTACCCATCGCGCGGCGCAGCAAGTCGGCGCCGCCGAGCGAGTAGCCGCCGATGATCTGCGCCATCTGCATCACCTGCTCCTGATAGACCATGATGCCGTAGGTCTCTTTCAGAACAGGTTCGACGCGCGGATCCGGATACTCCACCACTTCGCGGCCGTGCTTACGCGCGCAGAAGCTTGGGATCAGGTCCATTGGGCCCGGACGGTACAACGCGACCAGCGCGATGATGTCCTCGAAGCGGTCGGGCTGCGCGTCTTTCAGCATGCCTTGCATGCCGCGGCTTTCCAGCTGGAACACGGCGACCGTGTTCGCTTTCTTCAGGATCGAGAACGACGCAGCGTCATCAAGCGGCACCTGCGCGAGCGACCAGTCTTGCTTCGACGGATCGAGACGGCGGATATAGCGCTCGGCCCAGTCGAGAATCGTCAGCGTGGTGAGGCCCAAAAAGTCGAACTTCACGAGGCCGACGGCTTCGACGTCGTCCTTGTCGTACTGGCTCACAACGCCGCTTTCGTCGCCCTGCGTATAGAGCGGGCAGAAATCGGTCAGCTTGCCCGGCGCGATCAGCACGCCGCCGGCATGCATACCGACGTTCCGCGTGAGGCCTTCCACGCGTTGCGCGAGTTCGAGCAATTGATGCACTTCGTCTTCGTTGTCGAAGCGCTCCTGCAGCAGCGGCTCTTCCTTCATCGCGTCGGCGATGGTGACGTGTTTGCCCGGCTTGAACGGAATCAGCTTCGCGATCCCGTCAGTGAACATGTAGCCGAGATCGAGCACGCGGCCGATATCGCGCACCGCTGCCTTCGCCGCCATCGTGCCGAAGGTCGCGATCTGCGACACCGCGCCTGCGCCGTACTTCTCCTTCACGTACTGAATCACACGGTCGCGGCCGTGCTGGCAGAAGTCGATGTCGAAGTCGGGCATCGAGACCCGTTCCGGATTCAGGAACCGTTCGAACAGCAGGTTGTAGCGCAGCGGGTCGAGGTCGGTCACGCCGAGCGCATACGCGACCAGCGAGCCTGCACCCGACCCCCGGCCCGGACCGACCGGCACGCCGTTGTTCTTGGCCCAGTTGATGAAGTCCGCAACGATCAGGAAGTAGCCCGGGAAGCCCATCTTGATGATCGTGCCGCACTCGAATTCGAGGCGCTGGTAATACGTTTCGCGCTGCGCCTCGCGCTCCGCCGTATCCGGATACAACTGTTCGAGACGCTTTTCGAGGCCCTCTTTCGACAATTGCACGAGGTAGTCGTCGAGCGACATGCCGTCGGGTGTCGGAAAGAGCGGCAGCTTCGGCTTGCCGAGTTCGAGCGTCAGATTGCAGCGCCTGGCGATTTCGACACTATTGGCGAGCGCCGACGGAATGTCCGCAAACAGCCCCGCCATTTCCTCTTGCGTACGGAAATACTGCTCGGACGTAAAGCGTTTCGAGCGGCGCGGATTCGCCAGGATGTCGCCTTCGGAAATACACACGCGTGCTTCGTGCGCGGTGAAATCGTCCGGTGTCATGAACTGCATCGGGTGAGTGGCCACCACCGGCAATTTCAGCGACGCCGCGAGCGCAACCGCCTGCTGCACGTACTGCTCGCCGCCCGGCTGACCGCACCGTTGCAGTTCGATATAGAAGCCGCCCGGAAACACCTTCGCCCAATGCAGTGCATTGCGTTTGGCCGCTTCTTCGTTGCCGGCGGCAAGCGCGAGAGCAATGTCACCCTGTTGAGCCCCCGACAACGCAAGCAGGCCCTCACCCAGACCGGATTCGAGCCAGCCGGCTTCGATTTCCGCGCGACCGCGATACTGATTGGTGAGCGACGCCTTGCTGAGCAGCTCGCACAGATTCAGATAGCCGCGCCGATTCTTGACCAGCAGCAGCAAACGCGAAGGCTTGTCGCGGTCGTCGGGATTGGTGATCCAGACGTCGCAGCCGGCAATGGGTTTGACCCCTTTGCCGCGGGCTTCCTTATAGAAACGGACGAGGCCGAACGCGTTGCCGAGGTCGGTAAGGGCGAGCGCACCCTGACCGTCTTTGGCGGCGGCCTTGACGATGTCGTCAAGACGCACGATGCCATCGGCAATCGAGAATTCGGAATGGACGCGGAGATGAACGAAGCGGGGATCTGACATGGGCGACATTGTAACTCCACCCTTCCGGAGTTTTCAGGCCAAAACCGCGCGTTAGCCCCTCGGCTTAGGAGCGAAACGCGGGAGCGCCGCAAGAGCACCACACGCCGAAGTTTTGCGGGCGATTTGCGCTGCCGCAACAGACTGGCCATTCGGCCGAGTCGGACGAAGCGCCAGCTTGAGGGATAATACGAGTTTCGCCCTATTCGACGTGGCCGCGCCGCATGGAACCTGATGCGGGCAGTTCAATGCGCCCCCATTTCCACGCTGCCGGGCACTTCTTACCGCTGGACACACATGAGTATCGTCAATCTCGCCGCGTATCATTTCGCGACTATCGAAGACACCGCCGCATGGCGCCCGCTCGTCACTGAGCGCTGCAATACGCTCGGCTTGCGCGGCACCGTCCTGCTGGCGCCGGAAGGCATCAACCTGTTCGTCGCCGGCACTCGCGAAGCCACGGACGCGTTCATCGACTACATCCGCCACGACGCGCTGTTCGAAGGCAAGTTCGCCAATCTGCAGTTCAAGGAAAGCCTGTCGGACAAGCAGCCGTTCACCCGTATGCTGGTCAAGCTCAAACGCGAGATCATCACGATGAAAAAGCCGGCGATCCGCCCGGAGCTTGGCCGCGCACCGTTTGTGGACGCCCCCACGCTGAAAAGCTGGCTCGACCGCGGCCATGACGACGAAGGGCGCCCCGTCGTGATGCTCGATACGCGCAACGCATTCGAAGTGGACGTCGGCACCTTTGACGACGCGCTGGACTACCGCATTACGAAATTCAGCGAATTTCCGGAAGTCATCGAGCAGAACCGCGCCGACCTCGAAGGCAAGACGGTGGTGTCGTTCTGCACAGGCGGGATTCGCTGCGAGAAGGCGGCGATCCACATGAAGGAAGTCGGCATTGAGAACGTGTACCAACTCGAAGGCGGCATCCTGAAGTATTTCGAGGAAGTCGGCGGCGCGCATTATCACGGCGACTGCTTCGTATTCGACTACCGCACCGCGCTCAATCCGCAGCTGGAGCCCACCGCGACCGTCCAGTGCTTCGGCTGCCGCGCGGTGGTGACGCCGGAAGCGCAACAATCGCCGATGTACGTGGCGGGCAAGACGTGTCCTGAATGTCATCCAGACAGCAAGGCGGCGCACGCCGCGTGATGCCGGCAACCGCTTCCGCTGCGTCGCGGCGAACAGCGCCGCACGCGGGGCAACGCGGCTGAGGGCGTTACGACCCGGTGCGTAGGCTGAAGCGGATGATGCTTCGAACCCGGCTGGCCATGCGACGTTGCGGCTTGGCATGGCGAACGCTCCCGATCCATCACGTTTGTTCCGCAACGATCCTTCCATCGAATCTATGAGCTATCGCGGACGCTTTGCACCGTCACCCACGGGGCCATTGCATTTCGGCTCGCTGGTGAGCGCGCTCGCAAGCTGGCTGGACGCGCGTGCCCATAATGGGGTGTGGCTGGTGCGCATCGAAGACATCGATGGCCCGCGCACGGTCCCGGGCGCCGCCGATGACATTCTCTCGACCCTCGACCGTTTCGGCATGCATGCCGACGAGCCGCCTGTCTGGCAAAGCCAGCGCATGGCGCGCTATGAGGAAGCACTGGAACAATTAAAGGCGGCCGGTCTGGTCTATCCCTGCGGTTGCACGCGCAAGGAGATTGCCGACTCGCTGCTGCACGTGCACGCGCGCAACACGACGCTCGCCTACCCAGGCACCTGCCGCAGCGGCCTGCATGGCAAACCGGCGCGCGCCTGGCGCCTGCGCGTACCCGACGGCGACGCGGCGGTGATCACATTCGAGGATCGCTGGCAACGCATGCAGACACAGAACCTGGCTACCGAGGTTGGCGACTTCGTCCTGAGGCGCGCCGACGACCAGTGGGCGTACCAACTGGCGGTAGTGGTCGACGATGCGGACGCGAGCATAACGCACGTCGTGCGGGGCGAGGACTTGATGGATTCAACGGCCCGCCAGATTTACCTTCAGCGTTGCCTGGGCGTTCCGACGCCGTCGTATTTGCACGTACCGGTGGTCACGAACGACCAGGGCGAAAAGCTCAGCAAGCAAAACGGCGCAACCGCGCTGGACAATGACAAGCCACTTGAGACGCTACGTGCAGCCGCGCGGCACTTGGGACTCGAGATGGACGACGAACATGCGACGCTAGAAGATTTCTACACCGCCGCAACGGCGGCATGGGCAAAGCGCATGGCCGTGCGAGTACAGCGCGAGCGGGGGGGACGGGTTTGAAGAGAAGTACCGCTACGGCGCGCGGAGCGCTGCCGGAAGAATGACGGCCTTGTCACCGTGGCTGAATGTGCGAGAACACGGATTCCAGATGCACCACTACCGTGGCTGCGCGGGGGACCCGCTTAAGAATTAGCGGATTGAGCCGCTTTCTTTGCTTATCTTTCTTTGCGGCGGCAAAGAAAGTAAGTACCTGCCCCGCACAGGGGCGACGCTAATAAACCACTAACAAATCAAGAAAAGGCCAACACCCCAATCACGCAACCCCAGGAAACCCAAAAAACTCAGGAAGACGACGACGAAGACTTCCTTGGCATCCCAAACCCACCAAGCAGTGCAGCCAACGGCTGTTTAGAAGCAGCCTTCTGCGGAGCACCAGACGAAGAAGCAGCAGCAGCCTCTTCAACCTTCCGAACAGAAGCCGCCGAAGGCTCATACGGCTTGAGAAAGAAATCATCCACAGGCTGCGCCCGATGATGATGCGGCCGATCAAACGAACCCGACGACGAAGCCCCCGACCGCCGACGACCACCCCGCTCGTCACGGCCTTCTGCACGGCCGTCACGACCATCCACACGCTCACGCCGCGGCGGACGCTCTTCATGGTGATGCCGCACCGGCGCATCCACGGTCAGGTGCTGCACATCCAAAGGCCGCTTGATCAGCTTCTCAATGTCAGCCAGCTGCTTCCGCTCATTCGGGCTACACAGCGACAAAGCATCACCCGAAGCCCCAGCACGCCCAGTGCGCCCAATCCGGTGCACATAATCTTCCGCGTTAAACGGCAGATCGAAATTAATCACAGCGGGCAACTCGGCAATATCCAAACCACGCGCAGCGACGTCCGTGGCAACCAAAGCTTCGATCTCACCACGTTTGAACGCATCCAGCGCCTGCATCCGTTCATTCTGCGTCCGGTCACCGTGAATCGCGGTGGCGACCACACCGTCGCGCTCCAGACTCCGCGCCAGACGGCTTGCACCGATCTTGCTGTTACAGAACACGATCACCTGCTTTAGGCCGCGGTCGCGAATCAATTTAACGACCGCGCCGGTCTTGTCGCCCTCGGCCACTTCATAAACGATCTGCGTCACATTGGTCGCAGTCGAATTGCTGCGCGCGACTTCGATCGTCTGCGGGTCGCGCAGATACGTGGCGGCCAGTTTCTTGATTTCGCCCGAGAACGTGGCCGAAAACAGCAGCGTCTGACGCTCCTTCGGCAGCAGGTTCAGGATGCGCTGCAAATCCGGCAGGAAGCCCATGTCGAGCATCCGGTCGGCTTCGTCGAGCACAAGAATCTGCACCTGGCCGAGATTGGCGGTCTTCTGCTGCACGTGATCGAGCAGACGGCCCGGCGTGGCGATCAGAATCTCGACGCCGCGGCGCAGTTGCTCGGACTGCGGATTCATGTCGACACCGCCGAACACCACGGCGCTGCGCAGCGCCGTGTGCTTCGCGTACGACTGCACGTTCGCGGCCACCTGGTCGGCCAGTTCGCGGGTCGGCGTGAGGATCAGCGCGCGCACCGGATGGCGGGCGGGCGAGGCGCTCGTGCTGGCCTGCGGCAGCAAGCGCTGGATGATCGGCAGCGAGAAGCTGGCGGTCTTGCCGGTGCCGGTTTGCGCCGCGCCCATCATGTCACGGCCCGCCAGCACGACAGGAATCGCCTGCTCCTGGATCGGCGTAGGGATGGTGTAGCCCGATTCTTTGACGGCTTTCAGGATGTCGGGCGCGAGACCGAATTGATCAAAAGTCGCAGTGCTGGGCGTGACGGCTGTGTCGGACATGGTGGCTTTCGCTAAAAATGCGCTTGGCGCGGTGCGCGCGGCAGCGGTCGGAACCGCAGAGGGCATCAGGATGAAGGCGGAGCCACGGCGTTCCGCACGGGACCCGTCAGTACTACGGGAAAAATGCGGCCGGCTCCGGCCGGCGGAAACACCCGCCGGAAAGGCCGGTATTGTAGCACTTCAGCAAAAACACTCATGGCGCATCTGCCGGCTTTCTGCTTACGTCGGCGAAAGCCAGCCGGCTCGCCCGGTATGCGGGCGTCGGCAAATCGCCGCGAAGCGCCGTGGCGCTCCGCTGGCAGCGTAGTTCTAACACACGACAGTTGCGTGACAACGGGGTCCGATGCCCCCGGCCGTCACCACGTCTTCCGCATCACCATCAACCGCATCTCAGTCATGTCCTCGATCGCGTAGCGCACACCCTCGCGCCCGAGGCCCGAGTCTTTCACACCGCCATACGGCATGTTGTCGACCCGGAACGACGGTACGTCGTTGATCACCACGCCGCCCACCTCGAGCACATCCCACGCGCGGTGCGCATGGGCGAGCGAATCGGTGAACACGCCGGCTTGCAGGCCGAAGTCGCTGTCGTTGACGGTCGCAAGCGCCGCGTCGAAATCGTCGAAACACTCCAGAATCGCCACCGGGCCGAAGGCTTCCTTACGATAAAGATCGGTGTCGCGCTTCACGCCTTCGAGCAGCGTGGCCTCGAACATCGCGCCCTCCACTTTGCCGCCCGCGACGATCTTCGCGCCCGCCTGCACCGCGCTGTCCATCCAGCCGGCGAGACGGTTGGACTCCGATTCCGAGATCATCGGCCCGACAAAGGTCTTTTCGTCCTTCGGATCGCCCATGATCAGCGTCTTCGTCTTCGCGATCAGCTTTTCGCGCAGGGCATCGTAGATATTCGCGTGCACCAGAATCCGCTGCACGCCGATGCAACTCTGCCCCGACTGATAGAACGCGCCGAACGCCAGCCGGTCGACCACGTAGTCCAGTTTCCCACCCTGATCGCCGTCGACGATCGCCGCCGCGTTGCCGCCCAGTTCCAGAATCACCTTTTTCTTACCGGCCTTTTTCTTCAGTTCCCAGCCCACCGCGGGCGAGCCGGTGAAGGACAGCAGCTTGAAACGCTCGTCGGTGGTGAACAGGTCGGCGCCGTCGCGATGCGCCGGAAGAATCGAGAACGCGCCTTTCGGCAAGTCGGTCTCCGCCAGAATCTCGCCCATGATGAGCGCGCCGACCGGCGTGCGGCTCGCCGGTTTCAACACGAACGGCACGCCGGCCGCGATCGCCGGCGCGACCTTGTGCGCAGTCAGATTCAGCGGAAAATTGAACGGCGAGATAAACGAGCACGGGCCGATCGGCACTCGCTTCACATAGCCGTGATAGCCCTTCGCCCGTGGCGAAATCTCCAGATTGATGATCTCGCCGTCGATGCGCACCGACTCTTCAGCCGCCACCTTGAACGTGTCGATCAGACGCGTGACCTCGCCTTTCGAGTCGTTGATCGGCTTGCCAGCCTCGATACACAGCGCAAGCGCCAATTCGTCGTAACGCTCGCGAAACCGCTTCACGCAGTGTTCGAGCACGGCCTGACGCCTGAACGGCGGGAACGCGCGCATTGCGGGCATCGCTTCGACGGCATAGCCGATCGCTTTGTCGATCGCCGCTGCGTCCGCCATCGCCACGCGGGTCGCCACTTCGCCGCTGAATTTATCCGTGACTTCGAGATCGGTGTTGGCGGCCACCGCAACGTTGGCGAGGTAGTACGGGTAAGTCTTGTTCAACATGACGCGTTCTCCTTGATCCAATGCCTGACATCAGCCATGCAGCCGGCAAGGGCTAGCCCCATTGCCACTCATGGCGCTCATGGCGCTCATGGCTGTTCCGCTCATCAACGTTGCGCTCAAAGCTGCGCGGAGAGCCGCTTGATTTCGCGATTCAGCACGCGCTCGTTGTCTGAGTAATCAATCGGCAGATCGATTACGTGCACACCCGGCGTCGCGAAGCATTCGCGCAGCAGCGGCGCAAATTCCGCGGCCGATTCAATGCGATGTCCCTTCGCACCGTAGCTCTCTGCATACGCGACGAAATCCGGGTTGCTCAGCGTCATGCCGTAGTCCGGGAAGTTCATGTTTTCCTGCTTCCAGCGGATCATGCCGAACGCGTCGTCGCGCAAAACCAGGACCACCAGATCGAGCTTCAGACGCACCGCCGTTTCCAGTTCCTGCGAGTTCATCATGAAGCCGCCGTCGCCGCACACGGCCATGACCTTGCGGTCCGGGTGCACGATCTTGGTCGCGATCGCCGACGGCAAGCCGGCGCCCATCGACGCCAACGCGTTATCGAGCAGCAGCGAATTCGGTTCGTGCGCGCGGTAGTAGCGCGCGAACCAGATCTTGTACATGCCGTTGTCCAGACACACGATGCCGTCTACCGGCGTGGTCTCGTAGACGTCGTTCACGATCCGCACCGGGTACATCGGGAAACGGTCGTCGTGCTGGCCCTTGACCAGATGCGCCTCGAAGTGCTGCTTGATCTCCTTGAAGCGCGTGAAGTCCCAGTGTTCCTGACGCTCCTTGAGGCTTTCCTTGAGCTGCCACACCGCGTTCGCGATATCGCCGACCACTTCGATCTGCGGGAAATAGACCGTATCGACTTCCGCGCCGAGAAAGTTGACGTGAATCACCGTCTTCTCGCCGGCATCGCCGCTGCGCATGAAGAACGGCGGCTTCTCGATCACGTCGTGGCCCACATTGATGATGCAATCCGCGTGGTCGATCGCGCGGTGCACGAAGTCGCCGTCGGACAAGGTTGCGTTGCCGAGCCACATGGGGTGCGATTCGTCGATCACGCCCTTGCCCATCTGCGTCGTAAAAAACGGAATGCCGATCTGGTCGACGAATTCGCGCAACATCTTGGTGGTGGTCTTGCGGTTGCCGCCCGCGCCGATCATCAGCAAGGGATGCTTCGCCTTCGTAATCGCTTCGACCGCACGCGCCACGGCTTTTTCTTCGGCGACGGGACGGCGGCTGAAGCTCTTCGGAATCGGGTGGCCGTCGCCCTCCTCGTGCGCCACGTCTTCAGGCAATTCGAGGTGCGTGGCGCCGGGCCGCTCTTCTTCCGCCTGACGGACCGCCTCGCGCACCGCGGCCGGAATATTGCCGATCGACACGATCTGCCGCGTGTACTTGGTGAGCGGCTCCATCATCCGCACCACGTCGACGATCTGAAAATGCCCCTGCTTGCTGGTCTTGATCGGCTTCTGCCCGGTCACCATCAGCATCGGCATGCCGCCTAACTGCGCGTACGCAGCAGCGGTCACAAAGTTGGTCGCGCCCGGACCCAGGGTTGCCAGACACACACCGGTGCGGCCGGTGAGGCGTCCGTACGTGGCGGCCATGAAACCGGCCGCCTGTTCGTGACGCGTAAGAATCAGACGAATTTTGGAGCGGCGCAGCGATTCGAGCAGATCGAGATTTTCTTCACCGGGAATGCCGAACACGTACTCGACACCTTCGGCTTCCAGCGATTTGACGAACAGGTCCGATGCTTTCATGGAGGGTCTCGCTTGATGAAACGGACACGGGCCATGGGCCCGCCCGTTGAGGTCCGGGATCGGACGATCGAAGACGACGGCAAAGACGGCCAACGCGATGCGTGCAGCGTGAGGCATGGCTTGCCGGTACAACGGATGCCACGCCGGACAGCTTACTACTCGAACGGAAAGGATGCGCGCAGGCGGGCAGTGCCGCAAGGCGGGGGCAGACGTAAGGCAAGACAGATGGCGTGTTTGGGGAAAACCGCCGCATCATGCTCAGCGGTTGATCGTGATGCAGTCGGACAGCATGGGCGGGGCATTTTCGCCGTCTGTCGCGTCGTACAGATCGGCGCGCGGGCCTTTGGTCCACCAGGTGTAGCTGCCGGCCTGATACCTTGCGCCGGAGGCCGATATCGTGTTGACGAACAGCAGTTGCCGGCCCTTGACCGGCACGAGCGCGAAGCTTTGCCCGTTCGACGTGTTCCAGTAGGTCACTTGCAGAACCTTGCCGGTCGCGCAGGTGTATTTGTGCGTCTGGCGATTCCTGGCCTGCATCTCGGCCAGGTTCAGTGGCGCAGCCCATGCATTGCCGCACAGCGCCGCGAGACCCGCTGCCGTCGTGACTGCAACACACCATTTCTTCATCGGATGCCTCGATCGTTTTTGCACATCTAGCACGGGCGGCGCGCCCTGGTTTGCGACCGTGGTTGCGGCCCGGTCACACTACCCTGCACCGCCGGATGATCGCTCGTGGAGCTATCGTGAAGCAGATGTGAACCGCTTATGGATCGATCACAGCGGCGCAAGCGTCGGTCGGCGCGGCGGCGACGTGCCCGACGAGCGGCACGATCTTCAAACCGGCCGACGCGACCCGGCACGGCGCAGCGGCGAGGCCGCACCCTGTCAGCACGGCACACAACGCGAGCACGACGCCCAGTGCGCCGAGACGGCCGAACCTTCCAGACCGCATGTTCCTGCGGGACGCCACGGCCATACGCACCTCTACTTCAACGAACTTCAATGAGTCGGGTTTCGCGCGCGGCGAGTGTGGGCGGCGCGCGAGTACTTCACTTCACGTCACTTCGATACGCTGCGGCACCGCAAGGCAGCGCGCGTCGATGCGCGTTACTTCGTGGACACAGGGCGCACCGCCCCCGCGGACTGTTTCGCGCGCGAGCGGGCTTCGTCGATCGTCTCTCCGGTGGCCAGCGCCACGCCCATGCGGCGCTTGACGAAACTCTCCGGCTTGCCGAAGAGACGCAGATCCGCATTCGGCACGGCCAACGCCTCGGCGACGCCCTCGAAAGCGATCGCCGTCTCGTCCAGGCCGCCGTAAATCACCGCCGACGCGCCCGGCGCCCGCAGCGACGTATCCACTGGCAAGCCGAGGATCGCGCGCGCATGCAGTTCGAACTCCGAGAAGCGTTGCGAGCACAGCGTGACCAGACCCGTATCGTGCGGACGCGGGCTGACTTCCGAAAACCATACGTCATCGCCACGCACGAAAAGTTCCACACCGAACAGGCCCCGGCCACCCAGTGCCGCCGTCACCTTGTGCGCCACTTCGCGCGAACGTTCCAGCGCAAGCGGGCTCATCGGCTGCGGCTGCCACGACTCGACGTAGTCGCCCGCCACCTGCACGTGGCCGATCGGGTCGCAGAAATACGTGCTGACTTCGCCGCTCGCCGGATCAATCGCGCGCACCGTCAGCTGGGTGATTTCGTATTCGAAGTCGATAAAGCCTTCGACGATCACGCGGCCGTGATTCACGCGGCCGCCCGCCATTGCATATTGCCAGGCGGTTTCGACGTCCGCGTCGCTCTTCAGCACCGACTGCCCCTTGCCCGACGACGACATCACCGGCTTCACCACGCACGGATAACCGACCTTGGCGATGCCCGCGCGCAGTTCTTCAAGCGAATCGGCGAACGCGTACGGCGAGGTCGGCAGGCCGAGTTCTTCGGCGGCCAGCCGGCGAATGCCTTCGCGGTTCATGGTGAGCTGCGTGGCGCGCGCGGTCGGAATCACTTCGGCGAGGCCGTCGGTTTCGATGGCGGCTAGCGCGTCGGTCGCGATCGCTTCGATCTCGGGGACGATCAGGTGCGGGCGTTCCTGTTCGACCAGCGCGCGCAACGCGGCGCGGTCGGTCATGTCGATGACGTGCGAACGGTGTGCGACCTGATGGCCCGGCGCATTCGGATAACGGTCGACGGCGATCACTTCGACGCCCAGCCGTTGCAGCGCGATGATCACCTCCTTGCCGAGTTCGCCGGCGCCGAGCAGCATGACACGCGTGGCGGATTCAGAAAGGGGCGTGCCGATCCGTTGGCCGATCTGCATGGGGTCTCCAGAAAAAAGTCGGATGAGGGTGGGCTTGGGTAGGACACGATGTTAACATGCGCACCCCGATGCGCACCCCGACGCACACTTCAATGTGCACCCCGACCCGCACCCGCTCTCACGCCGTTGCGCTCGCGTGCGGCGAGCCTAGTGCGTTACCCTTACGCCTTCGCCAGTTTGAAGAGGAACGACGTCATGCTCCAAAGCTCCTCCGCGCGACGTGTTGCGCGCTTCATGCCTTATGCACGCACCGCCATCGCCGCGTTGAGCGTCGCCGCGCTATGCAGCGCGTGCGCCATCCCGAAGCATCCCGACTCGGAAGCCCCGCCGCCCGATCCGTTCAATCCGGCCGCCACCCAGTTGCTCGACGACACCAGTTGGGTGCTTAGCGGCTGGAAACAGGCCGACGGTACGGCACGCGCGATTCCGTCCGCCGATCAGGGCGCGCCGATCACGCTCGTGCTTTCCACCGACAAAGGTCAGCGTCACGCCAGCGGCTTTTCCGGCTGCAATCGCTATATGGGTTCGTACGCGCTGAAAGACGGCAAGCTGAGCTTCGGCACGCTGGGCGGCACACGCATGGCGTGCGCGACGCCGGGCGGACAGATCGAAGGTCCGTATCTCAACGCGCTGACGCACATCGATCGCACCGGGGTGCAGATGCGCGCGCCGCAGCAGATGCAACTCGTGCTCGATAACGGCGACACGCTCACGTTCGACCGCAGCGCCAAATGAGCGGTACGCGCGCCAATAACCGGATGCGCCGCCGCAACCGGTCCTGTCCGCATGGCGCGCGGGCCTCGGTAGCGGCCGTTGTTTTTCACTGACGGCAGGTCGCGGGCAGGCCTGCTTTCCCATTTGACGCAAGCATATTTGCGTTTGTCTTCGAAGCATCGTGCTTCGCCGGTTAAACTCGACGGGTTGCGTTTTTGCGCGTCCGTCATTCGTTGATGTCTAGCATGCACACGGTAGTTTTCGGCTGGTTCGGCGGGTCAGCCGTCTGGTTCATTCCTCTTTTGTGGCGTCTCGTGAAGTCGGCGCTGCCAGGCGGCGCAGGTTTGCGCGGCCCCGGCACGATCCGCCTTTGGCTCGGCTTCGTCTGCGTGATGGTGGCAAGCTGCACGCTGGAGGCGTCGCTGATCGGCGCGACCGGCGTGAATGGCTTCGGCCATGCGCTCGCGGCGGGCTTCGGTCATCTGCTCGGGCATATCGGCACGCCGCTCGCGGCGCTCGCCGTGCTCGTGATCAGCCTGCCCTGGCTGATCGACTTCCGCTGGCGCGACGTCGCCGCATGGGCCGACGCCGCCTTCGGCCTCGGCCTGTCACGCGGCCTCGCCAAACGCGACGAGGAAGCGCGCCGCCATCGCAGTGTCGATGACGGTTTGCCGTCGCACGGATCGCCGTCCACCAATACGATGGCGCCTAAAAGCAATGGACGTTATGCGCGCCCGGCCGTCTGGCAGTCGCCTGCGCGTGGCCGCGGCGCGGCTGCGGCTGGCGGCGCGGCGGGTGCGGCGGCGGCGAGGGATGCAGCGGCGCGCGGCGCCGGGGCGAACTGGCGTGCCGGCGCGGTGAAGACGCGCAGTCAGGCCGCGCAGGCAGAGCCGGTGCTGCGTACGGCCGCCGGGACGCCGCCGCGGCAAGTGCCGATGCCGGCGCAGACGCCGGCACAGACACAGACACGCTTGCTGAACGCGGATAGGGCGGCTGCATGGATGCCGGCCGAGCCGGTTGCGCCGGCCGGGTGGCTGCGTGAACCGGCAACGGCGCCACGCGCCACGGCCTCGCCGATATCGTCCACATCGCCCGCTGGTTCGGCTGCAGCATCGGGAACGACTGCAACGCCGGCTCGCGGTGGTGCATCGCAAGTTGGCCGGCGCCCGGCTGGCGAGCAACGTCCGGCGGGGTCATCGGCAGCCGGCTCGGGCATGACGGGTGGAGCCGGTCTCGCGGGCGCAGCGGGTGCAGTCGCCGCGACGGCGGCTGCGGCACAAGCGACGCACGCCATGGCGGCAACGCGAATGGCGTCAGGTTCAACAGCCGGTTCGGCAACTAGCCCATCGGCTGGCGCAGGCCGTCCGTCGACGATCCAGGGTTCAGCCACTGGCGCATCTCAAGGAAGTCCCTCCACGGCGGCCCAGCAGCCGTTCCCGTCCGCTTCTCGCGCGAACACCAGCGCCACGCCGACGCAGTCAACGCGGCGTCCGGCGCCCAGCTATACCCGGCCGATGGCCTCAGCTGAGAAAGTCACGCCGCCGGCCAGCGTCCAGGAGACGCTTCGCAGCATCGCGGAAAACGCCGCGCGCTGGACCGACATCGCCGGCGTCAGCCTCGCGCGCAGCAGCGGTGCGGAAAACACCATAGTCGCGACGCCTCCGTTGGATACCGAGCCATCAGTCGAGGCTGGGCAATCGGGCGTGGCTTCGTTGCATGAAAGCGAAGTTGAAAAGGTCACGGCGCCGGAAGTCGGCGCGTTTTTGCAGGACGTAGTTGAAGCCGCACCGGACACTGCGTCGGTGCAGCCTCAAGTTGAAACGCCGCGGATCGAAGCCGTATCCGAGGCGCCGATCGAGGAAGACACCGCGCCCGTCGTGCAATGGCCGATTGAGCCGCCGGTTATCCAGACAGCGGTGGCCGCGGCGACCGCGTCGGAGGCGGCATTGGCCCCGGCATTGGCGTCGGTATCGGGTCCAACGTTGGCTCCTGAAGTGCGTCCGGAGCTGGCGTCGGTATCGGCTCCGGTTCTGGCATCAACTCCGGCTCCATCATCGTCTTCGTCACCGGCCGACGCCGATGAATCGGTTGAGGCGGAGGCACACGCAGAAGCATCCGCACTGGCGGAGGCATCGACGCACACACAAACAGACGCACCCGCACCCGCCACGCAGCATGCTGCGCCGGTGCCCACCCCCACGCCGTTTCAAATCTTCGCGGCCCGGTTGCAGACGAGCGAAGCGCAATCAGACGTGCCGCCTTTTGTCGAAGACGAAGCCGCACAAGCGCACACCGCGGCGCCCGAGCCGATTGCCGAAATCGCCAGCGATAAAACGCCGATGCATTGGGAAACCGGAATCCATGCTATCGCGCCGCTGCAAGCCCCGGCGCCGGCAGATGTGCCGCATGCAGTCAGCACCGGCGCTCCGGGCATCGCCACTGCACCGACGCATCACGCCGTGCCGCCATGGCACGTGCCGAGCGCGAGCGAAGCGCCCGCGCCAGTCGAAGAAGAAACAGCGGACACCCCTGCCCTATCGGATGGTTCGCCCCTATCCGACGGTTTGAACTCGTCATCCGCCTTTGCCGCTTCGACCGTCGCCGCCGAAGTACAGCCGCAAAGCGCCGCATCGCCCGCGTCGAATGTGGTTCGCTTCCCTGGCTTCGCGGTTCAGCCCACACCAGCGGCCTCTGCCACCATCGCCGACGAAACCGTCGACGGGCCGGGTTACGCGCCGAACGCCCCGGCAGCATCGGGCTTCGCCACCACCCAAACTGCGGCTTCTACCACCCACTTCGTAACCGAATCCGCTGAGCCTACCGAACCCACCGAACCCGCGGTCCAGCGCACGCCGCCGCGCGGCCACAGCCCGGCCAACGGCTTCGAATTCCACGCGCCCGCGGCATCGATGGTCGAGTTACCAACCCTCGACCTGCTAGCAGCGGCCGATACCGACGTCGAGCCCGTCTCCGAAGAAAAGCTCATCGAAACCGGCCTGCTGATCGAGCAGCGTCTGCAGGAATTCAAGGTACCGGTGACGGTGGTCGGCCATTCGGCTGGGCCCGTCATCACGCGCTTCGAAGTCGAGCCGGCGCTCGGCGTGCGCGGCAGTCAGATCGTCGGTCTGATGAAGGACCTGTCGCGCGGCCTCGGTCTGACGTCGATTCGCGTGGTCGAGACGATTCCCGGCAAGACCTGCATGGGTCTCGAGTTACCGAATGCCAAGCGGCAGACGATCCGCCTGTCCGAAATCATCGAAGCCAGCGTCTACCAGAACTCGCATTCGCAATTGACGCTGGCGATGGGCAAGGACATCACCGGACATCCGGTGGTCGCCGATCTGGCAAAGGCGCCGCACATGCTGGTTGCGGGCACCACCGGGTCGGGCAAGTCCGTGGCGATCAACGCCATGATCTGCTCGCTGCTCTTCAAGGCGACGCCTGAAGAAGTGCGGCTCATCATGATCGACCCGAAGATGCTGGAACTGTCGGTGTACGAAGGCATTCCGCATCTGCTCGCACCGGTCGTCACCGATATGAAGCTGGCGGCCAACGCGCTGAACTGGTGTGTCGGCGAAATGGAAAAGCGCTATCGGCTCATGTCCGCGGTCGGCGTGCGCAACCTGGCCGGCTTCAACCAGAAGATCCGCGATACGGAAGTCAAGGGCAAAAAGCTCGGCAACCCGTTCTCGCTGACGCCGGAAGCTCCCGAGCCGCTCGCGCCGCTGCCGCTGATCGTCGTCGTGATCGACGAGCTGGCCGACCTGATGATGGTCGCGGGCAAAAAGATTGAAGAGCTGATCGCGCGTCTCGCGCAGAAGGCGCGCGCCGCCGGTATTCACCTGATTCTGGCGACACAGCGTCCGTCGGTGGACGTGATCACCGGCCTCATCAAGGCGAACATTCCGACGCGCGTGGCGTTCCAGGTGTCGTCGAAAATCGACTCGCGCACGATTCTCGATCAGATGGGCGCCGAATCGCTGCTCGGCCAGGGCGACATGCTGTTCCTGCCGCCGGGCACGGGTTACCCGCAGCGCGTGCACGGCGCATTCGTCGCCGACGAGGAAGTGCATCGGATCGTCGAGTATCTGAAGCAGTTCGGCGAACCGCAATACGAAGAAGGCATTCTCGATGGCCCGGCTACTGAAGGCGCGTCGCAGGATCTGTTCGGCGACACGCCGGATGCCGAAGCCGATCCGCTTTACGACGAAGCCGTCGCCTTCGTGGTGCGCACGCGGCGCGCGTCGATCTCGTCGGTGCAGCGGCAATTGCGCATCGGGTATAACCGCGCCGCGCGCCTCGTCGAGCAGATGGAAACGGCGGGCCTGGTGTCTGCCATGGGTATCAACGGCAGCCGTGAAGTGCTTGCACCGGGACCGGCGGAATAAACAGGGCGGGCCGGTAACTGCCCCAAAAACCCGCATAAAAGTACGGGCCGCTTCGAGCGGCCCGTACTTTTATACAACGCGCGTATTCAGATCACTATTCAGATCACGCCAGGTCAACAAACGCTTACGCGCATCCGCATTACACGCCGAACGGATGCTTGCTCGTATTCATGTCGAGCACTGAACGCGGCCCCACCCATGGGCATACAGCGCGAACCCCCGCCTCACGACGGCGACACCAGCTTGAAATCAACCGGTGAACCCAACTCGAACTGCTTCGGATTCGCTTCAAGCAAACCGCTCTGCGGGTCACGCTTGAACACCACCACCGTATCGCTGTTCTGATTGCCGACGATCAGCCAATTCCCAGTCGGGTCGATCGCAAATTCGCGCGGCGACTTGCCGAGGCTCGACTGATGCCCGATCTTCTTCAGATGTCCGTTGGCCGGATCGACCGAGAAAATCACGATCTCGTTCGCGTCGCCGCGATTGGTGGCATACAGGAAACGCCCGTCCGGCGACAGGTGAATCGCCGCGGCGCCCATCGCGCCCTTGAAGCCCGGCTCGATCAGCGAAATCGTCTGCACCTGCGTGAGCTTGCCGTCGGCGTAGTTGAAGGTGCTGACCGTAGCAGCCAGTTCGCTCGTCAAATATGCATGCTTGCCGTCCGCGCCGAACACCAGGTGACGCGGGCCCGTGCCCGCTTTCTCCTGGATGTAGCGCCAGTCGGTCGGGCCGAACAGGCCGCGGCTACCGTCCGGCGTGTAGCGGTACGAGTACAGCTTGTCGGCGCCCAGGTCCTGCGCGAACAGGTAGTGGCCGTCCGGCGAGAACACGGTGGAGTGGACGTGCGAGTTGTCCTGACGTCCTTTCACCGGACCGCCGCCTTCATGGTGCACCGTGAGCACCGACGCGCCCACCTGGCCGTCCGCCTGCAACGGGAACACCGCGAAGCTGCCACCCGGATCGGCCGCCACCGAGTAGTTCGCGGTCAGCAGATATTTGCCGTCCGGCGAGAGGCTCAGATAACACGGGTCATTGCCGTCCGATGAGACCTTGTTGAGGAAGCTCAGCTGGCCGCTCGCGGCGTCGAAGCGAAACGCGCTGATGCCGCCGCGTTGCGTGGCCGGGCCGTTGTCGCCGGGCATTTCGTTCACCGCATAGACGAAGCGCCGGTCACGGCTCACCACCAGGTACGACGGGTTGACGGTCTGCGCGACCGATACACGGGTCGGTTCACCCGTCCTGGTGTCGAAGCGATAGACGTACAGGCCCTCGCTCTTGCCGCCGGTGTATGTGCCGACCAGCATGTCATAGACACCGTCGGCGGGAGCCGGGCCAGAATCTTGCGCAAACGCATGCGAAGCAACAATCGAGACCATGAGCACGAAACCTTTTATTATCGAGCGGGCGGAGCAGAGAGGAGCCGGCCGGCCGCCGCGCCATGAGGTGGATTGAGCAGAAGGAAACGGAAATGAAACGGTACGCCCGGCGGCCCGGTGACGACGAAGCATATGACCTCCTCTACATCGGTTATCTGGTTGATTCGGTTTTAACGGTGTCTCTGGTCCGCCGCGCAATCTGTCGAATTATTTTATCGAGGCAAGTATAAAAGCGGATCGCCGGATCGCCGGACCGCTGGATCATGCGGCGAGTCCAGCCGGGCTGCGACAAGCCGGCCGGCAAACTGATGCATGCGCAGCACTTGTCCCGCCTGGCGGGCGTGTTCTTTCAATCGTGTCCTACCCATCTCACACTACGGAGTCTTCATGAACGTCACACTCAGCCTGGGCCCGCTGGTTTCGTTGATCGCCGGCATTCTGATTCTCGTCATGCCGCGCCTGTTGAACTACATCGTCGCGCTCTATCTGATCATCATCGGCATCATTGGGATCTTCGGCGTGGGCGCGTCGCATTTCTAAGCGACAGCGGTCGGCAAGACGAGCAGGAAGGGACACGACCGGGCGCATTGCCGGCCCGGCAACGTTTCGCACGAATGGAGCGCCGGGACGAGCCATGGCGTGCGTCATGATGTCGGCTGCAGCAGCGCAACACCGGCACGGCGAAGCGGTATGCGCGCGACAGACTCGCACCGGACGCCGCGCGCCCGATGCAGGAGAACAAGACAGCCGCGTGGTGCGAACCCCACGCAGCGAACAGTCAGCCGTTCGAAAGCTGGTCGAGCCGCAAACGCCCCTGCAACGACAATCCGCCGACGGCATAATGACCGTCACCTTCCTGATGACGCCGGAAGCAGGCCCGTTCGACCAGAAACGCAGCCGCGGCCAGCATTCCGTTGCGGCTCAGGCCCAAGCGGGCATGTTCGAGCGGCAACATCGAATCGTCGGCCAATTCGCTGGCGGCTGAGAGAATCGTGATGCAATCGGATTTCGACGGGTTCAGCATTGCTTGGGTCCTCGAAAACGGCGTCTGCATACGCCATGGGCAAGGCCGGTGCATGATCCGGAGAGCTCCGCGCATCGGCATGAAAAATGATTGTAGGCAGTGATTTGACAATTACCAACCCACGTTTCGCCGCATTGCGCGCTGAACCAAAACGCATCGTGCGAGTCCGGTAAAACAACGCCCCTAAACTGATCCTAAGCGCGGCGGCCCCCGCCCCGTGTAAAACCGACACGCTCCTCCATGCCCGCACTCATCGAAGACTACACGCTCATCGGCGACGGCCACACAGCCGCGCTCGTTTCCAGGGAAGGGTCCGTGGACTGGCTGTGCTGGCCGCGTTTCGACTCGGCCGCCTGCTTCGCCGCCCTGCTCGGTACGCCCGAGAACGGCCGCTGGCTGATTTCGCCGGTCTCGGATACGCCGCCCACGATCACCCGCCGTTATCGCGGCGAAACACTCGTCCTCGAAACCGATTTCGAAACGCCCGAAGGCGCGGTCACGCTGATCGATTTCATGCCGCCGGGCAACGGCTGGTCGGAGATGGTGCGGATCGTGGTCGGCAAACGCGGCACGGTGCGCATGCGGATGGAACTGGTGTTGCGCTTCGACTACGGCTTTTCGATTCCGTGGGTCGACCGACTGAAGCACGATAGCGGCATCAAGGCGATCGTCGGCCCCGATACCGCGATTCTGCGCACGCCGGTCGACTTGCGCGGCGAGAACATGAAGACCGTCGCGGAATTCAGCGTGACCGAAGGCGAGCGCGTGCCGTTTTCGCTGGCTTATGCAGCCTCGCATCTGCGCATTCCGCCGGCCCGCGATCCGCACACGTCGCTCGCCCGCACCGAGAACCATTGGCTCGAATGGTCGGCGCGCAGCACCGTCGAAGGTAAATGGGCCGAGCAGATCCGCCGTTCGCTGATTACGCTGAAGGCGCTCGCGTACGAGCCGACTGGCGGCATCGTCGCCGCGCCCACCACGTCACTGCCGGAACAGTTGGGCGGCACGCGCAACTGGGACTACCGCTACTGCTGGCTGCGCGACGCCACCATCACGCTGCTCGCGATGATGCGCGGCGGCTACTACGACGAAGCCCGCGCGTGGCGCAGCTGGCTCGGCCGCGTGATGGCCGGCGCGCCCGATCAGTTGCAGATCATGTACGGGATCGCCGGCGAGCGGCGCCTGCCTGAATTCGAAATCGACTGGCTGCCGGGCTACCAGGACGCCAAACCCGTGCGGATCGGCAACAACGCGGTCGGACAACGCCAGCTCGACGTCTACGGCGAAGTGATGAATGCGCTGCATCTCGCACGCGTTGGCGGTCTGCAGGCGGACGACACCGCGTGGAACGTGCAGCGCGCGTTGCTTCGCCACCTCGACACGATCTGGCAGGAGCCGGACGAAGGCATCTGGGAAACGCGCGGCGGCCGCCAGCACTTCACCTTCTCGAAGGTGATGGCGTGGGTCGCCTACGACCGCGCTATCCGGTCCGCCGAAATGTTCAAGCTGGAAGGCCCCCTCGATGAATGGCGAGCAACCCGCGCGACAATCCACGCCGAAGTCTGCGCAAAGGCATGGAATCCGGTGCTCAACGCGTTCTCCCAATCCTACGGCAGCGCCCAGCTCGATGCGAGCGTGCTGCTGATGCCGCTAGTCGGCTTCCTCCCGCCGGCGGATCCGCGCGTGAAAGGCACGGTGGAAGCGATTGAAAAGGACCTGATGCACGACGGCTTCGTGATGCGCTACCGCACCACCGAATACGACGACGGCCTGCCGCCCGGCGAAGGCACCTTCCTTGCGTGCTCGTTCTGGATGGTGGACAACCTGGCACTGCAGGACCGCATCGATGAAGCCGTCGCCATGTACGAACGGCTGCTCAGCCTCTGCAACGACGTCGGCCTGCTCGCGGAAGAGTACGATCCGGGCGCGAAGCGCCTGGTCGGCAACTTCCCGCAGGCGTTTTCGCACGTGGCGCTGGTGCACACCGGTCTGAACCTGATGAAGCACGAACAGGCAATGGCTCAGGCAACCGGGCAGCCGCCGCATAACGGCACCCCGGCAGAAGAACTTGATGCTGCGGCAACCCCCGATAGCGGCGCGGCAACATCGCCGGTACCATGAATCAATGACAGTTTGCGGGCTATTCGCGCGCAAATTGCTGCATTGCACAAGTACGCTTTGTTCAGTATCATCGAGCAGACTGTTGGCCGAAAATCAATGTGCCCACAACCACCAATACGGCCTGCCGCAACGCCACACGCGTGTTTGCCAAGCCCCATGCGAACCGCTTAAACGGAGCACCCATGCTCTACCAACTGCACGAATTCCAGCGGGCGATGTTGAGCCCCCTTACCGCCTGGGCCCAGGCCGCATCGAAATCGTTTGCGAATCCTGCCAGCCCATTGGCCTACGTGCCCGGTGCCACACGCCTCTCAGCCGGTTACGAACTGCTTTACCGGCTTGGCAAAGATTACGAAAAGCCCGAGTTCAACCTTCATCAGATTGTCAAAGACGGTCACAACATTCCGATCATCGAACAAACGATCATCGAGAAGCCGTTTTGCCGCCTGATGCGCTTCAAGCGTTTCGCCGACGACAGCGACGCTGTCACCCAATTGAAAGATGAGCCGATCGTGCTGGTGTGCGCGCCGTTGTCAGGCCACCACGCCACACTGCTGCGCGATACGGTGCGCACGTTGCTGCAAGACCACAAGGTCTACCTGACCGACTGGATCGACGCACGCATGGTGCCGCTCGAAGAAGGCGAATTCCATCTCGACGATTACGTCGCCTACATCCAGGAATTCATCCGCCACATTGGCGCGAAGAATCTGCACGTGATTTCGGTGTGTCAGCCCACCGTCCCGGTGCTCGCCGCCATTTCGCTGATGGCGAGCCGCGGCGAAGACACGCCGCGCACCATGACCATGATGGGCGGTCCGATCGACGCGCGTAAGAGCCCGACCTCGGTCAACTCGCTCGCCACGCAGCACTCATATGGATGGTTCGAAAACAACGTGATCTTCACGGTGCCGCCGAACTATCCGGGCGTGGGCCGCAAGGTTTACCCGGGCTTCCTGCAACACACCGGTTTCGTCGCGATGAACCCGGAACGGCACGCGGCCTCGCACTGGGACTTCTACCAGAGCCTGTTGCGCGGCGACGAAGACGACGCGGAAGCGCATCGCCGCTTCTACGACGAGTACAACGCCGTGCTCGACATGGACGCGGACTATTACCTCGACACGATCCGCGTGGTGTTCCAGGAGTTCAGTCTGGCCGAAGGCACGTGGGACGTCGCGGGCGAACGGGTGCGTCCGCAGGACATCAAGAAGACCGCGCTCTTCACGATCGAAGGCGAGTTGGACGATATCTCCGGCGACGGTCAGACCTTCGCCGCGCAAGAGTTGTGCAGCGGCATTCCGGAGAAGAACAAGCGTCACTTCACCGCGGAAAAATGCGGCCACTACGGCATTTTCTCGGGCCGCCGCTGGCGCACCATCATCTATCCGCAGTTGCGCGACTTCATCCTCGAGCACAACACGGCGCCGAAGGTAGCGAAGGAAAAAGTCGAAGCCTGAGCATCGCACGCACGAACGTCAACAACGGCCTCTTCTCCAGAGGCCGTTGTTGTTTCTGGCGACGCTTCTTTTAAAGCGTCTTGCGCCGTTTATGCGCTGCCGCGCCGCCGCTTACTTGCGCAACAGATACGCAAGCAGCAACTCCGTGTTCATCTGAATGAGTTCGCTGCGTTCGCTCGCGCTGCTGAAATCGCGGCCGAGTGTCGCTTCGAGCGTGAAACGGTTCGACACGATGTAATAGCCCATGCCGGACAGCGTCACGTAAAAGCGCAGTGGATCGACGTTGGTGCGAAACAACCCCGCGCGTTGACCCCGCTCAAGAATGCCGCCGAGCGTGGCAACGATCGGTGAAATCATTTCGCGGATGCGCGTCGACTTCTGCATGTAGCGTGCCTCATGCAGATTCTCGTTATTGACGAGACGCAGCAACTCGGGATGATCGCGGTAGTAATCCCAAACAAAATGCGCGAGACGTGTCACCGCCTCGACTGGCGCGACGCCATTCAGTTCGAGCGTTCGCTCCGCTTCATTGAGCGCGCTGAATGCGTGCTCCAAAACCGCAGTGAAAAGCTGCTCCTTGCTACCGAAGTAGTAATAGAGCATGCGTTCATTCGTCTCCGCGCGGCGGGCGATCTGATCGACGCGCGCGCCGAACAACCCTCCATTTGCAAACTCTTCGGCCGCCGCAAGCAGAATGCGGCGTCGCGTGCCTTCAGGATCTCTTTTGATTTTCGGCTGATTCATGGTGGCATCGTCTTCGTGAGCCGCGTTATCCGGATCGCGCCGCCGGCCTCTCCTCGGGCCTTGTACCGACAGCACTGAACGGGCTGGTTGGGGGAACACCCTTATGCGGTCTTTCGAAAAAGCGCTTCGATTATGGCACATGGATTGCGGATGGCAATTGGGGAAATCGGCGATAATGTGCTATTTAGTTCAAGCCACGCGGCCGCATGGCAAGCACCAACGTTGTGACCGTGATCGACACCAAAACACTCGCAGACCGCATTGAGGATCTGCTACCCCAAACGCAATGCACCAAGTGCGGCTATCCGGCCTGCCGTCCGTACGCCGAAGCCATCGCCAAAGGCGAAGCCAACTACAACCAGTGCCCGCCGGGTGGCGCTGAGGGCATCGTTCGCCTTGCCGCAGTGCTCGGTAAACCGGTGATTCCGCTCAATTCCGCCAACGGCGCCGAACGGCCGCGTTCTCTGGCGGTTATCGACGAACAGGTTTGCATCGGCTGCACGCTGTGCATGCAGGCCTGTCCGGTCGATGCAATAGTTGGCGCACCGAAACAGATGCATACGGTAATCGCCGAACTCTGTACCGGTTGCGACCTGTGCGTGCCGCCCTGCCCGGTCGATTGCATCGCGATGCCGTCGGTCACCGGTGAGGCAACCGGCTGGAATGCGTGGAGCCAGGACCAGGCCGACGCCGCGCGCGAGCGCCACAACCGGCGTGAAGCCCGTCTCGCACGCGAACGCCAGGCGGCCGAAGCGCGTGCTGCAGCGCGGCGAGCGGTCAGCAGCACGCCCGCCGCTCAAGCAATGGAAACCGGTGCCACGGCAACGCCCACTGCGCCCGCAGCGAATGACGCCGAAGCGAAAAAACGCGCGATCATCCAGGCCGCGCTCGAGCGTGCGCGCCAGAAGAAAGAAGAGTTGGCGGCCAAGGGCCAGGGCCCGCAGAATACAGAACGCGTCAGCGCCGACGTGCAGGCGCAGATCGACGCCGCCGAAGCACGCCGCCGCCGTCTCGGACTCGCCGCGGACACGCCCGCGGGTAACGCCGATACACCGCCAACGAAGCGCTAACCTTTAACTTTACGCTGCGCATGAACGCGAACAAACGCCGCGCCATCTACGAGACGCTTCAGAGTCTCAATCCGCATCCCACCACCGAGCTCGAGTACACCACACCGTTCGAACTGCTGATTGCCGTGCTGCTGTCGGCACAGGCTACCGACGTTTCGGTGAACAAGGCGATGCGCAAGATGTTCCCGGTCGCGAACACGCCACAGAAGGTATTCGATCTCGGCGAAGAAGGGGTGGCCGGCTATATCAAGACCATCGGCCTGTATCGGACCAAGGCAAAGAATGTGATCGCAACCTGCCGCATTCTGCTCGACCAGTACGGCGGCAAAGTGCCGGAGGATCGTGAGGCGCTCGAAAGCTTGCCGGGGGTCGGCCGCAAAACGGCGAACGTGATCCTGAATACGGCGTTCGGCCACCCGACCATCGCCGTCGATACGCACATCTTTCGGGTTGCGAATCGAACCGGGCTCGCGCCCGGCAAAGACGTGCGCGCGGTTGAGGTCGCGCTGGAGAAATTCACGCCTGCCGAATTCAAACAGGATGCCCACCACTGGCTGATTCTGCACGGCCGCTACGTATGCAAAGCACGCCGGCCGGAATGCTGGCATTGCGTGATCGAGCCATTGTGCGAATTCAAGCCCAAAACGCCGCCGCCGGATCTTTGAGGGCGGCGCGCCGCCAGCAAGCCGCGGCGCCCCGGCGTAAAATGACGCCCTGCGCGCAAGTCCCAAGCGCCCCACACTAACCGCCCCGCTCCCACGATGTTCAATCCCAGCCGCGACGAAGTCCGCCAATTTTTCACCGACACCTGGCGCAAACAGCGTCAAGGCGAGATTCTGACGCCGCTCGAAGCGATCGCTGCCGACTGGATCGTCGAGCATCCGGAATATCACGCCGATCTAACCAACACGGAAGCTGCCCAGGCTCAGGACTATTCGCCCGAGCGCGGTCAGACCAACCCGTTCCTGCATCTGTCGATGCATCTGGCAATCACCGAACAGTTGTCGATCGACCAGCCGCCGGGCATCCGCGCGGCGCATGAACGGCTCGCCGCCCGTCTCGGCTCGACCCACGAGGCGCAGCACGCGATCATGGACTGCCTCGGCGAAACCATCTGGGAAGCACAGCGCACTGGCACCCCGCCGGACACCGACGCCTACTTGCAGCGCATCGAGCAACGCGCCACGCGGGATTGACGCGGCTGGGCGGTCTCAGCGGTCTCAGCGGTCTCAGCGGTCTCAGCGGTCTCAGCGGTCTCAGCGGTCTCAGCGGTCAGCATACCGCCCGCATCCGCTCCCACACCCAAGCCGAGCCCAAAAGCACAACACCCCGCCAAGGCGGGGTGTTGTTCAATCTGCAAGCAATGCAAAAACCGCGCGGCGCGGTTATTTCTTCTGCACGAGATCGCCGTTCAGCGATTCGACGTAAGCCGCGATGTCCTTCATGTCGCCTTGCGACAGGCTTTGCACCTGCGCCTGCATGATCGCATTGTTGCGACCGAGGTGCGGGTTGCCATTGCCCATCTGATACTGCCGCAGCGCCCAGTAAACATAATCGGCGTGCTGACCGGCGAGCTTCGGATATTCCGGGCTCACCGGCTTGTTCAGGTTGACGCCGTGGCAAGCCGCGCAGTTGTGGTTGTCCGCCAGCACCTTGCCGTTACCGGCGTCAGCGGCGTGCGCGACGTTCGCTGCAAACAGACCGATGACTGCCGCCGACGCGCATGCAGCCTTGAACACCGTACGGAGTGCCTGTTGGGGCTTATTCATGAATTCTCCTATCCCGCGAATATAAATAGCCGAGTGACCAGATGGATGACCGCAGCCGATCACTTGTCGGGATTGCTCTTCGAAGAGGAATTTTGCGCTGCGTAGTAGGCAGCGATGTCGGCGATGTCCTGATCCGATAGCGACGTGGTGATCGCGCGCATCGTTTCGAAATGGCGGTCGCCCTTCTTGTAGGCGTGCATGGCGTTCTCGATGTACGCCTGATTCTGGCCGCCGAGCATGGGCACGCGGTAGACCTCAGGGTAAGCCGTGCGGTATTCAGGGATGCCGTGGCAGCCAATACACATCGCGACCTTGCCTTGGCCCGCCTTCGCGTTGCCGACGACATCCGCTGCCTGCGCACTGGCCGCATAGCCCGCGAGCACCGACAGCGCTGCGATCACGACGTGTTTGCCGACGAATTTATTCATAGCATGTAACCTGGCTTGAGGGGAAACGGGCGCCCGAAAAGGCAACGGCCCGCGCCGTTATTCTTATAGGGTAGCCACGCAGGCCAAAAAAATCGGGCTAATTGTACCGCGACGCCGCGCCGAACGTCCACCGCGCGGGGCCAGCGGCGCATCCGGCCGCCGCAAAGCCACGGCGAGCGCCATTATTGCTCCACCGCGCCTGTTCCGCATGGCTTTGTGCCGACCGCCGCGATCCTGCCGGTACTTGCCCAGCTCGCCCAGCTTGCCCGACATGCCCGGCGCGCCCGCCCACCGGGCACGCCAGGCATGTACGGGCCGCTCGCGAGCCCCGGGAGCGGCACTCGCTTCGGCGTCCGACACCGCGGGTGAAACCATACGCGAGCCTGTTTCAGCGCAACAGGCCTTCTGACTTATACTGGGTTTTTTCCCAAAAAAGAGCATCTCGCCATGCGTTTTGAAGGCTCATCGCAGTACGTCGCCACCGACGACCTCAAGCTCGCGGTCAACGCCGCGATGACGCTGAAGCGCCCGTTGCTGATCAAGGGTGAACCCGGCACCGGCAAAACGATGCTCGCCGAAGAAGTCGCCGCCGCGCTCGGCATGCCGCTGCTGCAATGGCATATCAAGTCCACCACCAAGGCCCAGCAAGGCCTGTACGAGTACGACGCGGTGTCGCGCCTGCGCGATTCGCAGCTCGGCGACGAGCGCGTCAAGGACATCCGCAACTACATCGTCAAGGGCGTGTTGTGGCAGGCGTTCGAGTCGGACGAGCAAACGGTGCTTCTGATCGACGAGATCGACAAGGCCGACATCGAATTTCCGAACGATCTGCTGCGCGAACTCGACCGCATGGAGTTCTACGTGTACGAAACTCACGAGCTGATCCGCGCAAAACAGCGCCCGCTCGTGATCATCACGTCGAACAACGAGAAAGAGCTGCCCGACGCGTTCCTGCGCCGCTGCTTTTTCCACTACATCAAATTCCCCGACCCGGTGACGATGCAGCAGATCGTCGAAGTGCACTATCCCGGCATCAAGAAGGAACTGCTCGCCGCGGCCATGCAGAGCTTCTTCGAATTGCGCAACGTCGCGGGCCTGAAGAAGAAACCGTCCACGTCGGAATTGCTCGACTGGCTGAAGCTGCTGCTCGCCGAAGACATTCCGCCTGAAGCGCTGCGCTCGTCCGACCAGAAGCAGATCATCCCGCCGCTGCACGGCGCGCTCCTGAAGAACGAACAGGACGTCAGCCTGTTCGAACGGCTGATCTTCATGAACCGCAATAACCGTTAAGACCCCGGCAGACGGCCCGCATGAATCACAGCCGCAAGCCGGACCAGCCGGATTGAAAACAGCCTGGCCGGAAACCGGACCGACCCGCCGTTGGCGAGCGTGCAACGCCTGAAAGCGGCCGCCGCAGAGGAAACAGCATGCTGATCAATTTTTTTTATTCGCTGCGCGCCGCCAAACTGCCGGTGTCGGTGAAGGAATACCTGACGCTGCTCGAGGCGCTGAAGGCCAATGTGATCGCGCCGTCGCTCGACGATTTCTACTATCTCGCGCGCATCACGCTGGTCAAGGACGAGCAGTATTTCGACAAGTTCGACCAGGCGTTCGGCGCTTATTTCAAAGGCGTCGCGAAGGCCTCGGAGCTCGCCTTCGACGTCCCGCTCGACTGGCTCAAGAAGAAGCTGCAACGCGATCTGTCGCCCGAAGAGAAAGCGCAGATCGAGGCGATGGGCGGCCTCGACAAGCTGATGGAGCGCCTGAAGGAGCTGTTCGACGAACAGAAAGAGCGCCACGAAGGCGGCAGCAAGTGGATCGGCACGGGCGGCACCTCGCCGTTCGGCAACGGCGGCTATAACCCCGAGGGCGTGCGCATCGGCGGCGACGCGGCGGGCAATCGCACGGCGGTGAAGGTGTGGGAAGCGCGCGCCTATCGCGACTACGACGACCAGGTCGAAATCGGCACGCGCAACATCAAGATCGCGCTGCGCCGCCTGCGCCGTTTCGCCCGCGAAGGCGCGGCCGAAGAGCTCGACCTGCCCGACACGATTCGCAGCACCGCCGCGAACGCCGGCTGGCTCGATCTGAAGATGGTGCCGGAGCGGCACAACAAGGTCAAAGTGCTGATGCTGCTCGACGTGGGCGGCTCGATGGACGATCACATCAAACGCACCGAAGAACTCTTTTCCGCCGCCAAGGCCGAATTCAAGCATCTCGAGTTCTATTACTTCCACAACTGCGTGTACGACTTTCTGTGGAAGAACAATCGCCGCCGTCACGCCGAGCGCATGCCGACGTGGGACCTGCTGCACAAGTTCACGCCCGACTACAAGCTGATCTTCGTCGGCGACGCGACCATGAGCCCCTATGAAGTGCTGCAACCGAGCGGCTCGGTCGAATACAACAACGCCGAAGCCGGCGCCGTCTGGCTGCGCCGCCTCGCCGATCATTTCCCGCACTACGCGTGGCTCAACCCGGAGCCGGAAGGTTTGTGGGCGTACCGGCAGTCGGTCAGCGCGATCCGGGAAGTGCTCGGCCACCGCATGTATCCGCTCACCCTCGCCGGACTCGAAACGGCGATGCGTATGCTGAGCAAATAATCAGATCGCGTTTTCACTCCCGTTTTCACACCAACTATAAGAAAGCTGCTGCATGAATCCGTCTTCCTCGCCCGATTTGTCCCCTGCCGACGCACACACCGGGCGGCTCAGACCGTTTGCCGACACGTCGCTGTCGGCCCTCGTCGCCGGCTTCGTCGCGATGATGACGGGCTACACCAGCTCGCTCGTGCTGATGTTCCAGGCCGGCCAGGCCGCCCATCTCACCGATGCGCAGATTTCGTCCTGGATCTGGGCGTTGTCGATCGGCATGGCTGTTTGCACGATCGGCCTCTCGCTGCGCTTTCGCGCGCCGATCGTGATTGCATGGTCGACGCCCGGTGCGGCGCTGCTGGTGTCGTCGCTGCCAAATGTGGCCTACCCTGAGGCGATCGGCGCGTTCATCGTCTGCGCGGTGTTGCTGACGGTGGTCGGTCTGACCGGCTGGTTCGATACGCTGATGAGGAAAATCCCGGCCGGCATCGCCTCGGCGTTGCTGGCGGGCATTCTGTTCGAGATCGGCATCGAGATTTTCCGCGCGGCGCAGTTCCAGACCGCGCTCGTGCTGACGATGTTCTTCGCCTATCTGATCGTCAAACGCCTCGCGCCGCGCTATGCGATCGTGACGACGCTGATCGTCGGCACGGCTGCCGCCGGTGGGCTCGGGCTGCTCGACTTCAGCCGCTTTCACGTCGCGCTCGCGCATCCGGTGTTTACGATGCCGGCGTTTTCGGTCGCGGCGAGCATCAGCATCGGCATTCCGCTATTTGTCGTCGCGATGGCCTCGCAGAACGTGCCGGGCATCGCCGTGTTGCGCGCCGACGGCTACACCACGCCTTCCGCGCCGCTGATTTCGACAACGGGCATCGCCTCGCTGCTGCTCGCGCCGTTCGGCTCGCACGGCATCAATCTTGCGGCGATTACGGCGGCGATCTGTACCGGCCCCGAAGCGCACGAAAACCGCGACAAGCGTTACACCGCAGCGGTCTGGTGCGGCATTTTCTATCTGATCGCCGGGATTTTCGGCGCGACCATCGCCGCGCTGTTCGCTGCGTTGCCGAAGGCGCTGGTAGTCTCCGTCGCGGCGCTGGCGCTGTTCGGCTCGATCATGAGCGGCCTCGCCAACGCGATGCAGGATACGCGGCAGCGCGAGGCGGCGCTGGTCACGTTCATGGTGACGGCCTCGGGGCTCACGCTGCTGTCGATCGGCTCGGCGTTCTGGGGACTGGTGGCGGGCGTGCTGACACAACTGGTGCTGAACGCCTGGCGCGCCTGAATCCGCCATAGAATAGAAGCATCCGGCAGCGCTTTCCGTCAGAATTCCACAGCAACATGACGGGCAAACGCTGCAGCGTGACCCGCGGCCACCGGCACTGTTTTGTCGTTTCCGTCCGGTGGCGACCTCATTTCTCCTGAACCACGGCGCACGCGCGCCATGAAGGCTCGAACATGACAACCGCACTCGATCAACTCAAGCAATACACCACCGTCGTGGCCGATACCGGCGACTTCCAGCAGCTTGCCCAGTACAAGCCGCAGGACGCGACCACCAATCCGTCGCTGATTCTGAAGGCCGTCCAGAAAGACGACTACAAGCCGCTGCTCGAAAAGACCGTGAAAGCTCACGCGTCGAAGCCGGTTGGCGCGATCATCGACCAGTTGCTGATTGCCTTCGGCACCGAAATTCTCAAGATCATCCCGGGTCGCGTGTCGACCGAAGTGGACGCGCGCCTGTCGTTCGATACCGAAGCGTCGATCGCCAAAGGCCGCGAGCTGATCGCCCTGTACAAAGACCACGGCATCGGCCGCGAACGCGTGCTGATCAAGCTGGCCTCCACGTGGGAAGGCGTCCGCGCCGCCGAAGTGCTGCAAAAGGAAGGCATCCACTGCAATATGACGCTGCTGTTCTCGCTCGCGCAGGCCGCCGCCTGTGCCGAAGCGGGCGCGCAACTGATCTCGCCCTTCGTCGGCCGCATCTACGACTGGTACAAGAAGAACGCCGGCAGCGCGTGGGACGAAGCGAAAGACGGCGGCGCCAACGATCCCGGCGTCAAATCGGTGCGCCGCATTTACGCGTACTACAAGAAGTTCGGCTACAAGACCGAGGTGATGGGCGCGAGCTTCCGCACCCCGGGTCAGATTCTGGAACTGGCCGGCTGCGATCTGCTGACCATCAGCCCGGATCTGCTGCAAAAACTGCAGGAGAGCACCGAAACGGTCGAGCGCAAGCTGTCGCCTGAAATGGGCAAGAGTGCGGACATCGAACGCGTGCCGGTCGACGAATCGTCGTTCCGTTTCCTCGTCAATGACGAAGCCATGGCGACCGAAAAGCTCGCCGAAGGCATCCGCGCATTCGCGGCAGACGCCGTCAAGCTGGAAAAGCTGATTGAAGCGCTGCGTTAAGTTTCGTCTTCGCCGCTGAAATACGCGGTCGTACGTGGGCTCACGTCTGTGCCTGGATACGTGGCCCTGAGCCTTCCGGTTCAGGGCCACGCGCCGTTTACAGCCGCATATCCGATGCGACCCCGCGACGCGGTCCCTTGCAAAATAAAGTCACAATTGCTGCCCCAACCGACGACTACAATCGTCTGCACGCCCATTCCCTCGCTGCCATGCGCCGAAGGAACGCGGCGCCACAGGCCCTATTCCGGGAGACGATCATGTACGTTCAGCCTTACGTATTTTTCAACGGCCGCTGTGAAGAAGCGCTCAAGTATTACGGCGAGAAACTCGGCGCCGAAGTGTTGCTCATGATGCGCTACAAGGACGCGCCGCCGGACCCGCAGAATTCGCCGCGCCCTGGTCTGGAAGAAAAGATCATGCACGCCACGGTCAAGCTCGGCTCGACCAACTGGATGGCTTCCGACGGTCACTGCGATCCCCAAGCCACCTTCAGCGGCTTCAGCCTGTCGCTCACGGCCGACGACGCCGCATCGGCCGAAAAATACTTCAATGCGCTCGCCGATGGCGGACAGGTCATGATGCCGTTTCAGGCCACCTTCTGGAGCAAAGGCTTCGGCATGGTGACGGACCGCTTCGGTCTCGCCTGGATGGTGACGGTGCCGGAAGAGTAAGCCCGGCATGCGAGGCCAGTCCGGTTGCCGCAGTTGCAGTCGCAGCGGCCGGCGGCCGGCCGGGAACGAGCGCGCCGCCCTGAGCGTTCCGCCCTAAGCCTTCAGCAAGGTGCGCGAATGCCGCTCGATGTTCCAGTTCGGCTCGGTCTCCAGCAGCAAAGCGCGTAACCGGTCCACCTGTTCGGCAAGCCGCTGCCCAAGCCAATACGGCCCTTGCAAATCGGGCGGCAATTCAAGCGCCGCGTCGCGATGCGCCTCGGCGAGCGGCGACGCGGCCGGAATGCGGACGTTCGTCGCGCGGCCAAAGCGCAGGCCGCGCGCCATCGCCAGCAGAATGGCGCGCACGGCGCGCACCTCGGCGCCGCATTCCCGTGCATACGCCGCGCGCGCCGCGGCGTCGGCGCGCATCAGCGGGCCGGTCGCCAGCAATTCCAGCGAACTGAGCACCGAGCGATGCAGCCGCTGGATCTCCTCGAGCCTGGCTTGCGGCACATCGATCTCCTTCGCCACCGAAGGCATCAGCGAGCGCAACTGAACCAGCCGCTTGTTGATCGCGAGAAAGCGTTTGACCTGTTCTTCCTCGCTGATCGTCTCCCCTTGCAGCAAACGGGTGTAGATCTGCGCGCAGGCGCGCAGATTGGCGGCGAGCCCATAGCGCCACGAATAGGTCGCGTGCAGCGGCAACGCGAACGAAAACGCCAGCGCGATCACGATGCCGATCAGCACATTCAGCGTGCGCCATAGGCCGACGTCGATCAGATTGTCGCCATGGCCCGCCACGATGCACATTGTGATCGCCGTCAGCAGACCGATATACCCCGACGAACCGATCGCGAACCATGCGCAGACCCCCGCGACGATCGCCATCAGCACATAAGTGAGCGGCAGCGAGCCCAGCAAATTCTGCTGCAGGATCAGCAGGAGCCCGATCGTCGCGCCGAGCAGCGTCCCCGCCGCCCGGTCGGCGGCTTTCTTGCGGATATTGCCGTGATGCTGCAAGCCACCGATCACCACCAGCAGGGTCACCGACGACCAGATGCCGTGAGGAATGTTGATACCGGTGGTCGCGAGAATCGACACCAGCATCGCAACGCCCACGCGCAGGCTATGCAGCATCTTCGCGTGGCGATAGCGGTAGTACGGCGACGTGATCGTGCGCACCATGCGGCTAATGGCCGAGCGGCGGGCGATCACGTGAGGGGAATCGGCAGAAGCCATGGCTCGCGCGACGGGCGCTTTTTAGGACAGTTCCGCTATCGTGCCCTGGGGTGCCCCGGAAAGACAAACGCCCGCAGACTTTTGTCTGCGGGCGTTGCTTTTCCAGGCGGAACAGAAAAGCTGATTTAGCGGCTAATTCAGCGGCTGACTTCGCCTTCGACCACATCCAGATAGTCTTCCGGACGGGTGCGGTCCTCGGCGCGCTGCATGCCGAACAACCGCACGAGCAGGCTCACCACCACCGCAACCACCAGGTTGACGATCAGCGACCACACCGCCGCGTAGCCGGGGATCGCCATACCGAACAGGTGGATCGTGAAGATCGAGCTCGCCAGCTTCAGCGATATCGCCATCCACGTGCCGGTTGCGATACCAACCGCCCAGCCGATCAGGAGGCCGCGGTAGTCGAGCATGCGCGTGTAGAGACCCAGCACGATGGCCGGCAGCGTCTGGATGATCCAGATACCGCCCAGCAATTGCAGCTGAATCGCGTACGTAAGCGGCAAACCGAGAATGAACGCGACCGCGCCGACCTTGACGATCAGCGACACCAGTTTGGCGACGTTGGTCTCCTGCTCATGCGACATGTTGCGGTTCACGAACTCCTTGTGGATATTGCGCGTGTACAGGTTCGCGGCCGCAATCGACATGATCGCCGCCGGCACCAGCGCGCCGATACCGATCGCCGCGAACGCCACGCCGACGAACCACGACGGGAAGAAGTGCAGGAACAGCGCCGGCACCGCGAAGTTCGGGCCGAACGCCTTGAAGTACGGCGCGAATTCCGGCATGTCCTTCACGCCCGACGCCAGAGCCATGAAGCCCAGCAGTGCGAGCAGGCCGAGCACCAGCGAGTAAGCCGGCAGCATCGCCATGTTGCGGCGGATCGTGTTACCCGACTTCGACGACAGCACCGCGGTGATCGAGTGCGGGTACAGGAACAGCGCGAGCGCCGAGCCGACCGCAAGCGTTGCGTACGCGCTGTAGCCGTTCAGGCTCGACACGTCCGGCGCTTTCAGCAGCAGCTTGGCCGGCGGCACCACGCTGAAGATGTGGCCAAAGCCGCCCAGTTGCGGCGGAATCACAATGATCGCGGCAAAGATCACGACATAGATCAGTACATCCTTGACGACCGCGATCATGGCCGGTGCGCGCAGGCCCGACGTGTACGTGTACGCCGCCAGAATCGCGAACGCGATGATCAGCGGCAGATCGCCGACGAAGCCCTTGGTGTCGAAACCCAACGCGCCGATCACTACTTCGATACCGACCAGTTGCAGCGCGATGTACGGCATCGTCGCGACAATGCCGGTCACGGCGATCGCCAGCGCCAGCATGCGGCTGCCATAGCGAGCCGAGACGAAGTCGGCCGATGTCACGTAGCCTTGACGTTTGGCGATGCTCCACAGTTTCGGGAACACCACGAACGCGAACGGATAGATCAGGATCGTATACGGCAGCGCGAAGAAGCCTGTTGCGCCCGCACCGAACACCAGCGCCGGCACGGCGATGAAGGTGTAGGCGGTGTACAGGTCGCCGCCCAGCAGGAACCACGTGACGATCGTGCCGAAGCGCCGGCCGCCGAGGCCCCACTCTTCCAGATGGGCCAGGTCGCCTTTGCGCCAATGGGCCGCGACAAAGCCAAGAATGGTGACGCCGATGAAAAACAGGACGAAGACGAAAGTTGCGGTGGCGTTCATTATTGTGCGCCCCCTTGCGAGCTGCCCGGGTTGCCCGATGAGCGGGTCCTGGTCTTGAAGTACACGAGCGCCGTGATGATCGCGCTGATCAGCACCCAGAGGAGCTGATACCAGTAGAAGAACGGAAAATCGAACAGCTGCGGTTCGACCTTGTTATATGACGGCACCCAGATCATTGCGATCCAGGGCAACAGCAGCAACCAGAGCCAGTGCTTGCTGGCTTTGTTCGCGTCGGCGTCGTGAGCCATGACGTCTCCTCTTCCCTATTATTGAAATGTTGGCCCGTGTTTTGACGGGTGGTGGATCCCTCGTCGCAGGTAGGCCACGGGGTCCCCGAAAGCTTCGAAAGAGTATAAGAGCGTTTAACGTCCGGTCAAGCAGGGCCGACCCGAGGCGGGACGATGGCCTGGAGGCTCGTGGGACGGGGCTTCGACGCGGGTGGGATACTGCTTCGACGCATCGCGGGACGCTCGGTGCGGCAGCGGGCTGAGGCCGGATGACCGATGCTGGGCTCGCCCGTGGAGCCCCTGGGCGAATCGCGAACCAGCTGTGCGATGCGCGATGGGTCGTGGCGTTGATGCGTTGGCGACCGTCGCGTGGGCGCAACGGCGGCGGCCTTTTCAATCCTGCCGCAGTCGAGCCGGCTTGCCCGGCCCGACTGCTTCACTCATCAGATCGAGAACGAACCGCCGTTCTGACCGGTCGATTCCTGCAGACCCTTGATCCACTTGCGCGCCGGCAAGCCGAGTTCCGCTTCGATCAGCTTTGCGCGCGCCTGCAGCGCTGGGAACGGCACGTCGAGCGCCGGACCCGAGAATGCGATTGCGATGCGGTTGCCGTCATGCACTTCCGGCAGCGCGACCACGCGGCCGTCGAACGCTTCATTCAGACGCTTCATGTTGCGCACGAAACTTGGATGGTCACCGAACAGGTTGATCGTCACCACGCCGGCGTCGGTCAGACACGCGCGCACCGCACGGTAAAAGCCGACGCTATCGAGCACCGGGCCGCGCGCGGTCGCATCGTACACGTCGATCTGCAGCGCGCCGATCGTGCCGTGGTTGGCGCGGTCGTTGACGAAGTCCCAGGCGTCCATTTCGTGCACGGTCAGACGCGCGTCGTCGTGCGGCAGTTCGAACATCGTGCGCGCGGCCACGACCACGGCCGGGTTCACTTCGACCGCGTCCACTTTCGCGCGCTTCAGGAAGCGGTGTGCAAACTTGGTCAGCGCGGCTGCGCCGAGACCGAGCTGGACGATGCGCTTAGGGGTTTCGATGAACAGCAGCCAGGCCATCATCTGCTCTGCGTATTCGAGTTCGATGTGATCCGGCTTGCGCAGGCGCATCGCGCCTTGCACCCATTCCGTGCCGAAGTGCAGGAAGCGCACGCCGCCCTCTTCCGAGAATGTGACCGGTGCGAATCGCGGCTTGCGCGGCGTTTCGATTTGCGGCGCGTTGTGCAGGTCGTCGTCGTCGTGCGGCGCGCGCTTTTTGTTGCGCACTACTTTCTGTTTGTTCAGCGTGTGGTCGCCGCCGTCAGCGTTCTTGTTGCGGAAAGCACGTGCTTCAGCCGAGGCGCGCTTGATCAATTTCGTCATGTAAGGATGTCGCGCCAGAGACGCAATTTTTGGTCGAACGAGAGCATAGCATTCGCCGGACTCGACGAAGGCAATACGAGGGTGGCGTAGCCGGCTTCACCGATCACCGGCGCAAAGCGGCCCGCCGACTTGCCGTTGAAGCAGACTTTGGCAAGCTTCGGCGCGTGGGCACGCAACGAAGCGAAATCGTTGGGACTGGCGTTGCGGATCGCGGCGTCGAGACTGCCTTCGCGCTCGCAGGCGGCGAGCACGTCCCACACGCCGATACCGTGCGATAACAAACGCCTGAGCCGCTCTTCATAGGGGAGTTCGGGAAGCGGTTCGTCGAGCACCGTGCCGAGCAAACGCCAGAATTGATTGCGCGGATGCGCGTAATACTGCGTCGCCACAAGCGACGCCTCGCCGGGAAAGCTGCCGAGAACCAGCGTGTGCGTATCCGCCGCGACAACGGGAGGAAAGCCGCGCAGCATCAGCGCTTCACCTTGATGTCGGATGCCGGCGTGTGCGCGGATTCACGCGCCGCCCGCTCAGAAAGGTGTTCCTGCTCGGCACGCGACACACCATGAGCACGCGACGCCGTATGCTCGAGCGGCCGGCCATGCTCCCGCATATGCGGACGCTGCGGCGCGTGCGCGGACGCCGGGTGCGCCGACCGTGTACTCGCCGCAGACGCCAGATGCGTCCACAGCGCGGGCAGCATGCATTCCGTCACCATCAGCGGCGCGCCGTGACGCTCGAACACCGAGCGGCGCGCAACCAGCGCGTGTGGCGGCATGCCATCGATTTCAAGCACCGCCAGCCCGTACAGCGGATGACGAGCCGTCAGTCTGCGACTTACCAGCGACGAACGCGCGACGCTGCTATCGCTGTAGAGCAACTCGGCGAGCGGCCGGGTGCGCAGCCGGCGCGTGGCCTGCCACACGCCGACGCTCGCCGCCAGCGGCGCCACACTGTGCGCGGCGACAAACGGCACGCCGTCCACCGAGAGCACCACTTCCCGCACCCACACCGGTGCGCGCGGCACGAGCCCGAGCGCGGCGTACTCGTCCGCCCATGGCAACGCGACGGCTTCACGCGTCACGCGCACGGCGACTTCGCCGAGCGTGCGCAGATGCGCGGTCAGCGATCCACCGCGGGTCAACCAGTCTTTCTGGGCGGCGCTAAAGCCGGGCAAGGGCGCGACGCGCCAGTGGGCGTCAGCGGCATCGAAACGGATAGGCATGGTGTCGGATTATAACGGCGACGCCGTCGGAGGATTGCCAAGCCCTTACCCTCCTTCCGTCAGGAAATTCGATTGACAGCGATTCGGATGCTGACCTGTTTCAATCAGACGCCGATTTCAGAGTGTTCCGATTCTCCCTGGCCCGCGACGCGCGATACAACCTCCGTGCATTACAAAAGTCGACGGTTCGCCTGCGATCGAAAGGCGTGCCATGTGATCGAGTTCCGAAGGAGAAAGAGAAAATATGAGAACAGTCCTGAGCGTAACGGTGTGCGCCATGTCCGTCCTGCTGGTGGCAGGTTGCGCGGCGCCGCTGAATCGCGATAAAGAAACATCGTTGAACAAGGCCGTTGGCATCGAAGTGACGTCAGTCGCTAACGGTGTCTCAGTCAAGCTGCCCGAAACCGCGCTGTTCGAGTTCGGTAAATCAGAAGTGCGCGGCGATGCAGCGGCTGTGGTCAATCGCTCCGCCGTTCTGCTCAAGCGCAGCAAGAAGCCGATGCTGGTCGAGGGCTATACCGACAACGTCGGCACGCTCGACTATAACAAGCAGCTTTCCGAAGAGCGCGCCACTGCGGTAGGTTATGCGCTCGTGGCACGCGGCGTGGCGATGGACCGGATCCGGACAAAGGGCAACGCGTACAACAACCCCGTCGCCAGCAACGATACGGCCGAAGGGCGCGCGCTGAACCGGCGCACGGAAATTGTCGTGCGCGGCGAAACGATGGATACGCTGATGGGAAAGCAATAAATAGCAGGCGTTAACTACCCGGTCGCCAGCAATCTCGGGTGACCAATCGGGCGCTCCCAGCGCCCGATTTCAAACTTCCACGTAGTCGCGCAGCGCGGTCTGCACATCATCAAGCACCGTATCCCATCGGCCCAGCTCCCGCTGCCTGAACAGGCGCGCTGACGGCGTTGTCACATTAAAGTGTTCGCGTCGCAGTAGTGCGATGAACGGAGCTTTTCTCAAAAACCGGACGGATTTTGGCTAAGCTCGGTGAAACGATGCCATGCGGCAAAGCGATCGCCGAGTTGTTTGCGGTGGAGCGAGGCACGTAGTAGATGTCGCTTCAGTGCGAAGTGCTGCCGGATCGGTCCGAAATTCGACAGGAACGCTTGCGTGCGTTCAGGATCGCGGAAACCACGCATGCGGCGCTCGCGTTCTCGCGTGGGTTGATGACTATTTTCGGCCCGGTTGTTCACTCGGGCGCTGGCTTTGACGAAAACGTGCTTCACGTTTGCCAGTTCAGGGATCTCGGCCTTCGCCGCCGGATAGCTGCGCAACCGGTCAGTGACAATCTTGCGCGGCACCTCAGGACAAGCCACCAGGACACGTTTGAAGAATCGTTTCGCCGCAGCCTTGTCGCGCCGCTTCTGCAGCAGGATATCAAGTCCGGCGCCATGCTGATCGACTGCCCGCCAAAGTAGATAAGGCTCACCGCGTAGCGTCACAAACACCTCATCCAGATGCCACGTGGTGCCCGGCTTGCGACGAGCAGCCTTGACGCGATGCGAGAAGCCAGCGCCGAATTTGTCGCACCAGCGCCGCACTGTTTCATAGCTGACGATTACACCGCGCTCGAACAGCAACTCTTCAATGTCGCGCAGGCTCAATTGAAACCGGAAATACCAGCGAACGGCGCAACTGATAACGGCACCCGGGAATCGATGGCGATGGTACAGCGACATGGTTGTCTTCATCGCATTACTCTACCAGCCCGACCCGTTACCGTGACAACGCCCGTTCGCGTTCTTCGGCCGGATGGGGGCTGCGAACAGGTCGAGGCGGCCAACAACTCGGCGAGCGTGCAGTGTGGCCGTGGCTTGGGATTGCATCACCAGGCGACCGGCTCGACGTCAAGGCCGACTATTGCACCGGCCCGCAGGCGCAGTTGATCGAGAAAGGCCAGCGCGACGTGCGGATAGCTGGGTGCTGCGAGAAGGGCCTCGTGGCGAGGCGGTCCTCAACCACGAACGATGAAAGTGCGGTGCCGTGCTGCGCGCGGTCGCTGACCAGACAAGCAGTTACCGCAGCCTGATTCTGCCGGCCAGGAACGACACTCATCGAGAATGCGGCCACGACTACACAGTCGAGACGGCACCGCGCCATAACCGATTGGCAGACTCATTTCCCGAATGGATTGAACACCGGTACGTCAAAGCGTTCAAAATCACGAACGTTTCTCGTCGCGACGGTGAGGTTGTGTGTCAGCGCGCTGGCCGCGATCATCGCGTCTTCATAGACCGTGTTCGACTGACGATGCATCAGCTTTGCCCAGAGCCGGAAGGTCGCAGCATCCATGGGCAAGACATTGTAGGTTGTGCTGACCAGATCGGCCCACGCTTCTATTGCCGATGCCTTGTCGGCATCCTGCTCTCGCGTGATTTCGATGTCCGCCTGAATTTCGCCGAGCGTCACGGCAGAAAGATACATGTCGGCGTCCGCAATGCTTTCGAGCCATGACACGACGGCTCCATGCGGGCGTATCTTGCGAAGCTCCGAAACAACATTAGTATCAAGAAGAAACACGGCGGCCTTACAGAGCAATAGTTGAGCGACGCTTCGCCCGTCCGCGCCGTGGAAGGTCAAAGTCACCACGGCCGACATCGGACAACAGCAAGGCCTTCAGCGAGGGACGTGCAGCGTCATTGAGCCGTTTCCATTCCGCGATAGGCACCAGCACGGCCGTTTCTGCGCCGCGACGGGTCACTACCTGTGGCCCCTCACTGACACAGGCATCAAGTAGCTCGCTGAAACGGGCTTTCGCGTCTTGTACAGGCCAAGTGTGCATGACGAACCTCCAATAACTAGTCATATAACTAGTTTATTCGTGTGATCGCCAAAACGCAAGGGTTACGGAAGTCTCAGTTCGCAGAATGTTTTTGTCGAACACGACAGCGTGAACTAGCCTCGCCGCATCCTGCTGGCTGGGCCGAATCACGGCCTACCGAATGGCCAGAACCATCGTTGCGCAAATCAGCGTTCCAAAAAAAGGCCGCCAGCACGGAGGGAGTGCCCGGCGGGCGAGGGCCGAGGCCTGATCGCGCGGTCGCATCGCGCCATTGCGGGTGATCGGCCAGCGCCAGCGCAACGATGCTTTTGCCCACGCCGCCTTTGCTTCCGCCTATCAGATAGACGGGGTTGAGAGTTGTTGCCATTGCCGTCCTTTACAGGTCGTCGGTATCTGGTTTGATCGCAAATGCAAGCGAACCCTGCACCGGCATGGGTTGCGGTTTGACTTCTGCCTCTCCCCCATGCGGACGCGCTTCATTGCGGCCTTCCGTGCGCCCCTCGGTACGTCCGCCTGTATGCCCCTCAGTGTGTGGGCTGTTCACGCGCAACGCACCGCCCTGCGCCACTCCATGTGCGCGGGACAATGCCATAACCGTGCCCTGCGCAGGCGTCTTTGTCGCCGGATGTGCCGTATTGCCTGCGCTGTGTCCCTTTCCCGCAGGACGCAGCGCGTAACGGATCGTTCCAGCCGTGATATCGATGCCCGCCTGCCTTGCCTGCTCCGCGATCTGCTCCAGCGTGTAGCCCTTTGTCTGTGCCGTACGGATATGGCCACGCATATCTTTCATCGCGTCGCGAACACTCAGGCCGCGTTCGGCCTCCGGTTTTTCCCGCAGCGCATCGAGCGTCCGGGCCAACACCTCCCATCGCGATTTCGCATAGACCCTGGCAACAGGCATCGCCACCTCCAGCGCATATATCGGCACACACCGCCTGCGCACCATCCTGCTCACGCATAACGCACCTGTCAACGCCGTCCTGGTGCGCCGCAAGGCACCGTAGGAACTCAAGAGACACATGGGAACACGGGGGAATAACGCACTTTTTCCACATGTCGCAGGCACGCAACGCTTCCGCCCCGACGCATTGCCATTCATCGTCATTGCGCAGGCGATCTGCGCTAATCGTGGAGAGCTTGTCGCCGCGAGGCCGACGCCGTTAGGACAACCTGCTTGCACGTCCTTGTGACACCCTAAACGCGTGAGGTTTGCCAATCGTTCGCCATCTTTACGTGCGCATCACGCTTTTCTTTCGCCTTGTGTTACGCACGGCGCTAGCCACGTCCTCGTATCCGCCGTGCGCCGGCGATGCACTTTCGCCTGTTCTCCGGCTCGCAGGTGGAGCGCATTTCATTGGTCCACCAAAGTGCATTTCTAACGCGCGCAGTTTGCGCTTCATGTGACCACCTTGACGCACGCCGGTACGCACGAGGTAAGCATCCGAATTCCGATCGCAGCAGCATAAGCCAAATGCGCGTTTTGGCATCTCACAAATCAATCTCGATACTCGCCGCTTTTACGCTTGCGCAGTCGGCAACAAGGCAGGAGGCACAGGGCAAAAAAAATGTGCTGCCAAGGCAGCACATTTTTCAATCACAAGCGTCAAAGCGACGCCGGTCAAAGCTCAATTCGATACGCGAAAACTCAGCCCGCACGCATCAGCAACAACGCGTTGGTACGCTTCACAAAGCTCGCCGGATCTTCCAGCGCGCCGCCTTCAGCAAGCAGTGCCTGATCGAACAGCAGATGGCACCAATCGTCGAAGTTCGCGCTCTCCGCATGCAGGCCCTTGACCAGCGCGTGCTCCGGATTCACTTCAAGGATCGGATGGAACGACGGCGCGCTCTGGCCGGCGGCCTTCAGCATACGTTGCAGATAGCCGCTCATTTCGCCGTCGTCAGCCACGAGGCAAGACGGTGAGTCGGTCAGGCGGAACGTCAAACGCACGTCTTTGGCCTTGTCCTTCAGCGCTTCTTTCATCTTCTCAACGAGCGGCTTGAACTCCTCGCTGACCTTTTCTTGCGCCTGCTTTTCTTCGTCGTTCAGCGCGCCCAGATCGAGATCGCCGCGCGCGACGCTTTGCAGCAGCTTGCCGTCGAATTCGTTCAGGAACGACAGCATCCATTCATCGACGCGGTCTGTCAGCAGCAGCACTTCCACGCCCTTCTTGCGGAACACTTCCAGGTGCGGGCTGTGGGTCGCGGCCTGCCAGGTGTCGGCGGTCACGTAGTAGATCTTCGATTGCTCGGGCTTCATCCGCGCGACGTAGTCGGCGAGCGACACGGTCTGCTCCGGCGATTCCGTATGGGTCGACGCAAAACGCACCAGCTTTGCAATACGCTCGCGATTGGCGAAGTCTTCGCCGATGCCTTCCTTCAGCGCCTGACCGAATTCCTTCCAGAAGCCGGCGTACTTTTCGCGGTCGGCGTCGTTCTCCGAGTTGGCCAGCTCTTCGAGCATCGATAGCGACCGCTTGGTCACGCCTTCGCGGATCGCCTTCACATCGCGGCTTTCCTGCAGGATTTCACGCGACACGTTCAACGGCAGATCCGCCGAATCGACCACACCCTTCACGAAACGCAGATACCCCGGCAGCAGCTGTTCGGCGTCGTCCATGATGAACACGCGCTTCACGTACAGCTTCAGCCCCGCGCGATGATCGCGGTTGAACATGTCGAACGGCGCATGCGTCGGCACGTACAGCAGTTGCGTATATTCGCTGCGGCCTTCGACGCGGTTATGCGTCCACGTCAGCGGATCCTGGTGGTCATGCGAAAGGTGCTGGTAGAACTGCTTGTACTGTTCTTCCGTGATGTCGTTCTTCGAACGGGTCCACAGCGCGCTCGCCTGGTTGACGGTCTCGTCTTCGTCCTTCGTGACCATCTCGCTCTTTTCGGCGTCCCACTCTTCCTTCGCCATCAGAATGGGCAGCGCGACGTGATCCGAATACTTCTGGATGATCGACTTCAGACGGTGCGACGACAGCAGTTCGTCTTCATCGGCACGCAGATGCAGCGTGATGGTCGTGCCGCGCGCGGCGCGCTCAATCTGCTCCACCGCGAAATCGCCCTCGCCCGCGCTTTCCCAGCGGACACCTTCCGAGGCCGGCAAACCGGCGCGGCGCGTCTCGACCGTGATCTTGTCCGCGACGATAAAGCCCGAGTAAAAACCCACGCCGAACTGGCCGATCAGTGCCGCATCTTTCTGCTGGTCGCCGGAGAGCTTGCCGAAGAATTCCTTGGTGCCCGAGCGCGCGATCGTACCGAGGTTGGCGATCGCTTCGTCGCGGCTCATGCCAATGCCGTTGTCGTCGAGCGTGATGGTGCGCGCGGCCTTGTCGTACGAGACGCGAATCCGCAGATTCGGATCGTTTTCGTACAGCGCGCTGTTTTCGATCGCCTCGAAGCGCAGCTTGTCGGCCGCGTCGGACGCATTCGAAATCAGCTCGCGCAGAAAGATTTCCTTGTTGCTGTACAGCGAATGGATCATCAGGTGCAGAAGTTGTTTAACTTCTGCCTGAAAGCTCATGGTTTCTTGTGCCATGGTCGGACTTCCTCTCTGTTACGAATGACGAATAGGGTTAAACATCGCCCGCGTAATTTGGGGCAAAGCGGCGCGGTTTCAAGAGGCGCGTCTTGCGATGCTGTCCAGATAACGGCACAGGAACGTCGACAGTTCAGGATCGCCGCAATTGGCGATATTGAAGCGCATCCACGTAGTGGGCGATTGCTGCGGAGAAAACAGGCTCCCGGGCGTCAGCAGGAAGCCGTCTTCGTGGCCCGCAGCCGCGAGCGCGCTTGCGTCGACGCCGGTGTCGGCCCACAGGAACATGCCGGCGGTGGGCGTCAGGAACAGCTTCATGCCGGTCTTCTCGAGCATCCGCACGGATTTTTCGCGCACGCCGTCCAGCCGCGCGCGCAGCCGCTCGACATGCCGGCGATAGTGGCCCTCGGTGAGAATCTTGTAGAGCACACGCTCGTTCAGTTCGGGACTCGTCATGCCGACCAGCATTTTCTGATCACTGACGGCTCTCGCCACCTCCGGCGCGCAGGCGATAAAACCCACGCGCAGATTGGGCGCGAGCGTTTTCGAAAAGCTGCTTAGATAGATCACGCGCTTCAACTGGTCGAGGCTCGCGAGCCGCGCGCCCGGGTGGGCCGGCGGGCACAGATCGCCGTAAATATCGTCTTCGACGACGATGAAGTCATACGCTTCGGCAAGCCGCAAAATGCGGAACGCCTGCGCGGCCGTGAGCGACGTGCCGGTCGGATTTTGCAGCACCGAATTGATCACCAGCATTTTCGGCCGCCAGGTCTCGACGAGCGACTCGAGCGCGTCGAGGTCCGGCCCATCCGGCGTGTACGGCATGCCGACCAGCCGCGCGCCTTGCGACGCGAAACGCCCGAACATCTGGAACCAGGCCGGATCGCCGACGATCACCGCGTCGCCCGGCTTCACGTAAATCCGCGAAATCAGGTCAATGGCCTGGGTAATGCCGGAGACCATGACGATCTGATCCGGCGACGCGCCGATTTCCAACTCCTCCAGCCGCGTCTGCAACTGCTGGCGCAGCGGCAAAAAGCCCTGCGGCGTGCCGATGCCGAGCATCTGCGCCCCGCTTTGCCGGCCGAGCGTACGCAGCGCGTTGGTGATCAGGTCGCCGTCGAGCCAACGTCCCGGCAGGTAGCCCAGACCCGGGCTGCGCTCGGGGCGCGCGCCCGTATGCAGCATATTGCGCAGCAGCCACACGACGTCGATCGTGGCCGGCGCGGGCGCCGCGGCGGCAATGGTGCGGATCTCAGCCGTCGGCGCACCGCCCAATCGTTCGCGCACATAGAAACCGGAACCGCGCCGCGACTCCAGATAGCCCTGCGCCACCAGCCGCTCGTACGCCTCGACCACGGTGAAACGCGACACGCCCTTGTCCAATGCCAGTTTGCGGATCGACGGCATGCGCATGCCGGGACGGAACACGCGCTCCTCAATGCGGCGGCATGCCCACTGAACAAGCTGCTCGACCAGCGTCAGCGACGCCGTATCGTGAGGAGTGGGAATCTGGGCAAGCGGGACGGACATAACGGGCTCCAACTGTACCGAACGGTATCGAGTCGATTGTACCGTTACTGTGCAGGTCGTCGCCGTTACATTTAAGACTGCATCTAAGATAAGCAACGGATGGTTAAACGGCTCGGGGCGGCATGCACCGCACACGAGCGACCTTGGGAAAGACCTGCCCAAACACCATCCACCTGGCCCGCCGACCCGGCAAACGGTTATGCTTACGACCCCGGCCACGCTGCTGCCGCATCCGGCGCGCGTTCCGGCTTACCGCAGAAACCGCTTTCCTGATCCGCCATGAATGCCCATTCGCTCCGCCTCGATCACCTCGTGATTTCCGCCCGCACCCTCGACGAGGGCACGCAGTATGTCGCCGACACGCTTGGCGTCGCACCGACCGGCGGCGGCGCCCATCCGCTGATGCGCACGCACAATCGCCTGTTGAATCTGTGGGGCGGCGTGTACCTGGAGGTGATCGCGGTCGATCCGCAGGCTGCGGAACCCGCGGATGGCGCCGCGCCCCGTGCCCGCCTGTTCGCCCTCGACGACCCGGCGACGCACGCGCGGCTCGAAAAAGGGCCGTACCTGTCGCACTGGGTCGCCCGAGTCGACCGTCCGAAGCAGCTCGCGGCTTGGCAGGCGCAGTATCCGCAGCGCATTGCGCCGATCGTGCCGATGACACGCGGCGATTTCAGCTGGAGTCTGTCGGTACCCGAAAACGGCGCGTTCCCCGCATGGCAAGGTGCCGGCGACGGCGTGCTGCCGTCGCTGATCCAGTGGGATACGGCGCGGCATCCATCCACCGCGTTGCCGGAAACGGACATCGCACTGAAAGCTTTGAAAGCAGCCCATCCGCAAGCCGACGCGATTGCCGCGCAATTGCACTGGCTGGGCGCGGCGCGCCTGATCGCACTCGAGCCCGCGGAAGGCGCCGCGGCGCTCGTCGCCGAGTTTGAAACACCCGAGGGTCTACGGACCCTTAAATAAGCAGCGCGCGTGGGTCACCAACTCGCGCGATAATTGAAGTTTTGACCGGTTCCAGAGATACCAGCAGAGGAGACCATGGACCAAAGCGACTTGAAAGCCCCCACGTGGCAACTGTCCGAACGCGCACGCAAGCTCACGAGCTCGGCGATTCGCGAGATCCTGAAGGTCACGGAGCGGCCCGAAGTCATTTCGTTCGCAGGCGGCCTGCCCTCACCGGCAACCTTCCCGGCCGAACGCATGCGCGAAGCCTCCGACCGCATTCTGCGCGACGCACCCGCCGCGGCTTTGCAATACAGCGCGACTGAAGGCTACCTGCCGCTGCGCGAATGGGTCGCCCAACGCTATTCGGTGAACGGCGCGCAGATTCGCCCTTCGCAGGTCCTGATCACCACCGGCTCGCAACAGGCGCTCGACCTGCTCGGCAAAGTGCTGGTGTGCCCGGAGAGCCCCGTACTGGTCGAAACGCCTACTTACCTCGGCGCGCTGCAGTCGTTCTCGATGTACGAACCGCGCTACGTGCAGGTGCCAACCGATGAGCAAGGCCTGATTCCCGAGGCGCTCACGCCCGAACTGACGGCCGGCGCGCGCCTCCTGTACGCACAGCCGAACTTCCAGAATCCGACGGGGCGCCGCCTGCCGGTCGAACGCCGCCGCGCACTGGCTGCGTTTGCAAAGACCGCTCCATTCCCGGTGATCGAAGACGATCCCTACGGCGCGCTCGACTACGCGGGTGAGCCGCTGCCCACCATGCTGTCGATGGCGCCGGATCACATCGTCCATCTCGGCTCGTTCTCGAAAGTGCTGGCGCCGGGCCTGCGGGTCGGCTACATCATTGCGCCCGAAGAATTGATCTTCAAGCTCGTGCAGGCCAAGCAAGCCACCGATCTGCACACGCCGAGCTTCACGCAGCGTATCGTGTACGAAGTGATCAAGGACGGCTTCCTCGACACGCACGTGCCAACCATTCGCGAGCTGTATCGCGATCAATGCGCGGCGATGCTCGCCTCGCTCGAACGCTACATGCCTGAAGGCGTGAGCTGGAACCGTCCGGAAGGCGGCATGTTCGTGTGGGTGAATCTGCCCGCGCAGATCGACAGCATGAAACTGCTCGAAGAAGCCGTCGCACAAAATGTAGCGTTCGTGCCGGGCGGTCCGTTCTTTGCGAACGAAGCCCAGCACAACACGCTGCGCCTCTCGTTCGTCACGGTGCCGCCTGCCAAAATTGACGAAGGCGTGTCGCGGCTCGCCGCACTGATCCGCGCGAAGGTCTAAGCGCGAACGTTTAAGCGCCCCCGGCCGCCGCGCCGGGTTACCGATTTCCACTACCGATCGAGGACACACCATGGCTCAAACGAACGTGTACGACAAGCTTAAGGAACTGGGCATCGAACTGCCGAGCGCAGGCGCGCCCGCAGCCGCCTATGTAATGAGCGCGCAAAGCGGCAACACGGTGTACCTGTCCGGCCACATCGCCAAGAAGGACGGCAAGGTGTGGGCCGGCAAGCTCGGCGCCACGCTCACCACCGAAGAAGGCAAGGTCGCCGCACGCTCGATCGCGATCGACCTGCTCGCCACGCTGCACGCGCATGTGGGCGATCTGAACCGCGTCACGCGCATCGTCAAGCTGATGAGCCTCGTCAACTCGACGCTCGAGTTCACCGAGCAGCATCTGGTCACCAACGGCGCGTCCGAACTGATCGCGGACGTGTTCGGCGAGCGCGGCAAGCATGCGCGTTCGGCATTTGGCGTGGCGCAGATTCCGCTCGGCGCATGTGTCGAGATCGAAATGATCGCAGAGGTCGAATAACGCGCGTCAACAGGGTCGGCCGCCGGGTTCACTGGCAAGCCGTCCTGAACGCACTGAACGCGTCGCGAGGTGTCTGTCACCTGCGGCGCGTTTTGCCTTTGTGGCGAGGTGGATCGTTCCTTTGCCACCAGATAGAATCCGCGAACCCTATCCCTCCACTGGATTCGCCGGATCGCGCCCAATGCCCGCCAACATCGTTCGTTTTAAACAGGTCGACGTGTTCACGTCGGTGCCGTTCAAAGGCAATCCGCTTGCTGTCGTGTTCGACGCCGATGCGCTCGATGCGGATCAGATGCAGGCGATCGCGCACTGGACCAATCTGTCCGAAACCACCTTCCTGCTGGAGCCGACCGACCCGGCCGCCGACTATCGCGTGCGGATCTTCACGACGCATGGCGAATTGCCGTTCGCCGGTCATCCGACACTCGGCACCGCGCATGCGTTGCTCGAAAGCGGCTATCAGCCGAAGCAGGCCGGCAAGCTCGTGCAGCAATGCGGCGTGGGGCTCGTCGAATTGCAAGCGCTTACTGAATCCGGACCAGCCGGCAAGGCACAAGGCGGATGGGCTTTCGCCGCGCCGCCCGCGCGCGTTACGGCGCTTCCCCAAGATCAGTACGCAGCGCTGGCTACGGCATTGCGTAGCGACGCGATCGACTTCAGTGCTACGCCCTGCGCGGTCGACAATGGGGCGCCATGGCTCGTGGTACGCGTCAATTCAGCGCGCGACTGTCTCGCGCTCGAACCCGATGCCGCAGCGCTTGCCGGCATCGTGCATGCAATGAACACCCACGGTCTCGCCGTCTACGGACCCCACGGCGCAGGCCGCCCGGCCACCTTCGAGGTGCGCTGCCTGATGGCGGGCGGCCGCTTCGGCGTCAGCGAAGATCCGGTAACGGGCAGTGCGAACGCCGCGCTCGCGGGCCTCCTGAGCGCCCAGCAGCTACGTCCGGGCTCACACTACACGGCTCGCCAGGGTACCGTCCTGGGCCGCGCCGGCGACGTTTCGGTGCACTACGACGACGCAGCCGGCAAGACATGGATCGGGGGGCTGTCGGTGACGATCGTCGACGGCACGTTCCGGTTGGCATGAACCGCGCGGTGCTCGATTGCATGCCAGCAACGGCCTGCTTGCCGCTGAATGCCGCCTGTGTCTTGCCGCTTCGGGCCGCGCTTGAGCATAAAAGCCCTACCGTTCGCACGATTAATGCGCCATGCATTGCGAGAGGCCTGGCACACCTGAATTCCGGATCCCGATGAAATATTCGAAAACGAGTGCCAGGCTGCGGCCCCAAGGCTGGCCGCGCCGGCTGCGAATTCAGCCTGCCGGAGCGGTCTGTCGCGCCCGCGTATACCCGATGCGCGGACTCTTCCTTAATCCACTGGCATTAAGTAATATCGAAACGTACCCGATGACCTGCGGATGGTCAGGCACGACGCCACGCTCCCTTCCCCTGCGCAGCAGTTCCGGCACCTTGGTCACCATGCAGCCACCCATGAAATTAGCGCAGTCGATGCTCGCGCAGTTGCAACTGGCCGGCACCAGGGAACGGGCCGCCCGATGAGCCAGTCCCGCTTCTCCGACCAGCGCGAAGCCAAACCCCGTCGCGATCCTGCCGTGTCGCGCCGTCGTGCCTTGCTTGCCATTCCCGCGCTCGGCGTGCTGGTGCTGATCCTGCTTTGGACCGTGATCTTCGCGCGTTTGTCGGTTGAGAAAGAAGCCACGAATCGCGAAGCAATGGCCTCCGCCGCGATTCTCTCCGCAGCGCTGGAGCAGCATACGGTCAAGGCGATTCACCAGGTCGACCAGATCACCCGTTTCGTCAAATACGAATTCGAAAAAACGCCGAATCATTTCGATCTCGCCAGCACGGTCGAAAAAGGCGTGGTGCAAAGCGAAACACTGGTGCAGGTGTCGCTGATCGACGAGCACGGCACGCTGATCGCCAATACGGCCGAACTCAATCCCAAACACATCGACCTGTCGGACCGCGAACACTTCAAGGTCCACGAACACGAAAACGACGACCAGCTGTATATCAGCAAGCCGGTGCTCGGCCGTGTGTCCGGCCACTGGACCTTGCAGATGACGCGGCGTCTGAATCATCCCGACGGCTCGTTCGCGGGCGTCGTGGTGGTCTCCGAAGACCCAAGCTATTTCACCAGCGACTTCTACAACAACGCGGCCATTGGCCGTGAAGGCGTGATCGCGGTGATCTCCGACAACGGCACGGTATTGGCGCGCCGCACGGGCAGCACCGACACTGCCAGCGGCTCGTTCTCGGCGAGCGGCTCGTATCCGACCTCTGAACACGTGTCGGGCACCTACGTCGATTCGATCGACAACGTCACGCGCATCGTGTCGTACCGGCATATCGACGGCTATCCGCTCGGCGTGCTGGTGGGCCTGTCGCAAGCCGAAGAATTCGCCGACTACAACCACACGCGCAACGTCTATCTGCTGATGGCCGGCTTCATCTCGCTCGCGATGTTGAGCTTCTTCGCGGTGGCCACCGGTTTGATCGGCAAGCTGCTCGGGCGCGAGCGCGAGATGACGCATCTGGTCGAGTACGATCTGCTGACCGGTTTGCGCAATCGCTATGCGACGCTGCAAACTTTGCGGCACGACGTGGCGCAGCCCTCCAATCTCGGCCGCCTCGCGATTCTTTTCATCGACCTCGACAACTTCAAGACCGTCAATGACACGCTGGGCCACAACGCCGGCGACATCGTGTTGCAAATGACGGCCTCGCGCCTCGCCACCGCGGTTGGCGACGGCGGCACGTTGAGCCGCATCGGCGGCGACGAGTTCGTCGTGGTGATCAAAGGCGACGACGTCGAGAAGCGCGCGGTCACACTCGCCGAAGCGGCGGCCGACGCGTTCGCCAAGCCTTTCGAAGTGCGCGGCAGTTCGTTCGTATTGCACGCAAGCATCGGCATCGCGCTCTATTCGGTCGCCAACGAGAGCGAAATCGACCTACTGAAAAAAGCCGACCTCGCGATGTACAGCGCGAAGGACGCGGGCAAGAATTGCTACCAGTTCTATTCGCCGCAGCTGTCGCACCGCGCGGACCATTTGATGAAGTGGGAACAGCAATTGCGTGTCGCGCTCGCCGAAGGCCAGCTGTTTCTCGCCTATCAGCCGAAGATCGATCTGACGCGCCGCTGCATCGCCGGTTTTGAAGCGCTGGTGCGCTGGAACCATCCGCAACACGGCCTGATTCCGGCCAACGAATTCATTCCGGTCGCCGAATCGACCGGCCTGATCGTGCCGATCGGCGACTTCGTGATCGAAACCGCATGCCGCCAGTTGGCGGTGTGGCAGCAGCAGGGCTACGACACGCTGTCGCTCGCGGTGAACATCTCCGCGGTGCAGTTCTGGCGTGGCGATCTGTACGAAACCATCTCGCATGCGATCGAGGAAAGCGGCATCTCCGCGCGCCGCCTCGAACTCGAAATCACCGAGACGGCGATGATGGAATACCCCGAACTCGTTTCGGAGAAGATCGTCGCGTTGAAGCGCCTCGGCGTGCGCATCGCGCTCGACGACTTCGGCACGGGCTATTCGTCGCTCTCCTACCTGAACCGCTTCTCGGTCGACACACTGAAGGTGGACCGTTCGTTCGTCCAGGCGATACCCGGCGACCGCAGTGTCTGCGTGATGGTCACCGCCATCGTCAACCTCGCGCGCTCGCTCGGGCTCACGGTGGTGGTCGAAGGCACCGAGACCGAAGAGCAGATTGCGTGGCTCGCCGCACTCGGCCATATCGAGGCACAGGGCTTCCTGTTCTCGCGCCCGGTGCCGGTCGACGCGATTCCGGCGCTGCTCGAACGCTTCGGCGTATGCGGTGTAAAGGGTCACCACCCCGCGCTTGAAACCGACAGTACCAGCAGCTTGTCCAGCACAAGCACCAATAGCTGAGTGCACTGCGCCGGTGCGGCGCTTGTCACGCATCGGCGCGCTCCATACAGCCTATCAGCGTGCAAGCGGCGCCCCACGCTTATCCAACCGCGGCATCGCAAAACCGGCTACATTCACGCTGTACCGAGTGACAGCGCGAAGCCGGTTGCCGATCGCGCAAGCACACACAACGATGATCCAAAGGGCGGGCCGCCCGCGTACCGGCGCCCGCGGCGCGATGCAGACGATCACAAGCCAGAATGCCGCCAGACGAGGGACACGGGAACCGCTATGGACGCTGTTCCGGGTCGTGTTCGGCCTGTCGGCGCTGTCGTGGGGCGGCCTCGCGCTGATGGCGCAACTTGAAAACCATTACGTGGAGCGCGAGGGACGGCTCTCGCGCGTGGCCTTTTCCGATCTGATCGCGCTGGCCTGGATGGTGCCCGGCCCGGTGGGTTGCAATGTCGCCGTGCAACTCGGCCATGCGTTGCGTGGACGCGCCGGCGCCTGGGTGGCGGGCGTCGCAAGCGTGCTGCCCTTTTTCACGCTGATGACGCTGTTCGCCATCTTCTATCGCACGCCGCTCGTGCGCGCTGCCGCCTCTCAAACTTTGCTCAATCATTTCAGCGTGGTGCTGGCCACGCTGATCGCGATCACCTGGTACAAACAAACACGCGCACTGGTGCGCGGCAAGCTCGAATGGACCGCGGCGGTGCTCGGCTGTGTGGCGCTCTTCTACGCGCACAGTCCCGCGGCCTACGTGGTGATGCTTGGCGGGGCTTTCGGCGCCGGCTGGCTGGTCAGTCCGGTTCGCGATACGCGCATCGTCGTGTCGATCGCTCGCGGCGACCGGCATATGCTGGCGGCGTTGTGCGTGCCGCTGGTGATATTCGCACTGCCGTTGCCGCATCGTTATGAACTGGCGCTGCTATGGCCGCGGCTGGCCGGTGCGGGCATGACGTTATTCGGCGGTGGCTTCTCGGCGTTGCCGGTACTCAAGACGCTGTTCGTCACGCCGGCGATCGGTGTGTCGGATAACGACTTCACCCTGGCCTTTTCGCTATCGCCGTTATCGCCGGGACCGCTGTTGAACGTGGTGCCGTTCTTCGGCTATCTGGTGGATGGTTGGGTGGGCGCGCTGATTGCGACGCTTGCGTTGTTCGTGCCGTCGGGCTGCCTCGTGGTGCTGGCGCAGCGGCATCTGCATCAGTTGAAGGCCAATCCGCGTTTCGAGCACGGCATGCGGATGCTGCGCGCGGTCACCACCGCGTTTCTGGCGGTGGCCGTAATACGCATCGCCGGGCATGTGCCGTTCCAACCGGTCTACCTGGTGACGGCGCTGTTCTCCGGCATGTGCTTCGCCAAACTCAAGACGCCGGTGTACGTGGTGTACGGGACTGTGGCGATCGTGTGTGGACTGTGGCTTGCCTACGGCGCTACGCCCTAGACAAGCCGCACCCTGGATTCACAGGGGCGATGTCAGAACCCGCGCGACAGCACCGCCACACCGATCGTCACCACGCCCAGCACGATATTCACCAGCACCAGACGCCGGATCGTGCCGACCGCCTGCGCGCCATCCGGCCACTTCTGCGCCTGCACCGCACGGCGAATGCGCGGGAACACGGCGAAGCGGATGTGTCCGAAGATCAGCGTCATCACGACGCCGAGGCCGGCCATGGCATGCAACGGCCAGGTGGCGTGACCGCCGCCGAATTGCATCAGCAGAAAACCACCCGTGAGGAGAATCACCAGCACGGCTGCGGCGACCCAATTGAAGAAACGGCTGAACACCGATTCCCACAAAGGCAAGCGCAGTTGCGGCGAAAGATCGGCAATGGCCGGGCGCAGACAGAAATGCGCGAACACCATTCCACCCACCCACACGGCGACCGCGAGCAGATGCAAAAAGAGTGCGAGTTCGATAGCTTTGTTCATGTTGTTTTCCTCTCCCGACGACACCACACCGCTTATGACGAGTGATATTAGTAGCGGCTATTGAGCGCATTCGACCGCGCGCTATGCGTGCAGTTCCATGTACTGGCGGCGTCTTAACATTCTTTGTAGTTCTTATTGCAACGCGCCCAATGCCGCGACGACGTTACACCCCGGATTTTTTGCTACGCGCGGCGTGCGCTTTAACGCACACGCCGCGTTCATGCCTGGCCCTACCCTACTTCCATTTCCTTCTTTTTGCTATTACGCGGCGAGCACCGGACGCATACCGTCGAGCTTCATCTTGCTCTCAGGCGCACGCCCCTTGCGCGCCCGTTTGCCGATATGCGGGGTGAGTGTGGCGCCGCTCAGCTTCTCTTCGTCGACACGGCCGCCGCGACGCGTGCCGATCAGCACCACGCCTGCCTTGTCGATGGACAGCGCTTGCAGCAGCGTTTCGTTGTCGTCGAGCGCCATTAGCGTGACGCCACGTCCACCACCCGAAAGCGTCTTCATCTCGTCGATGCCGAACACCAGCAGGCGTCCACCTGAGGACAGACACGCAATGTGCGTCGCGGCCGGCAGCATCGGCATCGGCGCGAGCGGCGCAGCGCCCGCGTCGATCGTCATGAACGACTTGCCGGCCTTCACGCGGCTCACCATGTCGCCGACCTTGGCGATAAAGCCAAAACCGTTGCTCGATGCGAGCAGCAATGCCTGATCCGCGGAAGCCGCGTAGTAATGCATCAGATGGCTGCCCGATTCGAGCTCGATCAACGACGTGACCGGCACGCCATCGCCCCGCCCGCCCGGCAGCATCGCAACCGCCACCGAATAGACGCGGCCATTGCTGCCCCACGCAACCAGCGTATCCGGCGTGCGGCACTGGAACGCCGCGTAGAGACCGTCGCCGGCCTTGAACGTGAAGCCCGCCACATCCAGACCGTGGCCCTTCAGCGCGCGTACCCAGCCCTTCTGCGACACCACCACCGTTACCGGTTCGTCGACCACGCGCGCTTCGAACGTGGCGCGCTTTTCCTGCTGGATCAGCGTGCGGCGCTCGTCGCCGTATTGCTTCGCGTCGCCTTCGATTTCCTTGATGAGCAGACGCTTCATCGCGGATTCGCTGCCGAGCAGTTCTTCGAGCTTGGCCTTCTCGTCGCGCAGTTCGGACAGTTCCTTCTCGATCTTGATCTTCTCGAGCCGCGCCAACTGACGCAAACGGATTTCGAGAATGTCTTCGGTCTGGCGATCGGAAAGACCGAACGCGGCCATCAGTGCGGCCTTCGGTTCGTCCGATTCGCGGATGATGCGGATGACTTCGTCGATGTTCAGGAAGACGATCATCCGGCCTTCGAGAATATGAATCCGGTCGTCGACCTTGCTCAAGCGATGACGCGTGCGGCGCGTGACCGTCGCGAAACGGAATGCGATCCACTCGTGGACGATCTCGCTCAAGCCCTTCTGACGCGGCCGGCCGTCGCCGCCCACCATCACCATATTGAGCGATGCGTTCGACTCGAGGCTCGTATGTGCGAGCAACGTGTTGACGAAATCGGTCTGATCGATGCGGCTCGACTTCGGCTCGAACACGAGACGCACCGGTGCATCCCGGCCCGACTCGTCGCGCACGGCGTCGAGCAGTGCGAGCATGGTCTGCTTGGTCTGCAACTGTTCGGGCGTGAGCGCCTTCTTGCCGAGCTTGATCTTCGGGTTGGTCTGCTCTTCGATTTCTTCGAGCACCTTCTGCGCGGCCGTGTTTGGCGGCAGTTCGGTGATCACGAGCTGCCACTGGCCGCGCGCGAGCTCTTCGATCTTCCAGCGGGCGCGCACCTTCAGGCTGCCGCGGCCGCTTTCGTAGGCTGCGGAAATCTCGGCGTCGCTCGAAATGATCTGGCCGCCGCCCGGGAAGTCCGGCCCGGCGATGTGTTGCATCAACTCGGCGTGTTCGATCTTCGGATTGCGGATCATCGCGACGGCCGCTGCCGCCACTTCGCGCAGGTTGTGCGACGGGATTTCCGTGGCAAGGCCCACGGCAATGCCGGATGCGCCGTTCAGTAGCACGAAGGGCAGGCGCGCGGGTAACAGCTTCGGCTCTTCGAACTCACCGTCGTAGTTCTTCATGAAGTCGACCGTGCCCTGGTCGATCTCATCGAGCAACAGCTTCGCGATCGGTGTCAGGCGCGCTTCGGTGTACCGCATCGCCGCTGCGCCGTCGCCGTCGCGCGAACCGAAGTTGCCCTGGCCGTCGATCAGCGGATAGCGCATCGAGAAGTCTTGCGCGAGACGCACCAACGCGTCGTACGCCGACTGGTCGCCGTGCGGGTGGTACTTACCCAGCACGTCGCCGACCACGCGCGCCGACTTGACGGGCTTGGCGTTGTCGCCGAGACCCATGTCGTTCATGGCGAACAGGATGCGGCGTTGCACCGGCTTCTGGCCGTCGCATACGTCCGGCAGCGCGCGGCCCTTGACCACGCTCACCGCGTAGTCGAGGTACTGGCGTTCCGCGTAATTGCCGAGCGTCAGGAAGTCGCCTTCCGGGGGCGGCGGCTCGGTGAAAAGGTCGAGAGTGTTATCGTCGTCCATCTAGATTCCGTATCCGTGTTTGGCGTGAAGTTTTCGTGCGAAACGTGAGCGCTTTAAAAGACGCTCAGATATCCGCTTCCACTTCGTTGCCCTTTTCTTCCAGCCAGCTGCGCCGCGACGCCGCTTCGCCCTTACCCATCAGCATCGTCATGCGCGCCACCGTAGCGTCATAGTCGAGCGCGCCGAGCGCCACCGGCGTCAGGCGCCGCGTGTCGGGATTCATCGTGGTGTCCCACAACTGCTCCGCGCTCATTTCGCCCAGGCCTTTGAAGCGGCTGATGGACCATTGCGTGTCTCGCACGCCATCTTTGCGCAACTTGTCGAGAATCGCTTCGAGCTCGCCTTCGTCGAGCGCGTAGAGCTTCTGCGCCGGCTTCTTGCCGCGCGCGGGCGCATCGACCCGGAACAGCGGCGGACGCGCCACGCACACATGCCCACGTTCGATCAGCTGCGGGAAATGCTTGAAGAACAGCGTGAGCAGCAGCACCTGGATGTGCGAACCGTCGACGTCAGCGTCCGACAAGATGCAGATCTTGCCGTAGCGCAGATTCGACAGATCGACCTTGTCGTCCGGGCTATGCGGATCGACGCCGATCGCCACCGAAATGTCGTGCACTTCGTTGTTGGCAAACAGGCGATCGCGCTCGGTTTCCCACGTGTTCAGCACCTTGCCGCGCAACGGCAAGATCGCCTGGTACTCCTTGTCGCGGCCCATCTTCGCCGAGCCGCCCGCCGAGTCGCCCTCGACGAGGAACAGCTCGTTGCGGCCGATTTCCGTCGATTCGCAATCGGTCAGCTTGCCCGGCAGCACGGCTACGCCCGAGCTTTTGCGCTTCTCGACCTTCTGGCCGGCACGCGTACGCGCCTGGGCCTGTTTGATGACGAGGTCAGCGAGTTTCTTGCCATGCTCGACGTGCTGATTCAGCCACAGCTCCAAAGCCGGCCGCGAATAGGACGACACCAGCTTCACCGCGTCGCGGCTATTCAGGCGCTCCTTGATCTGCCCTTGGAATTGCGGATCGAGCACCTTCGCCGACAGCACGAACGAGACACGCGCGAACACGTCTTCCGCCAGCAGCTTCACGCCCTTCGGCTGCAGGTTATGCAGCTCGACGAAGCTCTTCACCGCCTGGAACAGACCGTCGCGCAAACCGGATTCGTGCGTGCCGCCCGCGGGCGTCGGAATCAGATTGACGTACGACTCGCGCATCAGCGTGCCTTCTTCGCTCCACGCGACGACCCACGCGGCGCCTTCGCCTTCGGCAAACGTCTCTTCGGTGGCACGCGCGTTTTCGACATAGCGCTCGCCTTCGAACAGCGGAATCAGCAGATCGCTGCCGTTCATGCCTTCGAGCAGGTAGCCGCGCAAACCGTCTTCGTATTTCCAGGTTTGCTGCTCGCCGGTTTTCTCGTTGATCAGCGTGACTTCGACGCCCGGCAACAGCACCGCTTTCGAGCGCAGCAGACGTTGCAATTCGCCGAGTGGCAGGTTCGGCGAATCGAAGTATTTCGGATTGGCCCACGCGGTGACGCGCGTGCCCGACTTCTTGTCGCCCTTCGTGGCGGGCCGCACTTCGAGTTCCTTGGCGACGTCGCCATTGGCGAAACTCAATTCGGCGATCTTGCCCTCGCGCCACACGGTGACGTCGAGGCGCGTGGACAGCGCGTTGGTGACCGACACGCCGACGCCGTGCAGGCCGCCCGAGAACGTGTAGGCGCCGCCGGCGGCTTTATCGAACTTGCCGCCCGCGTGCAGGCGCGTGAAAACGATTTCGACGACCGGCACGCCCTCTTCCGGATGCATGCCGAACGGAATGCCGCGGCCGTCGTCTTCGACCGAGACGGAATGGTCCGCGTGCAGCGTAACCGTAATTTGCCGGCCGTGGCCGCCGAGGGCCTCGTCCGATGCGTTGTCGATAACTTCCTGAATGATGTGCAGCGGATTTTCGGTGCGGGTGTACATCCCGGGCCGTTGCTTGACCGGCTCCAGGCCCTTCAACACCTTGATCGACGCTTCGCTATACGCGGCGTTTGGCTTTTTCGTAGACATGGTTGACTCGGGTGCGTCGGTTCATCGTTGTCCACAGGTCCTGTGGACAGGTCCGTGGACAATGCGTTGAGTTTTCAAAAAAAGCGAAACGAAACAACGGGGTTAGGTGGGGTGCCCGCAGTGCGGGCAAGCTGTTTTTATCGCCTGGCTTCCCGCAGGCGCGCTCGAAGGCGGCTCGACGCCGGTTCTACAGTCCGGCAACGGCCAGCCGGTGCGAACGCCGGGGGAAGCCTATTCGCGGGGTATTTTACTGATTTCGATACAGGCGGCAATTCACGTTGTGCGGAAGTGGCCGTTTGGATAAGGGCCGGCGCTCGGGTGCGGTCTATTATGAGACCGCGATAAGACCGTTGCGGGACCGTGAAAAAGCCGCGACGGGACCGCTGTGCAGCCGCGGCCCCCGACCTCGGCGTGAGATCGGCGCAACCTCTCGGATCGCGCCGCCCCATCCGTCACCTGCGTTTGTTTTCCAGCTCGTCCCAGCGTTCCAGCGCGATCAGCAGTTCCTCGTCGATCGCGGCGTAGCGCGCGGTCAGACGCGTGCCTTCCTGCGCGTCTTTCGCGAAAATCGAACCATCTTCCAACTGAGCGCCAATGGTTTTCTGCTCGGCTTCGAGTGCGGCAATTTTGGCTGGCAACGCCTCGAGTTCGCGCTGATCCTTGAACGACAACTTCGCGGCGCGCTGCGTATTGCGTGCCGCCGCGGCACCGCTGTCTTTCGACGCCACCTCCTTGGCGGCTTCTTTTTGCGCGTCCTGCGCCATCTGCTGCGAACGGTCGCGCTGAATCTGCCAGTCGGTAAAGCCGCCAACGTACTCGCGCCACTTGCCGCCGCCTTCCGAAGCGATCACCGAGGTCGCGACGTTGTCCAGAAACGCGCGATCGTGGCTGACCAGCAGTACGGTGCCGTCGTATTCGGTGAGCAGCTCTTCGAGCAGTTCGAGCGTCGGAATGTCGAGGTCGTTGGTGGGCTCATCGAGCACCAGCACATTGGCCGGACGCGCGAACAGACGCGCCAGCAGCAGGCGATTCCGCTCGCCGCCCGACAGCGACTTGACAGGCGAACGCGCGCGCTCCGGCGCGAACAGGAAGTCGCCGAGATAGCTCATTACGTGCTTCTTCTGGCCGTTGACTTCGACCCACTCGCTACCCGGGCTGATCGTATCGGCCAGGCTCTTTTCCAGATCGAGCTGCGCGCGCATCTGGTCGAAATACGCGACCTGCAGATTAGTGCCGATCCGCACCGTGCCTTCGTCCGGCGGCAACTCGCCGAGAATCATCTTCAGCAGCGTGGTCTTGCCTGCACCGTTCGGACCGACGAAACCGATCTTGTCGCCACGCATGACCGTGGCCGTGAACGTGTCGACCACCGTGCGCGAACCGTAGCGCTTGGTGACGTCGGTCAGTTCGGCGACGATCTTGCCGGACTTCTCGCCCTGGCCCACGTCGAGCTTGACGTTGCCCTGCACATTGCGGCGTTCGGCGCGTTCATTGCGCATCTCCACGAGCCGTGCGATCCTGCCGACGCTACGCGTACGGCGCGCTTCCACGCCCTTGCGAATCCACACTTCTTCCTGGGCGAGCAGCTTGTCGAACTTGGCCGCTTCCACTTGCTCGATCTCGAGCTGCTGCGCCTTTCTGGTCTGATAGGCGCTGAAATTGCCCGGATACGACAGCAAACGCCCGCGATCCAGTTCGACGATGCGCGTGGCGACGCGGTCGAGAAACGCGCGATCGTGGGTGATAAAGAGCAGACCCGCGCGCAGCGAAACCAGCAGTTCCTCGAGCCAGCGGATGCCGTCGAAATCGAGGTGATTGGTTGGCTCGTCGAGCAGCAGCACGTCCGGCTGCACAACCAGCGCGCGCGCCAGCGCAACGCGCTTTTGCATCCCACCCGAGAGTGAGCCGACCCGCGCCTCGCCATTCAGACCGATCTGCTGCAGCGTGGTGGCCACGCGCGTGCTCCAGTTCCAGGCGTCCGAATGGTCGAGCTCAGATTGCAGCGTGTTCATGCGCGACATCAGCGCGTCGTGCTCCGGGCCTTCCGGTTCGTCGGCAAGCTGATTGGCGACCGCGTCGTATTGATCCAGCAGCTCGCGGGCGTGGGTCAGGCCGGCGGCGACCGCTTCGAACACCGTGTCGTCCGTATCGAACTCCGGCTCCTGCGGCACGTAGACCGAGGTCAGACCCTGCTGGCGCGTGACGAGGCCATCGTCCGGCTTGGATAGATCGGCGACGATTTTCAGCAGCGACGACTTGCCCGCGCCGTTACGGCCGATCAGCCCAACGCGCTCGCCCGCTTCGAGAGAGAAATCCGCGTGATCGAGCAACGCGACGTGACCGAACGCCAGTTGCGCCCCGGTAATGGTGTAAAGCGACATGGAGAATTGGAGAAGACAGCGATGAGTCGGAACTGCTCATTGTACCGGGCGCACGGGCGGGTGCCTGTATGCCGGAAGAGATAGGACGAATGGCCGGCTTGCAAAACGGATTCAGAGCGGCTTCTGGACAGACTGTAAGCAGACTCCGAGCGGGTATCGAGCAGCAAAGCGCGGCCGGGCGGTGCGTGCACACACCCGACCGGCCCTTCAGCCGTGCGACGTGCTTACTTCACGTGCACCGTGATGGTCTTGCTCATTGCCGGACCGTACGAGCGATGCGCGCCGTCGCCGAATTGCAGCGTTAGCGTATGGTCGCCTGGCGGTAGCGTCAGATCGGTTTCGGTCTGGCCCTTGCCGAAGTGAAGCGATTTGTCGGTGGCGGGAATCACTTCGCCCTTGGGAAGCGGCTTGCCGTCGATCAGCAGATGATGATGGCCCGTGTCTTCCGTCATCGTGCCGGCCGGCGCGACCGTCATACCGTCGACGCCGAACACGACGTGCACCGGATTGCTGACGGTTGCACCGTCCGCGGGCTGCACGAAAGACACGCCTGCGGCTTGCGCCGCGCCCGATACGGCGAGCAACCCGGCCAGTACCGTTCCGGCCAACCATTTGTTCCTAAACATCGTTTTTCTCCTTTTTGGGGAAACGAAAGTCATGCGCGGGCCATGCAGGCGTCGATGGAGGCATCAGTCGCCTGAGGCCGATCGTCGCAACGCATGCCAGGTGCCCGCTGCGCCTGTCCAAAAAATGAGCTGCGGATCAAAGCATACACGCTGTGTATGACGGGGTCCGTCATGCGGGTGCGGACGCGTCTGACACGCATTGCGGTGCTGCCGCATCGGTAATTGGCGGTCCGTTTGACAAATTCCGGTAATATTGCGGGTCGCCGCCGTGCCCAAAAAAGGGGCAGACTGGGCGGATCATTGCATTGGACCAAAGAAGAGTACGTCGTGAGCGAAGTAATTGAAGTGACTGAATATAAGAGCTGGGTCTGCCTGATTTGCGGGTGGATCTACAACGAAGAAGAAGGCCTTCCCGAAGAAGGTATCGCCCCGGGCACGCGCTTCGCCGCGATTCCGGACGACTGGCGCTGCCCGCTGTGCGATGTAGGCAAAGCGGAATTTGCGGTGGTGGAATTCTGAGTGAGCTCGATTGAACCGGAGGGGCGCTGCCTGATGTAATGCGGTAGTGCGCCGTGCGGTTCGCGCGGCCCAGCGGGTGATGCCCGCTGGGCCGTTTGCTTTGTGGGACGTGCGTTGCAGCCCTCCTCGCGGCTGGGCGTGTTTGATATACTCTGCGCCTCGCTGGCGAATTTGGACTCGCCGGGTCCCGGCCGGGGCTGTTCGTCGGTGGGACTGCAGCGATTGTTGTGGTTTGGTCCTCTCCCCGTAGTTCAGGGGGTGGAATGACAGGCGCAAGGCCCGTCAAATATGGATTGCTACCAATGCTGTAGCAAATCTGTAGCACACAAAATTTCCCTCTTAGAGCATCAGCCGGCAGTTACACAGTTCGGCTAGCGCGCTCATCTGACGACAATCGGCCAGTCTGAGACGTTCGACAGAGCCGCATAGATCGTCAACAATGCAATGGCTGTCTGGACGCTACCTATTGCATTCAACTTGATGTAACCGATGGCGTCGTCGATTTGCTTCAGTGTCGATATCAGGATTCACGTATGTCCCGCTCCGAACGACTCCTTCATCTCCTGCAAGTGTTACATCGTTATCGACGTCCTGTGCGTGGCCAAGCCCTGGCCGAGGAGCTCGGCGTGAGCATCCGCACGCTATACCGGGACATCGCCAGTTTGCAGGCGCAAGGAGCAATGATCGAGGGGGAACCGGGCGTTGGTTACGTTATGAAACCGGGTTTCATGCTGCCGCCCATGATGTTTCGCTCAGAGGAACTCGACGCCCTGGTTCTTGGCATGCGCTGGGTGGCCGATCGCTGCGACAAGCCGCTATCATCCGGTGCGCTGAGCGCGCTTGCGAAGATAGCCGCCATACTGCCCACTGAACTGCGTCGCGAATTGGAAGAGTCTTCGCTGCTGGTCGGCGCGCCGTTGAAGAGACCTGCCCACAAAGTCTCGCCTGACCTTCTGCGTGCCGCAGTCCGAGAAGAGCAGAAGCTCAATATTACCTACGTGGACGCCAGTGGTATTCACTCGCAGCGTGTCGTTTGGCCCTTTGCCCTGGTGTATTTCGACCAGGCGCGGGTCCTGATGTGTTGGTGCGAGCTTCGAGCTGATTTTCGGAATTTCCGTTCGGACCGGATCTCGAACGTCGAGCAATTGGAAGAGCGCTACCCCAAAAGACGGTCAACACTGCTTCGTGAGTGGCGCAGGCTCAATCACGTCGCGAGCCGCACAATACTGCCAGAATCTGACAGTATCGACCATTAGACTGAGCTTCCTTTCTTGGCGAGGAGCTCAAAATGAAGTTCGCATCGGTTCGTGTTGTTACCCGGGATATCGATGGGCTGGTGGAGTTTTATCAAAGGCTTTCAGGTATCGAGGCTGTACGTCCGGCTGATGGATTTGCCGAAATGCGGTTCGACGGAGCGACGCTTGCGATTTCGTCTGAGCACCTGATTAAGCTTTTTAATGTCGGTGCTGCCACAGCGGCTGCGAATCAGTCGGCGATCCTGGAGTTTGAAGTGGAGGACGTTGACGCGGTGTTCGAACGGATGAATGCGTCCGGGACAAACATCGTGATGCCGACGGCGGTGATGCCGTGGGGCAATCGCTCGCTCCTGCTGCGCGACCCTGACGGGAATCTCGTCAACATATTTTCTCGCCCCAAGCGTTGAGAAAACCCGTCGTCACGGCTGCCCGCCGCGTCGTTGTTCGTTCGCGAACGGCCGCATCGGGAAGACCCGGGCGGCTCCTTCGGGTCGGCAACGTATCCGTCAGCGTAACCCGTTAGAAGTGGGGATTTAGTACGAGACCAACAACGCCGCGAGATATCAGGACGAGGTGAGCGAGATCCCGCTGCGACAGTGCGACGGCTCTCTGGATGTCAGAACGCGTAACCTTGATCGTGCCAGTAGTGCCAGTCAGCGACGGCGAGTCGTGTCGGTTTGTCGCTGTTCACCGGGACGATCTGAGCCAGGGGTGCCACCACGTCACGTTGGCCCCACCGGGCCCAAACGAAGATGCCAACCCGACATAGGTCTTCATGAGCGAGTCCGGCGACCGAGACGTGTTCACCCGGGTGCAGTGGTGAAGAGGCCATTGCCTGGCGAATGCCGGCCTCGAATGGAAACGTGAGCTGCTCTTCCAGATAGCAGTACCACGACGTCGCCCGCTCTTCCTCGGTATAGGCGTCGACCACCACTTCCATCTCAATGCGATGTTCACGTTTTGCGTCGATCTTGGGCTTGGCCATGATGTTGTCTTCCGACCAGAGTTGATAGGGCTATAGATCAACGATACGCCGCAGCAGACCATAGGAAACGCGCCAGTGACCCTCGGAATCTGTCACAGCAATCGAGGCCGTTTTCGAGTTGAGTCTGACGATGGTGCCGACACGCTCACTCAGGTGTTTGTCGGTGAAACCGACGGTGTCGCCGACGAGGAACTCTTCGCGTTGTGCGCGCGGTGGTGGCGGTGCCGGTTCAGAATGAATCGGGGCTGCGCTATCGGGAACGATCGCCGCGTACGGTAGCGCCCAGCGGCGCCGGCTCGCATTGTCCTGAACGACCGCCTGTGTTTGCCGAAGCTCAACGACGGTTCCCTGCAATGGAGGGGCCAGCGGGTTGTCTGCGATATAACTGATAGCCATGCCGAGGTGCAGGCGCTGCCGTACTTCCAGGATGCGTCGGGGATCATCGAGCATTTTTCCGACGGCGAGATAAAGGCGATAGAGTTCGGCGCTGGGCGCCTGCCGAAGTGAGTCGAGAATGTCCATGAATGTGATGTCGTTTAACGGGCGAGCGGCAACAGTTCGTGCACGCGATTGACAGGATACGATGGCAGCTTCTCGAGCGTGTCCTTGAGCCACGCGTACGGCTCGAAACCGTTCAGGCGAGCCGTGCCGAGCAGCGAATACATCGTGGCGGTCGCGCGGGCGCCGCGCGGGGAGCCCGCGAAGAGCCAGTTCGCCCTTCCGAGGGCAATGGGTCTGATTTGCCGCTCGAGAGCGTTGTTGTCCGGCAGCAGGATACCGCTCTCAGTGTAGCGAACGAGCGCCGGCCAGTGACGTAACGCATAGCCGAAGGCCTTTGCAAGCGGCGCCTGAGCCGGCAAACCGATGACGTTGCCTTCCAGCCATTGCCGGAACAGCACGAGTAGCGGCAGTGCCTCAGTTTGCCGCGCCGCATATTTGAGGTCAGGCGTCTGGTCCTTGATCCGCGACTCGATCGCATACAACTGCGTGATCCACTGCAGCGCCTGCGCCGCAAGTCCCGGTTTGCTTTGCGCCTTCGCGATTTCGAAGAAGCGTCGGCGGCAATGCGCCCAACATCCGACCTCGACGATATCTCCGGTTTCGTAGAGTGCGCCATGTCCACTGTATGCGTCCGCCTGCAGATAGCCTTTGTACTTTTGCAGGTAGCGCAGCGGATGCGAACCGGAGCGCGACTCAGCGAATTCGAACACGACCGCCGGCGGGTGGTCAACCCAGACCCCGTTCTCCTCGCGCTGCCCCGCACCCAGGTATCCCCATAATCGTGCGGTGCGCGTCGCCGTGCGACCCTTCTCGAGTAACGGCAGCGTTGTATCGTCCACGTGCATGCGCGGGGCCTGCAACTGGTGAGCCCGTAGCGGCGGCAGCAGCACTTCGAGCAGCTCGGCTGCCGCCAGCTTCCATTCACACAGCGTTGCCCGGGGCAGGTACACACCACGGCGCGCGTAGCGCGTCTCCTGGCGGTTCAAGGGAAGATGATCGACGTAGGTATTGACCAGGATGTTAGGCAGCAGGCTCGCGCTCGCATTGCTCTTCGGCAGCGGTGAAGGCTGGGCGCTCGCCGTCACGATGGTCGACTCACCATCCTTCTTCGCCGCGTATCTGAGGCGGATATGCTCAATGACGGTGAGCCTGGATGGCTCGTAGTGCAGCGTCTCGCTGCGCTCTTCGCCGATGCATTCGAGTGAATCGAATGCCGCCTTCTGTTCGTCGCTCAGATCGTATTCAATGCGCGTGCGCGGCAGGTCCTTCGGCAGGGCAGGACGTCCCTTCCGGGTGTGGCCCGCAACCGGAACCTCGTCCGGCTCGGGCGGAACCGGTAACTCCGTAGCGGCATCGAATAGTTCCGCCTGGGCCGCCAGCCGCTCGGAGCTGACCCCGAAGCGCGCGCGGTTCGCCTGGGCAATCTGGTGCTGCAGGATTTCCAGCTGCTCCCACAGCACGCATGCCAGCCTGTTCTGTTCGAGCGCGAAGGCTTGCAGCGCATCGGGCTCGACCGGCAAATCCGCGACAGTGATGGCGGTGGGCGGCATGGCTATCATGATGCCCAACTCGCGCGACGTTTACAAGCTCGGAGAGCGTTGTATCTGCGCAGGCAATAGCCAGTTCAGCTAACGCGCTTCACTGCGACGGCACGATGCGGCTCGCGCGCCGGGATCTCGATGCCCTCCAGCCAGGCGTTGAGTTCAGCGAGCGTGAAGCCACGTTGGGCGAGTGACGACGGTGATGGAAAATGTCCGTGTTCAAGCCGCTTGTACCAGAGCGCGAAACCGGTGCGGTCCCAATATAAGCACTTGACCTTCGTGCGGTCCCGACCAACGAACACGAACAGATTGCCAGAGGCCGGCTTCTGGGCTAGAAGCGGTTCGACCAGATACGACAGGGTGTCGATCGACTTGCGCATGTCGACCGGATCACGGCAGATGTAGGCACGAACGTCGGCGGCGATCAGCAACGCGCACCTCCAAGCTGCCCGAGCACGAAGCGCACGATGCGCTCGGCGTGCGCGCCCGTCAGTTCGATGCGAACGCCGGCGAGGGACAGCGTCACCCGATCACGCGTAGACGACGTGTCCACTGTCGGTGATGGCACCGCTGGCGGCGCCCCGATGCCCGCATGGGAAACGACGAACGCCGCGTCAGGGGTGACCGCCAGCGGACGCTCGGTTTCATCCTCCACGTTCGATAGTTTCGTGCGCCACAGATCGAACGTACTGACCGCAAGTCCCTGCTCACGGCAGAAGTGACGCTCGCCAAGTCCGCTTCCTTTCCATGCCATGAACATCTCTCGCCAGAACGCCTCGCCCCGCCGAGGCCGCCGCGTGCCCGTCGATACAGTCTCTCCCGTGGTGTTCTCCATCGCATGTGCTCCGTCGTTACGATGGCTACACCTTCGCACCGCGCGTATGTGCGTTCAAGACGGGATGCGCTGACGGATACTCGGCAACGGTCTCCGTTGAATCGCCGAGATCGGTGTTCGTTAACGCCGGTCTCGGCGATCGCGTTGCCGATCCGGTTGATCGCATTCGGCCAAATCCGTAATTTGATGGACATCCACCACGTTTGACGTCCATTATTTATGTCTCAAGAATGGACAGGATGCCGATATGAGCAGCCCGACAGCAGGGGCTGCTCAGCCTGTCCATTTTCTCCAACTTTAGGGTACGGCCCAAAGTGGAAATGCACAAACGAATGCTCAAAAAGGGATCGTTTGAGGTGCCGTTGATCGTGCCACGCGGAAGCGATCTGCATTGGATCGAAGGCTTCCATCAAGTCAACGCCGCGATTGAGGAAGGCATCACGGTTGTGCCTATTGGGACTTCGGTATCGCTTGCGCCGCAACTAAAGACGCTTGTTGGCGTGGCCCACCAGAACACGGACCCCAGCCCGTACGATTTCTCAGAGTGCGCAGCCATCGTGGTGTGAAGGTCCGTTGCTCCCGGCCGGTTAACAGGGGGCTGTAGTCAAGCTAATAGGATTGCGGGCAGGCCTTGCTGACCGATGAATCCTGAGCTGGAATCAGGATATTGGTGCCAGCCAGATACGCACATACAGCCCAACTCAGGACCTCTTGGTATCTTTTCTTGTGTGCCAAAGCGGAACGCTGCGGCTTTCCCAAATCGGGATAGGGGCAGGCCTCGCGGCCCGACCCCTCCCACACCACCGTGCGTACGGGTCCGTACACGGCGGTTCGGATCGGTTAATCGACTATGGCCTTAGTGATGGAAGCCCCAGCGAGCGAAGGTAGCGGTTTGACAAGGCGATGCCCAGCGCGGGACTGCAACTCAGCCGCCACGCATCGTGTGGCGAACCGACCGTCTGGGCAGCAAGGTTTCGGCTGACGCCGCGTACTGTCAGCTCCCGGAATCTTGTGCGGCCCCGTTTCCACTGCTTCCAGAAGAAGCAGCGGATGCGGCGGCGTATCCATTCATCCAGGCGTTGCAGAACGCTGGGCGTTTCGCAGAAACCGAAGTAGCCCCGCCACCCTGCCAGATAACGTTTCAGCGCGCCGATCATCTGGTCGACGCTGACCCCGCGCGTGCGTTGAGTCAGTTCCCGGACCCGATCCTTGAAGCGAGCCAGTGCCTTGGGCGCAATGCGCCGTTTGATCTGCTCCCGCCCCGAGAAGGTGAAGCCCAGAAACTTCCGCGTGTGTGGCCGTGCGACGGCGCTCTTCGCTTCATTGACCTTCAGCTTCAGCTTGCCGGTGAGGAAGGCTTTCAGCCCCGCCATCACCCGCTGGCCCGCGCGTTCGCTGCGTACATAGACGTTACAATCGTCGGCGTACCTCACGAAACGCAGCCCGCGTCGCTCAAGCTCCCGGTCAAGATCGTCGAGCATCAGATTGGATAACAACGGCGACAGGGGACCACCCTGGGGGGTGCCCTCGTCCGTCGCACCAACCAGCCCGTGCTCCATCACGCCCGCCGTCAGGAAGGAGCGAATCAGCTTCAGAACGCGTCTGTCACTAACCCGTTTTGCCACCCGACTCATCAAGATGTCGTGGCTCACGCGATCGAAGAATTTCTCCAGATCCAAATCTACAACCCATCGATACCCCGACTGGATGTAGCTTTGCGCCTGCGCCACTGCCTGATGCGCCGAGCGTCCCGGACGGAAACCGTAGCTGGAGTCCGAGAACGTCGGGTCCCACTGCCTTTGCAACACCTGCAAGACCGCCTGCTGGACGAATCGGTCAAGCGCAGAAGGGATGCCGAGCTTGCGCACGCCACCGCCATCCGGCTTGGGTATCTCGACCCGTCTCACAGGTTGAGGCTGGTATGTGCCGTTCAGCAGCGTGGCCCGTATCGACGGCCAATGCTCCCGCAGGTACGCCGGTAATGCCTGAACGGTCATCCCGTCCACGCCCGGTGCGCCCTTGTTAGCTTTCACACGCTTCAACGCCTGCTTCAGGTTCCCCCTTTCGCAGACTTCTTCCATCAGTCGGTCATATGCCGACGGGCTTTCAGACTCGGGGTTCGCCGCCATAGGTTCAGCCCCTCGATCAGCAGCCATCGGAGCTTCACCCCTGCCTCCGCTGTCGAGGACGCGATGCGTTTTCTGCTGCGCTCCCATGTCGAGTTCTCCGGCTTACTCGCCGCTCCTTTCCGTTCGGGCCTTCAGGCGTCGCCGCCCTAATATGCCCTCTGCTGACTCCTGCACGGTGGTCAACGGCCCTTGCGAGCCGCTCAGTCCTCATTTCAGGACGCCGTGCAGGCCTCCCGAGGTAAGCGCAACCGCCTTCCCCACACACCTGCCAGATCTACCACCCCAGCCCTTGATGGCTATGGACTTCGCAATCAATTGCTTGCTCGTCCGGCCAGGTAGGCCTCGCATCTGGTTTCTGTTCGTCAGGTCATGGCTTTGCTACACGCTTCCTTCAGACCCCGCCTCACGACGACGCCCTTGCGTTTCGCTAGTCCTTCACCACCATCAGGTTGGACAGGGGACTCACACCCCCAAGCTGTTGCGCATGCTCGGCGCACAACAAAAACGCCACCTTGCGGTGGCATTTTGCTCGGCCGGAAGAATATCGAACCGGTTACGATTCTGAGTCCGCAGTGCGCCTTGTCCGGACTCGCACCGTCGCGCGATACGTCTCGCGGGCGCTCTTCCCCGCAAGTGTGCCGCTCTCGGCCGCTGCCTCCGTACGCTGAAGGAGCACGGCCACCCCGCGTTTTTGCAGCGCAATCACCTTCGGGCGAAGCTTGCTAGATGCGTTCAAAGCCATAAAAACCTCCTTCGTCAGATGCCGGCCGGGTCACACAGCGAAACGTTGCCCCCATTTCGCCGCGCTCAAATTTCCTAGCCAGCCTATTATATAACGCGTCCAGTTTCCCAGTCTGAGGCATGTAGAAGTATTGGGCCGTCGCCGGGAAGACGTCGGCATGCGCCAGGAGCGCCATACCGAGCGCCTCGCTGAACTGCCAGATCATCGCGGGATCCGGCAGCGGCCATTCGTCCGGGTAAAACATGGTCTCACGGTCTGCCTCGGCACGAAAGAATTTGACCAGCCGTGAATCGGGGGCTGGCACAAAGCCTCCGTTCCAAGCAGCGGCGGTCTCCCTCACAAACTGCTCGTCGTGTCCCGCGTAGGTCATCACATCAGCGAAAAATACGAGGTGCCGGGTCCCATCAAAGTCGATTCCGCTGGCCTCAATGGTCGCGTCGACCTGAACCGGCCCGGCGATGCGCAATATCCCGGGGCCGCCCGCGTCAGCCGGAAAAAGCGCCGCGAGCAGCGCGTCGCTTACATATTCAATCATTGGGCTGCACGCCTCCACTCACCAGATGCCGTCCATTTTCGCATTGTACGGGCCGAGTCAAGCGCATGTCGCTCCAGGGGGCAATCTCGCTAACGCGACGTCGCCAATGCGCGCTGGCCGGCGGTAGAGTTCGCCCGAGCGGAACCGGACCGCCAGGTCAATACGCACCTTCGCGGCTCGGGTCGAAGCTTACTGTACGAGCACGTTGGCTCGACGCCAAAGTGCCCGCGCCGCTCACCCGTGTCTAACTCTTCTTCGAGAAGACGCCTGGCAACCAGATCAGATCGCCGACGCCTGGACGATCGCGCTCGCATTCGAGGCACCAGAAAGCCGGCGCGGTACGCGTGGGATTCCGCGACACGGGCGAAGGTTTAAAGCTGAGCCCCGCGTGAACCTCGGGAACCGAGACGACAAACGAACTGTCGTTAGCGATCCACTGCCATTTGACGGCGTAGGAGCCTTCCGGCGTCATCGCGTGAGTTCCCGATTCCCGTGCGACCGTCAGTGTGCCGTCGCCGCCGCTCGCATCCGGGCCGAAGCCGTTCAGCTTCAGCGTCGCTTTCAGTCCGGGGGGCGAGTTCTCGAGCGTGGACGTCGCCACAAGCGTGACCGGTCCGCGCGAGCATGCGCCGAGGCCAACCAGAATGAGAGCGAAGGCGAGCCGACTGAGTTTATTCGTCATCTATTTTCCATTCGATATTGAGGGAGAGCGGCCAAAGGGTGTCGCGGCCGATGACTGCGTTTTGGGTATCGGCGTAATGGCCGCTATTTGTAGAGAGGATTCAAAATATTTCGCGAGGCGCCGTCGGCGCGCCGGCGCGGCTGGCGCTTGCAGATCGTGATCCACAACTTGCCCATGCAAGCGCGCGTCGCTCACGCAACTAAAGTTGCATGCACGTTTCCGGCCGCGACAAACCTCGCCTGGCCAGACGGCACGGGCCCTCGCGAGCGATTTCGGCTTCAACTAAAGTTGTGTCTACTGCGCCGGAAATTTCAAGGAAAGCTGTAACTTAGTGTGCGATTTCAACCAAAGTTGTGTCGCAATAGCAGGCAATGCGCTACTGGCGGCAGGTCCGCAGTCGTACGGAGCAGCCCAGGGCGACCAGAGCTTGACGGGAATCCCGGCGCGACAGGCCTCTGCAACCTCGTATCGGCGCATCGCCTCGCCAGCGCACCAGACGCGGGCTGCTTCAACGGGCGCTGAGTTGCTCTCCGACGGACTCATCCCGGCCAGTTTCGATCCTTCGCGCTCTGCCAACGAACGTCTCCTGACGAGCGATGAGCCGCCAGTGCGCAAAGCGGGGGGCGGGCGATTCGAGAGACGAGCCGGATCCACTTTAAGCGCTATAGCCGTTTGGGTTGGCGCGCCCCTTTGTCTGTTTCACAGGTCGGTGTCGCTCGCGCCACGCCGGCCGCGCCGCGAGCTACGGTCGAAGTTGGGTGAAACACCGGTTCGCGCTTCTGCTGGAAGGCCATTACGACCTCGACAAGGGCGACATCGCGCCGCACTCGCCCTGCAATTGTGTTTCGAACTCGAGCTGGGTGGCGAGGTCGTTCTCGTGCCACTGCCGCAGCGCGGCCTTTGAACTGAGCATTGACGTGCGCGGGACTGGCAGCCAGCCGCGCCGCGAGGCGGATGCTTCAACGGACAATGCATGTCGTCCACTGCACGCCAGATCAGGATCACCCAGCAACGCGAGCGCCGTGCCACGGAAACCCGACGATGCGCAGTTGCCACGTGACGCTGTCCGGAAGGGAGGGTGGTCTCCATTCCATCTCGGTCGGGTGCGGCCAACCACCGCTGGGCGGCGCGTCGCGGGTTACGGTCCCCGGCTCGCAGCCCAAAAAATTTGTTAGCCTGCGTCAGCATGTCGACCGCGCCGTAGTCAGCTGCGTCGCAGTGAGGATTCCGGGTTGTCGTCGCGATCTTTACCGCTTCGCCGATTCTCGTCAAGGTCATCACAATTGTCGACGAAGGGAGAATCGGTGTCGCTGCCGCCAGCGCGCAGCGCGGCGCGCGCTTCTTCGGCCAGTTTTTCGTAATGTTTGCGGAAATGGCTCAAGTCTTTCTCTTCAAGCTCTTCAAGATCAAGCAGTGCGTTATGCGCGCCCTCCACCGCACGGATCAGCTCGTCAAGCTTGATCTGCATTGCGGCCGTGTCGCGGTTCTGTGTGTTCTGGATCAAGAAGACCATCAGGAACGTGACGATCGTGGTGGAGGTGTTGATCACGAGTTGCCACGTGTCGCTGTAGTGAAAGACCGGGCCAGTGACCGCCCACAGCATCACAAGGCCGGCTGCCACGACGAAGGTGGCTGGTCTGCCGGTCATTGTGGAAAAGTAGCTTGAGAATTTCGAAAACCATTTGGTGCTCATGATGAGCTCCAGAAATCGGGTCAATATACGGGATGATGGCACAGACGGAGCAGTGTTTACTTTCCATCGGGGGTTTGCGCATGCGACCACCGGTTATGGTGGCTGTGCTTCTTCGCCGTTGACGGAGATGTGGGCTCCGCCTATTACCTCCGTGGGCGGTGCATGTCTTTCTGGCTCGCGAAGGTAGCCGCAAACGTTCGAGCGAGTTTCGGGAGAAACTGGCATGCCCTGAGTGAACGTTTCGGGCAGAGTTGACTGCCTCATAGGGCGAATTATGTCGGTCGCGTTCTCCGGCACACTCTCCCACTACAATAACGGTAGGGTGCGACACGCGGCATGCGTGGCTGCAATTCGAATAAACCTGCCCTCGAGATGGCAGCACGCTCTCTTAACGTTGCGCTCGCATATTCGCTGCGTACGCCAGCGTACCATCCGCCCGCGCCTGTTCTCGCGATACAAATGAGGTCTCACCAAAATTGCGCGGCCAGGCGGCCAGGCTGCCCACGAAGGCGTCGCCCCACAACGGGAGCGTTCCCCCGATTGAAGTCTGTCCCTGATTTGCGCGTAACATACGTACGCTGATCGGACCCTGGTATCCCAATTACACTTCGGAGACGCCTACATGCGACTTGCTGACTTCATCTCGCGCGACGGGGAACTGATTCTGGCGCAATGGGAGGCGTTTGCGGCTACCCTCCTGCCGGCGGCGGCAAACATGGAATCGTTGGCATTACGCAACCACGCGCAGCAGATCTTGCTAGCCGTGGCAACGGACTTGCGGACTTCACAAACCAGGGAAGCCCAGCGCGCAAAATCATTGGGGCGGGGCCCCGGTCTGATCGATGCCACTGAAACCGCCGCGCAAACGCACGCCCTTCTGCGGGCACGGGCCGGTTTCGATATCAACCAGCTCGCCGCCGAATATCGCGCACTGCGCGCAAGCGTGCTTCGCTTGTGGATGGACGATTGCCAACCCGAAGCGCCTGATCTGGACGACGCCATTCGCTTCAACGAAGCGATCGATCAGGCACTTGTCGAATCAGTCGCCTTTTTTAGTGCGCAGGTCGAGCAGAGTCGTAATCTCCTGCTTGGCATGCTGGGGCACGACATGCGCAGCCCGCTCCAGGCGATTCAGATGACAGCATCGTACCTTGAAGCGCTGAATGCCGGGGAGCGGGTATCCGAAGCCGCCGCCCGCCTGATACGTAGCGGAGCCCGGATGCAGGCGTTGCTTGATGACCTGACGGATTTCAACCGGACCAAACTGGGCTTGGGCATCAACCTAGCGTCCACGAGCGTCAATCTGGCGGATGTGCTTGCTGACGAGCTGGACGAGTTGCGCGCTGTGCATCCTGACAGGCAGATTGAGCTTCAGGTACGTGGCAATTTACAGGGAGTCTGGGACGGGCGGCGCATGCAGCAATTGCTTGCAAATCTGGTACTCAATGCCGTCAAGTACGGGGCACAGGACACTCCAGTGCGCGTGGTAGTTACCGGTGATGTAAGGCATGTCCGTATCGAAGTTAAAAACTCCGGAGCTGCCATCGAGCACGCAACGCTGGCGCGCATCTTCGATCCGCTGACGCGAGGGCCGGACCATCAGGGCGAAGCGGACCGGACGGATAGCCTCGGATTGGGGCTGTACATTGCAAGTGAAATCGCCAAGGCACATCACGGTGCGATCGAGGCACGGTCCGACGAGATGGAGACCTCGTTTTCAGTGTCTCTCCCGCGTGCGACTGAACCGTAATAGGCCGTTCACGGCCCGGCGTAACGAGGAGGGACGCCCCATTCGACATTGGTTATCGTGGGCACATGATGCGCGGAAAGCCGTCATTCATGTGTAGAGTCCAAATGGCACCTTTGGGTCGAGCTTGTGTGAAAACACGCTGATCGCCTAAACTGGATCAACTCATTCAGCATGGGTGACCGGATGAAGCGATTCATAGAAGGTGAAGATCGCAAGCAGGTGACGCTGCTTCCAGAGTGCCTCGATGACTTCGTCGCAGAGGACAACCCGGTAAGGGTTATCGAGGCGTTTGTAGAAGAGCTTGACCTTGCATCACTGGGCTTCGATGGCGCGATGCCGTCGACTACAGGTCGCCCGTCCTATCATCCAGCAGTGCTACTGAAGATCTTCATCGTCTTCCTGAAGCCCAGGATTCTCAGCACGCGCATGAGATTGTAGGCAAGTACGTTCAAGCTCATCTCGGTACCCACGTTGGGCAGCCTGCGCATCAGGAAGTGTGTGTAGCCCATCCAATGCTTGAACGTTCCGAAGACATGTTCGACGGTTCGCCTGCGCACGGTCATCGCATCAGGTGTCTTGTCCAGCCGACGTTGAACTGCTTCCAGCACCGACTCATGCTCCCATCGACTTATCCGTCGTTGGTCGCTGGGCGTGCACTGTGATTTAATTTTGCATTGCGAACAGGCGCTGCTCCAGTATCGGTGTAGCTGCATCCCGTGTTCCTCGCTGGTGTAACGGTAAATTGCCCGTTCTCCAGCTGGACATTGGTATTCGTCGTCCCGCGCAATGTAGATGAAGTCTGCCTTGTCGAATCGGCCGTGGTATTTCGCACCTGATGTTGTCGGCTTCGGCAGCATGACCGCAATCCCCGCATCCGCGCACTCCTTGATCTGAGGCCCACTGTAGTAGCCACGATCGGCGACTGCCCGCAGTCTGGTCTTACCCATCGCGTCGCGCGCAGCTTTTGCCATGGGGCTAAGCTGCGCCCGGTCGCTGCCAGAGTTTGTGACCTCGTGAGCGACGATGAGGTGGTGTTTGGCGTCTACTGCTACCTGTACGTTGTAGCCCACCATTCCCGAGCCTTTGCCGCTAGTCGCCATGGAGCGTGCATCAGGATCGGTCGTCGAGAGCTGACCGTCAGGCTCAGTCTTGAGTTGCTCCTTGATCTGCTCGAGGTTTCGCATCTGCTCGCGCAAGCGCGCGATCTTGTCCTTCAGCCGGGTCGTCTTTGCTTCCAGCTCAGCGGGTTGCGTACGATCTGCGGTCTCCAGCGCGTTCAGATACCGCTGAATGCTCTCCTCGATCTGCTTCTGGCGCTTGTCGACCTTACCCTCGGTGAAGTTGCGATCGCGCGTATTGACTGCCTTGAATTTGCTGCCGTCAATGGCGACCAGCGCTTGCGAGAACAGCTTCAGCTCACGGCACAGCGTCACGAAGCGCCGACATACGTTGCGGATGCCTGCGCCGTTGTCACGACGGAAGTCAACAATGGTCTTGAAGTCCGGCGCGAGGCGACCCGTGAGCCACATCAATTCAACATTGCGTTGGCACTCCCGTTCCAGGCGACGATTCGATTGAACCCGGTTCAGGTAGCCATAGAAGGCAATGCGGCTGGTGGGTGCGTGAGCGCCCCGTAGGTCCTGAAACAAAACCCTTAAGCTCATCTAAAACGTATCAGAGAGGTTCACCTTCCCGTCGTCGCCGTAATGGCCGCAAAGGCAGCCAAACGCGCCGCTGGGGGCAGCAGTCATGCGTTGTATTGTAATTCCATTGGGTTTCCACACAGCCTGGGTCGGGCGCGGCCGATCGCGTCGGACGGGTGTCGGCCACAAACCGCCATTCACATGCGTCGTCGGTCGGACGCTCAGGCGTCGGCTCCGCACCCCTAACCGGCCATCCGATTGTCAAAGACGAACGCTCCTTCATCGGCCTAAGCGGTCATCCATATGTTATCTGGTTTCGCGCCCAGCGATTGGCCGCTTCGCCAATTGTTGGAGCGGTGTCGTGCGCGCTGGCAACGTGGTCGGTCGTCGCGGATCGGCAGCCCTCGCAGCGCATTTTGTACAGACGCGGCATGGCGATCGACGGGTACCCCGACTTTCACCCGTGGCAGCAAGCGTTGCATTGACGCCACGTATACGTGGCAGGAAGATCGCAAAAAGTCTGCTGGCGCCCTACGAATTGATCAGAATCTCGCCGGCTGATATCGCCTGCCATCAGGCGGCCATTAAATAAGTCTGGATATTCGTGCGCAGGGCCGCAGATATAGCACTCAGGCGGTCTATAAAATGATCTTTCCTGCGCGCCGGCCGCACTGTTTTGCAGCGCATCTCATTTCGCTAGCATCACAGGTCATAGCCTAGACCTTGTCCTCAGAATGCGAAGAGTCGTCTGTTTCGATTAAGGATGTCGAACTTAGTGAAACCCTGAATCGTTCAAGGATCACCAGATGAAGACGCTCCAGGTTCCCTTCCTTGTCGCAGCCATCGGGTGCCGCCACGTTCTGATTGAAGACGAAGCACGCCTGCGGGATGCCGTCGAAACCGAACTCTGCAGGCTGGCGAAATGCGCGATCTCCCTTCACCCCTGCCTCCTTACCAGCCTAGCCGATGGAGCCAGCCAATTGGCCGCCGATGTCGCACTGAAGTTAGGCTGGAAGGTGATGGCGATATTGCCAATGGCCTTGAGCGACTATGAGCGCGAATTCGCCACGCCGGCATCTTTGGCACGTTTCCGGGCGTTGTTAGCGCAATGTTCCCAGCACCTCGAGCTGCCTGTTCCGTCCTCGATCGACGCAGACGTTTCGGGACAGCGCGCCCAGCAGTATCGTGATCTCGGGAGGTTTTTCGTCCGGCATGCGCAGATCGTCATCGCGCTGTGGGACGGTTGGGCCGAAGACGGCGAAGCGGGAGATCCGGCCGAAGTTGTGCGTTTTGCGCGTGAGGGTGTGGCCAATCCGGTTAGCGGTGGACTGCCCTCGGAAGACTGCGCACCGGTATCGCATATTCTTTGCCGGTCGCACTGGAATCCATCTGGCACAGCCCGGGAAGAAATTGACCTAGATGCCGGCGTTGTGGAGCCGAATCGGCGCGTGATTGATTCGATGCGGAAATTCGTTGGGTCTGCCCATGACTGTTCAAGGAAATGGCACGACGTAGTCGAGACGAGCAAGCAGCACTTGTTGGGCAAGCCGCCTCACGCGATGCGCCTGCCAGAGTCGCTTGAGCCGCTAGTCGAGCTGTACGGCCTTGCCGATACCGACGCGATAATGGCGCAATCATTACGCCGCAATTCTGTTTTCGTGATTCTTGGCATCGTCTTACTGGCAGTATTGAGTCACGAGTTCTATACCGGCCTCGTACCCACGCAGTGGATGGTGCTGGCCTATCTGGCCGGATTGCTCGGCGCATTTGCCGTGCACCGCTGGGCGTTCAAGCGTCGTCGTTGCGACGAACGCTACCTCGACTATCGTGCGCTTGCCGAAGGACTGCGCGTACAACTGTTCTGGTCCATTGCCGGAGAAGAGACCAAGGTCTCCGATCACTACTTGCTCCATCAAGCCACCGAACTCGGCTGGATACGCGTGACGCTACGTAATCTTGCGCTGTCGATTCCTCCGCCCACGGATTCCGGCAGCGAAGCGAGCCGGTTCGGCGAAATCCGCAAACGCTGGCTTGAAGACCAGCGCAATTATTTTGTCGGCCGCGACTCAAAATTGGGCAAGGCACACTATCACGATGCGCGGGCCAAGGGCTGGAACCGGGCGGCGCTCGCAGTCTTCTTCATTGGGCTCGTGGTGATATCGCCGTGCCTGATTAGCGATATCATCAAACTTGATCATCATGTGCGGGAATGGCTATTGGTAGCGTCGACACTCGCAATTGGCCTTGCCGGCATCTTCAAGGCCGTCGAAAAAGTGAATGCGCATGAAGAAACGAGTCTGCGTTACCTGCGTATGGGCCGGCTCTATGACCTTGCACTGAAAGAATTCAACGCGGCGATGAGCACTGCCGACTTGTCCAGAGCCCGGCACTGTTTGACCGCGATCGGACGTGAGGCGCTGGCGGAGAACGCCGAATGGCTACTGCTTCATCGGGACCGTCCGTTCGAGGTTCCGGTGGGGAGTTAATCCCCTTGCTCCGCGAATCCTGGTTCGGCAAGAAAGTCCAATAAAGTCGATGCTGCATGCCAACCTTTTGAGGCTGGGCACAATGGGAAGCCTGCACATGATGCTCAACGAGTTGCCTGATTCCGAGCCGCCTGGCCCGCTAACGGTGGAGGTGGGATGATGAAAGCCGTCAAGAAACCGATTCCGGTTCAGGTCGAATTCGCGTCGGCATCAGCCGAAATTCGAACCGAAGAAGGGCCGGTCCAGTGTGTGAGCGGCGACGCGTTGATGACAGGCGCGGCCGGCGAGCGTTGGCCGATCGAGCGCAGCCGGTTCGAAGCAACCTATGAGCCCGTTGCACCCACCCGAATGGGCGAGAACGGCGCATATCTGAAAAGGATCGAGACCGTCGACGCGCAGCAAACCGCTACTGAGGTGGAGATCGATCTTGGCCCGGGCCAGGGCACGCTGTGCGCGAAACCGGGCGACTGGATCATCACCTCAAACGACGGACATCGGTGGGTCGTGGCCAGCGACATCTTCCAGAAGACCTACGACATAAAGAGCTGATTGACGCATGGACGCCCTCAATCAAAGGAAGTTGCTCGCCATCGACGGCGGCGGCATTCGCGGATTGCTCGCCGTGCGCGTGTTGAGTCGCATCGAAGCCATTCTGCGCGATCAGAGCGGTCGTCCCGACCTCGTCCTGGCCGACTACTTCGACTACATTGCCGGCACCAGTGCCGGCGCCATTCTTGCCGCCGGTCTGGCGCTCGGAATGAGCATGCAACAACTGGATGCGCTTTTCACCAGCGATGCACGCGCGATGTTTGCGCCAACGGCCAATATCGTTAAGCGCATGCTGTTTGCCCGCTATGACGCTTCCGCGCTGCGCAATTGTCTGCAGGAAATCTTCGGCGTTGACACGACACTCGGATCGAACCGGCTCAGAACCCTGGTGATGCTGGTCATGCTCAACGCGCGGACGAACTCGCCGTGGCCAGTTAGCAGTAATCCGAAGGCCAAATATAACGACGCGCAGTATGGGGTGGAAAGCAATCTGAATTTTCCACTTTGGCAGTTGGTTCGGGCCAGCACCGCTGCGCCGTATTTCTTCGAACCGGAACGGATTCGCGTCGGGACTCAGGATTACCTCTTTTACGACGGCGCGCTGTCATCGCTAAACAATCCGGCTTTCAAGCTGTTCCAGATGGCCACCCTGCCGTGCTATCGGCTCGAATGGCTCACCGGCGCGGATCGGATGCTGTTGGTGTCGGTAGGGACCGGCCTTTTTCCCAAGGAAATACACAAGCAGACGCTGGCCGAAAAGCAGGTTGCGTCAACCCTCTTGATCGCCATGCAATCCCTGATGTTCGCCAGCACCACCGAGGTCGATATGCAATGCCGTGGCTTTGCACGTGTTCTGGCCGGCGACGACATCGACGGCGAGGTGGGAAACTTGAGCAGCGAGGCGCCGATCGGCGGCACGCCGCTTTTCTCCTACATGCGCTATAACGCCCTCTTGACCCCTGAAGGACTGGAAGCGATCGGCTGCGCGGACCTGGCAAACAATGCTTTCAGACTGGACGACGTCAACGCAATGGCAGCCTGTTCTGAAATAGGCGAGGCAGTCGGCCGGTTGCAGGTCAAACCGGAGCATTTTGCAAGTTTCCCGCCGACCGCTGAGGCTGGCGGCAGAATGTGCTAGCTGCGAGCAACACGACTGAGCGCGACTCGCCGCCTTTCGTGGAATCTGTGCTCCGATCGCCCCCGATCTTGCGTCACCGTCACCGGACTCACGTTTGCGCGGAAGGTGGCGCGCGCGTGATTTGCCGCGGACCGAGCGGCTCTTCAATACGGATCGTTTCCGCACTGTGTGATTCCTGCTCGACCTCGAGCGAGACCTCTTTCAGTTGCTTCTTGACCTCCTCGATACGCCTGGTGATCTGCTCTCTCGGGTTGCTGACGAATCCGTCGCCGTCGTCGGAAACTCTGGAGCGTTGCGCCAAAAGGTTTTTGAGTTCAGCGGTAAGGGCATCCATCTCGAGAACCGCGACGTCGCCCAACAGGGGATAGTGCACGGATAGCAGCAATGGGTGAAGAATCACACACAGCCCAAGCTGTTCGCTCATTCGCTGCGCGAAATGCGCAATGACGATTCGCCGGACGTCGTGCGAGTGGAGGGCGGCGCGCGGGGTGTTCATGACGATGCTTTTCAGTAGTTCCAGGCAATCTCTGAGCGTGGATTTAATCAGCGCTTTATGCTGTTCGACGTCCAGGCGTTTCGCGTTGAGGTAGAAACTCGTCCAGTTCTGCTGGTCCACCGATTCCACGAAAACCGATGCGTGCGCGTTGATGGTAATGGTGGTCTGGGTGCCGGGCCGCTGGATGAAAAGCGGAATCTCCTCGGAGAAGGGGAGGCGTGTCAGCTCATTCATCCGGTCTATGATGGGGTCCTTGCCCGGCTCGAGCCGGAACGTGATCGCCTCGAGTCCATAGGTTCTGGCGAGTACTTCGTTGACCGCCTGAAGCACTCTGGCGGGCAAGTCCACGCTGCGTGCGGGCTGCACCGCATCGTGAATCGATCCGTCTGCTTCCTTGGCCACCGGGACGCCGTTGACGTACGGCGAACTGTAGTAATCCAGCGCGCTCTCCGAACTGAGTGCAGTACGAACAGCGTCTGCAATCGACGTTTTGACCCGGTCTTCGAACTTATCATAGGCCGACAGCGCTCGCGCGAACGTGTCGCCACCTTGCTTATAAACGCGCACGTCTGCCTTGATCCTGACAACGGCCTTGATGGTCGGATCCTGAAGTCCGTACTCATCCTCGTCAATCGGGATGGGGTGACCCTGAATAAAGTCGATCTGGGGAATCGCGAGAATCGCTGCCACTGAAACGATTCTATAGCCCACCTGCGCGGCCGAGGCCGCGATGCTCGCAGTGATCGACCTGGAGAATTCGAGGTCTCCGTCCACGCCGTTAAGATAGTTTCCGATCACCTCCTCGAACCGTTTGTTCAGCAGGTACGCCTTCGAGGCTTCGGCGGCGTAGTTCGGCAGAAAATCCTTGGGTATGGGCGCGCCGTTTGCCTCCCAGCGGTCGCGGTCGATAAGCTTGTACTGGATTGCGTGCTCGACTTCGATGCCATCGCCCTTTACGCCGTTGACCGGGTAGTGCGCTTTGAATCTGATCGTGGTTTCGGCGGGCGCCGCCTCGGCATCCAGCACAGGATAAAGAATCAGCGTCTGTACGATGCGTCCGGTTCCGGGACCGAGCGCGAGGGACAGCTTTCGGGCCAGCTCGCTACAAAATGCCGGCGTCGCTCCGCAGATATTGACCCATGTTTCCTTCGACAGCTCCTCGGCAAGCAGCGCTCGAAACCACGCCTCGACAGGTTGAATCTGGTTGGGCATCCATGGATTCCTGAGCCGGGCGCCAGACTGACGGCCCTCGACCGTACCGTCGTAGGTTAGCCGTGCGACTGAGCTTTGCTCAGTCATACCCCATACAAGTCGCGCCTTATAGCCGATCCTGTTGCTCTGCAGCATGTCTGACGTGCGCACTGTCAGCGAATTGGACGGGTCGTTGAAATCGATGGATTCGCGCGAGTCGGCCACCACCGCCGTGATCAAAACGTTCTCAATCGGAAAGTTCTGTTCGGTCAGCGCGTCCTTGATTGCCGTGCACCACGGCCCCCAGCCCGGACGTTTGTCCCAGCGCCTCGCGAACGTATCCTGGATATCGCGGCCGTATCGTGCGGTGGCGTTGCCAATCGCCTGTTTGAACGTGGTGTCGAAGTCGAAATCGATCTTGAGCGCGCGCTGCAGGAACCTACGCGCCGCGTCGGGGTTGGATTCCACTACGCCTTCAAGGCGAACGATGCAGCGCATGACGCGCGTGGTCGACGTACTCATGTCCGGGACGTCGAGCTTGACCTCCGTGACGAACCGCCGGTTTGCGAATACGCGTACAACTTCCCGGTCCGAAAACATGCCAAGGATTGTGCCGATCCTGCGGGCCGCGCGCTCGATCGGGAATTGCCACTCATCCCGGGTCACGGACGGCGGCTTCTTCCCCTTCGGAACAAACTCGAACAGCGACTGGATATCCATGTTGCTTTTCTCTCGATGTGAAATGCTCTAGCCTGGGTCGCGCGAGCGCTGAAGCCGTCACGCAGCAGTCCCGGCCTTCAGCCCAACGCCTTCAGGCAATCGACGAACACCTTCAAGGTGGCCGTGCGATCATCCAATGCTGCTTTGGCCTGTTCCAGATCGACCTGCGGGAACTGGGTTCTTTTAATCCGATGCCAGTTCGATAGCAGTGGCCAACAGTCGTCCACGCGTTTGAGCAATGCCTGTGCGCGTGATTGCGATCCTTCACGAGTAGTCAGCCACGCGCGCAAGGTGTTCGAAAACACGAAGTCACTGGAGCTGGCAGCGCCTGCCTCCGGGTGCGCAGAAATGCGATGTGTCATCGCCATGAGAACTACCACAGGCAGCATCGCGAGTAACGGTCGAATGGCGGCGCTGAATCGAATCAGCCAGGGATGAGGGTCCGGGTCCTGTTTCACGAGGCCTTCCCAATACCACCCGTTTGAAAATTGTGGCGTCTCGGGATGGTTCGGGTCGAGGCCCATTTGCAAGGCGAGCCAATGACTCAGCGCATCGTGTTCGGCAGCGCCAAACGACCCACTGGCGAACACCACATCGGCGACCTGGCGTGTGATGTACCACAGCGTTCGCTCTTCAGCGAACACGTTGTCGTGGGTGTCCGTTAGCGAGCGTGCATTCAGATATTCCCGGTTGAGCCAGTATGAAACGTACGAGCTCGATAGCAGGCGAATCAGGCTGGTCTCGCGCTGTTCAGCCGCGACGTCGCCGGGTTCATAGGAGGCCCACGGTTCGACAGCCGACCAGTTCAGCCCCCACACGGCGCGATTCAGATAATGTGCACACGTTTCAGTGAGCAGGATCACGTCGGCATTCGTCGGCGGCTCAACCTTGATCCAATCGTAGCAGCGAACAATGTTGTCGATCAGGCTGACCAGCAGCGTGAGGCTGTCGAAGCCTGCTAATGGGATCGGCCATGTCTCGTTTTTCTCGCCAGGATGAAAGTGCTGGCGCAAGGTGTTCACGAGTGCCGCGCGCGCGTCGTCATCGTCGTGGGTCCGGGTACGGAACAGGCTTCGATACATCTCGAGTGTAATGCGGCGCGGATACTGCGTGTACAGATGCCAGAACAGAAGCGCCGTGCTTTCGGCGAGTAACTGGCGGGGCAGCACCACGTCCGGCATGGGGGCGGGCGAACACAGCGAACGGATCACTTCCAGCAGGCGGTCGTCAGGTGAGGCGCCCGCGAGTTCGGCGATCAGAGCCGGTGTCCGTCCAACGGAGCGCCGTAGCGCAAGTTCGTGGTGGGCTGCCTGGGCCGCTTCGGACACACCGGGCCGGGGCGTGCTCTGGCCTTGAAGGTCGCCATAGACGAGCCGCTTCAGCCGCTCGGCGGCCGCGGCCGGGTCTTCATGAACAAGTGTCCGAATCGCGCCAAGCTCGAGGTCCATGAATTGCTTGGCAATCGTGTTCGATGTATGGCCGTGTGCGAGCCGATGGCCGAGATGACGCATGTAGCGTTCGCGCAGCAACGGTGCCTCACGCTCGAACATTATCTGGAACATCCGGGCCCGACCGAGGCTGTCGACTTCCATTTCGCCGTCCCGATCCTGCGTTCCAGCCAGCTCCGCGATGGGGGAACCACGCCCGGCCGGTGTAAACCGGATGCTGCACTTATCGAGAATCCGGTCTGTGATGCCGTCGAACCTGCGAACGCGATTCGACGGATACCGTTTCGAAGGGGTTTCAGATGCGAGTTCGTCGCCGAGCTCGATGATCTGATCGGCGGTCATCTGCGGAAAATGCGAGACCAGAAACAGGCAGGCGGCTTCGCGGGGGGAGTCTTCGTCGCCATCGAGAACACACGCGTGAAAGAGCGCCGACGATTGCTCATTTTCCAGTGATTTCGACTGCCACGCCCGCTGGATGAATGCGACATGGCCTGGCATGTTCAGGCTCGTCAGTATGGCGTCGAGCGACCACGTCCGGTGCATGTTCAGAACCAGATTTTCAAGGCCACGTTCTTCGTCGAGATCGAGCGATGCCTCGATGCCGAGGTTGCGGATCGTCTGTACGACGATCTCGAATGCACGATCCGAGACGTTAAGCAAGATCGGCAATGAGTCGGCTTGCCCCTTCGTGCGAACATTGTCTGCCAGGGTCAGGCATATCAGGCCATGTCGCAGCGCGGGTGCGGGGGACGAAGACGCGAGCAGTACCCCGCTCGCGTGGTCGACGTTTTCCGCATCCCAGGCGAGCATGAGCAATGGGCCGTCCGGTGGGGTCAGCTCCTGGCATTTGCGAAGGAAGTCGCGTGGACGACGGTGCATGCGCGTCGCACTGCTCAGCCGCTCACTGCCCGACGGTGGCGAGTCGCGCGGCACATAAATTTCCGGCGACGCAAACAGTTCAGCGGCAGCAAACCCCAGCAGACGCTCGTACGCTGCGATGATCCCCGTGCGTCCGCACGTGAGGGGAGGATCGAGCACCTTGCGCAACGCGGCGACGACTGCGCGCCAAAGCGAGTCATCAATGCCGAGTCTGAACCGGAACGAAGAGAGTGCCTCGGTCGCGGAGAAGCTGGTGTACAGACTGAGAAAGGCACGTGCCTGATCGGACCCCGGACCCGCTGCTGTCGCGGGTCCCGGTCCCGTCCCTGCCGCCGCTCCCGCTCCCGCTCCCGCGCCTGCTCCCGCTCCCGCCCCTGCGCTCGCCGCCGGGCCGGCAGCATCTTTTGAACTATCAGGTGGCGCGCCAGTTGTCGATTGATTGCCGCCGGACGCGGTGTTACCGGCGGGTTTGCTCTCGTTGTGCGCTTGTGCGGCACTCGTTGATTCGTCAGTCATGATCGTGCCGTGTCAACGGTTCGACGAGTACGACCGCAGCGGCTGCGCTCCGCTCTGATTGTCGTGCTAGCTGACCGCCTTCATTCAGGTACCAGAAGTTCGACGCCCCGGCGACGAGACCCAGCTGATAGAGCGTTGCGCGCGGCAACGCATACACTTCGCGAAGGCGCTGCGCCTGTCTCGCGTCAGGAAGCGAGAGTCCGAACTGGCCAACCTCGTTTTGCAAGTGACGCACCGATGCTTCATCGACTGCCAGCGACCCCGCGTTGTCGGGCCGTGCCCCCCCGAGCGGCATGTACTCCTGCCAGAAGCTGGCCCGGGATGTCGCGAGCGGGCCGCTCGACACCCAGAAACCTTGCGCTGCATCGTCGCTGGGCCAGATCAGCGTCATGGGCAGCGCAAGGCTCTCGTTCTGGCAGATCGTTCGCCCCTCGGTCATCTGCCGCGCGAGGCTGCGTTGCTCGGCCCATTCTTGTGGAAGATCTCGCGCAGCCCAACCTTGCAGTGCGGCCGTCGAATCAATAGTGGGCCGTCGCTTGATGAACTGGTCGTGCCAGTAACGCTTGAAGTCCGGCAAATCCGTGGCGAGAAAGTCGAGCAACTCGGGGCGCTTGATTTTCAGCAGCTCAAAGATGTGCTCGTACTGCAGCTTCACGACCCTCATTGCGGCGTGGGCCGCGCTTTCATAAAACCCTGCGTCGGGCAACGCACCCTCCCGGGGAACGGAAAAGTCGAGTGGAGCAACGATATTGGAGAGGTCCCAATCACGATGGATCAACTGGGCGTTCGGACCGCTGACGCTTTGCCACTGATCGGGCGACATGGGGTGCCAGCGAATCGGCACGATCATGGATTTCCGCAGTTCATCGAGGGTGGCCTCAGAGCAGCCCTCGATGAAACGATTGGCGACGCGATCAACCCGGCTGCGGAACAACTCCATCTCGAAGATGCACATCGGGCTGAAGATCCATAGCGGCGACTGGTTCCAGAAAAACAGGATCGACGAGCCGGCTGCGCGGACCAGTTCCGCGCTCCAGTCGGCGCCTGGGCGAATGCCCCGCTCTTCATCCGTATCCTTGAAAATTGTGATCGAGGCGGGTAACACGACCTCGGCGAGCCGTCTTTCCATGGACTGGAATAACGCATCGAGCCCCGGTCCGCCGCGCTTGCGTGGATAACTCCAGAAGGCGGTGACGAGGTTACTCTGCGGCCGGTTCATTGGCTGGCTCCGGAGGACCCGTCAAGCGCATCGCACGCACCCGGCGCGGCGGGTGAAGAGTTTTCATCAGAGATAAGGGCTGGCTGACTGGCGACGTTGACCGTGAACTGATACGTCACGCAGCCGTGGTTGGTCGCCCCAGGTCGCGCGACCCGGAATAGAACGGTCACGCTTACCGCACACGTAGGCGACTGGGGATCGCACGTGGTGGTTTGAGTCGAGGGGACCGGCTTGTAGTCCCGCTCCGGCCACCGGTTGAAAAGATACGGAAAAAATACGTTGGGTTGCGAGTTGCGCTGGCCGCGGTAAGTCACCGCTGACGCCGCGTACAGTTTTATCACGTCATCCGGATGGCCTTGCGGCGCGTTGATCGCGTCGAACCATCGGCTAATAACGGCATCAGCGCGTTGGTCCGGCGTGCCGGCATCGCTGCCGGCCGATGCATGCTGCGAGCTCCTGAGCACGATGACGGCCAGCGCGCCCGCGGCGGCCACGACAAACGCAATAAACAGGCGGTTCTTTCGAGCCTGCGCCGGTATGGGGGGCCGCTGGGAGGATGCCTGATTTCCGGTCGTGTGACCGCGTTGCGCCGACGGCATGGGCGCCGCGTTGCCTGTTGCTCCGGTATGTGCAGCGGCTTCGGCCGATGGCCTGGCCGGCCGCGACGAGGCTTGTGGACCGCTGAATTCGGCCGAACCAGGCGCCTCGAGGGCCAACTCGCACCACGGACAGCCGCTCGCCATATCAGAACGGTATGTGTGCGTTTTCTCCACAGCGCACGTACGCATCGAGGATGCCATTGCCGCTAGCTCGCGCGACCAGCGTTCGGCATCCGGGCGCGGCGTGGAGCGTGTGCTGGAGGGATCAGTAGCCTGCCTGAAACACGCCACAAGGCCCGGTGACAGCATGTTCGCCGTAACGTGAAGCGTGGGGTGGGCGCGCCCGCCACGCGAGAGCTCCCCGTTGAAAAGCGCCGCCCAGTCGCCCACATCCTTTTGGGTCGGCTCGTCATTGAGGAACACGAGTTCAAAAATCAGCCGTGCCAGCGTGAAGTTGTCATGGTCGATCGTTCGCGCGGTGCTTTCGACCTGTCCGGTTTTCAGTTCAGGCGGCGGCCACTGCAGCGCTGCCGCTGAATCCGCTGGATCGATAGCTTCCCCTTCTAGGAGGAAACTGTCGCATCGCGTGAGTATCAGTTCGTTGTCCATGCTGATTAGCACGTTGTGCAAATCGAGGTCTCCGACCAGCATATTCTCGGCGTGCACGGCAGCAACGCATTGGGCCAGTTGCTCGGCGAAGCGCATCATGCCGCGCCAGTCGAGGTTGGGAAAACTCGCTTGACGCTTCGCCCGCGGTATCAGATGCGCGAGTGTCGATTGATGCGCGACGAACGGAACGATGACGGCGTCTCTATCGTGGAACGTAAACGTGCCCGCGGGCCAGGCACAACGCGCACGGAGCCGGGACGAGCCGGACGAGATCAGGCGATTAATGCGGTCCAGCCGGGTCTGATTGCCGGACGTCCGATACATCTTGAGCAGCGTATCGTCGTTCTCGAGACTATATAAATCGGACTGCCTGCCTGCACTCACGCGCTCGCGCAACTTCAGTTGTTCGTTATCAAACACCATACGCAGCGGCTCCGATCAGGTACTGATTCGCCTCTTTCGAACCACGGAACGACTATCAGGCAAGGTCTGGCTCCGGCGGCAGATACCTCGGGGCGCCAAGTCGGTCGACGTCGTTGGAGAATCAACATCGGAAACATGGACACAAGTCCGGGTTAGGGTACGAGCATCGGTTCGGTAAGCAATGTGCGGCAACCCACACAGAAAACCTTTAATAGATTCTCATCTCAGCAATGCCCGCGACTCGGGGGAAGCAAACGTACGCGAGCAAGCCCGACATCGCGGCTGAGCAGCCCATCTGTGGTCTGAACAACAATCACATTGGAGTTCGCGAGCCTGTGTACGTGTCGGAGACTTCGCCCAGAGCGAAGCGCGTGACGAAGCTACTACGGGCCTTGGAGAAGATCGCATTTCTCTTCATCGCCATGTCCCCAGCCTATAAGTCGCGCAAAAGACGGCCATTTTAAGGTTCGACCCACCCGCTCGCTCCGGGTCGATCGGGATTCGGGACTTCGCTCGTAAGCAACAATTCGTTGCGGACTGGCCACGAACGCCTGCGCCTGAAAGCAGCGGCCGACGATATGACGACCGTGTTCCGTGCTCGAATGTCCGTTGCCATTCGAAGCATCAAACAACGCCCAATTCAAGCTTTGCACCGATCGCGGATAAGATCAAATGCCGCCTGAAGCGGAACTACCCGGCAGCGGACATTCATCGGCAAACCGCGCCGACCGTCCGCTTCGCCCGAACTCCCGTCTCCCTACGCGAACCGACGAACGGCCGTTGTACCTTGAAAGCTGCCGTACATGTTGCGCTGGGTCGACGGGCTGCTATGGGTCGCTATGTAAACCTCTGCATAGAGCAGAGATTTTTTTGGTTGGCGATCGCGGCTACTGACGCGTGTACAGGCCGGTCGGGGCCAGTCCGCGATCGGTAATCAAAAAAATGTTTGTGCTAAACCGCTCCGCAGGCGCTGGCGTCTATGGGCATTGAATGATCGTCGCGGTGATTTGCGATACCCGGCGCGTGGCCATCGCACGCCGGAAGCGGGCGGGCTGACGGAGCCGGTTGCGCGAAGACAGCGGGAATGCGGACGTCAATGGGTAAGGAATGCGGAGTTTCGCGGCATTGTGATGGTGCGATGACGCCAAAGTACGAGTGGGTTCGCGCTGGCCGCGTGGGGGAAGACCAACGTGCTCGGGGTGGTGCTGATACCGGTCAGTGCACATGGCTCGGGTCAGGGGGAGCCCGCGGCAGGATGCCAGGCACACCGCCTTCGATACGGACCATGTGGCCCTTGCCGCACACGGGGCAATCGCGCAGTGACCTGCCGGTGAGCCGTTGGTAACGGTCACGGTAGTCTTTCGCGATGGCGGGTAACGCAGCGGCGGGAGGCTCGACGCCGAGCAGCCGCCGGCAGGTCGCCAGTCGCGCTGCCCGATGACAATTGGCGAGCCACCCGTAGCTGCGGATACGCTTGAAGCCGTCGGGCAGCACGTGCAGCACGAAGCGGCGGATGAACTCGTCAGCCGTCAGGGTCATGGTCCTGTGGCGGGCTTCGTGACGGTAGTCCTTCCAGCGGAACAGGACCGAATTGCCATCAAAGCGCAGCAACCGGTTATTCGAGATGGCGACGCGATGCGTGTAGCGGCCCAGGTAATCGAGCACCTGTGCAGCGCCGCCAAACGGTGGTTTCGCGTAGACGACCCACTCCGCGTGAGCAGCGGGCGCGAGCCAGGCGGCGAACGCTCGCGGGTCACGTAACGGCTCGAGCTGGCCATGGAAGCGCAGCGCGCCGGCGTCGAACGCGCGGCGCAGCTGGTCGAGAAAGAGCCGCCGGAAGAGCCGCGAGAGCACCCGCACGGGCAGGAAGAAGCCGGGCCGGCAGGCGATCCAGCGCTCGCCGTCCGGGGCAATGCCGCCGCCGGGTACGACGCAATGCACGTGCGGATGGTGCAGCAGGTTCTGCCCCCACGTGTGCAGGACCGTGATGAAGCCGATCTCCGCGCCCAGGTGTTTCGGATCGGCGGCGATCGTACGCAGCGTCTCGGCGCTGGTGCGAAACAGCAGATCGTAGAGCGTCTTCTTGTTCTGGTACGCGAGCGCGGCGACGGGCTCGGGGAGTGTGAAGACGACGTGGAAGTATTCGACCGCGGGAAGCAGCTCGGCGCGCCGGCGTTCGAGCCATTGCGCGCGGGCGAGCGACTGGCACTTCGGACAGCAGCGATGGCGACACGAGTCGTAGGCAATGCGCTGATGGCCGCAGGCATCGCACTGCTCGACATGACCGCCGAGCGCGGCGGTGCGGCACAGCTCGATGGCGCTCATCGCGCGGTGCTGGGCACGACTGAGGGCGTCGGCGTGGGTCTGCCGGTAGTGAGGGCCGCAGCGGCGGAAGATGTCCGCCACCTCGAGCGCCGGTCGCATCGCCGGCTTCAGAAGTACTCGGGCGCAGGCGGCTGGGAGGGAGTGGGTGCGGGATGCGGCAGCAGGTCGAAGGGACTGGTGGTGGCGCACACGGTGCTCGTCGCCAGCTTGAGGTACCGTGCCGTGGTCGCCATGCTGCGATGACCCATCAGCAGCTGGATCCGGCGTACATCGGCACCGGTTTCCAGCAGATGAGTGGCGAACGCGTGCCTCAGGGAATGTGGTGTAACGGGTTTCGTGATGCCGCTGCGCTCACGTGCAAGCTGGCATGCGTCGCCCACGGCATGGCGGCTGATGGGCCGCCCCGGAATGCTGCCTGGAAAGAGCCATTCCCTCGGGTGGGGCGTCCTGCCAGTAAAGTCGCAGGACCTCGAGCAGACGCGGCGAGAGCATTACGTAGCGGTCCTTACGGCCTTTACCCTGGCGGACACGGATCATCATCCGCTGGCTGTCGATATCGGTGACCTTCAGATGCACGACTTCGGAGACACGCAGGCCGGCCGCATAGGCCGTCATCAGGATGGCGCGCTGCTTCAGGCTGGGAATCGACTCGAAGAAACGCGTGACTTCCTCGAAGCTCAGGATGACCGGCAGCTTCACGGGCCGTTTGGGCAACGGGAAATCCTCGTCACTCCAGTCCCGCCTGAGCGTGATGCGGTACAGGAAGCGCAGCGAGCCTACGGCCAGTTGGACACTGGCTGGCGCGAGCTTGCGTTCGTTGGTCAGGTGGATAATCCAGGCACGGATCTCTTCGGGACCGAGCACCTCGGGTGAGCGCCGGAAGTGTCGGGCGAAACTGGAAACCTGCAGGAGATAGGTCTTCTGCGTGTTGACAGCAAGGTTGCGGATCTGCATGTCGTGCAGCATGCGTTGGCGGAGCAGTGTCATGGCGAACCTCCAGGAGACAGGGGATGGCATGCCCGGTCGGGCACCTCCATGCTGCTCCTGGCCGCCTGCTCGTCCCTTCCTCGTGCCCCGGCATCCGATAACCGTCCTGACCGAACGCCAGGCACTGACCCCCGCTTCCCTCCCACTACCGCGTCAGCGGTTTAGTACAGCGACCCCTATGCGCAGATCGAAACTATGCGCACCTACCGTCGGATTGACGATGACGAGAGCATCCGACCTCACGTCATCTGCACATAGTTTCGGCGTCGGGCAGTCCGGTGGCAGTTTGTCGGGCTCCCGATGTGAACCATATTGAAATCCGAGAGTGCCAGCGGCGGAAGCGCATTCTCCTTCATTAAAGGATTGATCTCGCTGACGCGTAAGTGTTCGTCGTGATTCTGGTAGAGGTCTGAGCGATTACGACCCGGTGTCGGAATGGAAACTATGTTTAGAACCACGGTTGTCAACTTCGCTGAAAGCCGCGTTGCCGCTGGTGTGGTTGCGGCCCTTCGGTACGAAATGCGCATAGTTTCGATGTGCGCATAGGGGTCGAGCGCCGCCGATCGCAGTCGTGCAAGGCGGGGGTAAGGATGCGCATTGCATGAGGCGGCACGCGGCCAGTTTCAACCCTTCGGAGAAGGATCACAATCGTCCGCTGCAGTGGGCGAGTTGGGACAATCGCACGATGAACTCTTCGCCTCCCGCTCGTTCCTATAGCTCGTCTAGCGCACGTGGAAACCTTGGGTCCCCGCAATACAAATGACCGCTCGCCGACGCCCTCCGACTTTATAGGGCCAGGCATGAATTCCCTTCGCGGGCGACGCTACACCAAACTTTCAACAGACGTCTATTGGCAGGGAGTATCGTGGCCTGGTTCAGATAAAATGGTAGCCGCGGTTAAGCAGACAGACAGCGATCTCGTCTATCCATTGAGCAGCCCTTCACGCGTTAATCGAATTTTAGTTTTACCGGGAGAAGGTCATTGAATCACGGAAATAACAATATGATTAGAAAGGATGTGTTGGCTGGCGCGGGGTTCGGTAGCAGGATTGCAGAGGATGAAGGCGATCATTTGCACTCTTACTTCGTTGAGACGGATCAATGGAGAAGGCTGCTTTCCGGCGAAGTCGACATTGTGTTCGGCGCGAAAGGTGCCGGAAAGAGTGCCCTGTACTCGCTATTGGTCGCTAAGAAAGATGAGCTTCGTCTGGGGAGACGCACACTATTTCTTGCAGCGGAAAATCCTCGCGGAACACCAGCGTTTCGTGATCTGACTGCTGAACCGCCGTTGTCGGAGGAGCAGTTTCGAGGACTCTGGAAGCTCTATTTTTTGTCGATTGCGGCCGACTATCTTCGACACCAGTTGACGTCGCAGAATATGAAGAATGCGGCCGCATTGAGCGTAATCCATGTCCTCACGGAACACGGACTTCTTGCGCCGGGTGTGACGTTGCTATCGCGGCTGAGAGCGGCACTCGGATATATGCGGAGATTCATACCCCATGTCGAAGGTGGCGTGACAGATCCACACTCGGGCCTGACCTTTACCGGCAAGATCACTTTGGGTGAGCCCACCAGCGAGCAACGGGGTGCTGGATATCGGTCGCTCGACGACCTGTTATCACAGCTGAATCTTGGGTTTCAGCAAGTGAACATTACCGTTTGGCTTGTGTTGGACAGGCTGGACGTCGCATTTGCAGAATCGGACGCTCTGGAGGGTAACGCACTACGGGCGTTGTTTAGGACATATCTCGATACACTCGCGCTCTCGCATATCAAGACGAAAATCTTTCTTCGGGACGATATCTGGAACAAAATTGTTGCCGGGGGTTTTAGGGAGGCGAGTCACGTAACGCGTTCGTTAACGCTTTCGTGGAGTCAGCAATCTCTTCTCAATCTCATTGTTCGGCGCATTCTCTCAAATGAAGCTGTTTGCACCTATTACGGCGTCAATCGTATTGAGGTTCTAGCCACCGCAGAGCTTCAGCGCGAATTCTTCTACAAAGTGTTCCCGGAACAAATCGATATTGGCAAGAACAGACCTAGGACCCTAGATTGGATGCTTTCGCGAACGGCTGATGGAAGCAAGCGCACGACCCCTAGGGAGTTGATCCATCTGCTTTTGGCCGCACGCGAAGAGCAGCTTAAACTCACTGAACTCGGCAATTCTGAGCCTGAAGACAACCTTCTCATTGGGAAGACTGCGATTCGTTTGGCGCTGCCCGCCGTTTCAAAGGCGCGCTATGAGCAGACGCTATGCGCAGAGAATCCAGGATTGCAGCCGTTCCTGCATAAATTGGAGCGGGAAAAGGCGCAGCAGTCGCTCGTTTCACTGGCGGCTCTATGGAACTGTCCGGTTGAAAAATCCTCCGAAATTGCGGAAAAGCTCGTTGAGGCGGGATTCTTCGAGCGGCGCGGTGCAAAAGATGCGCCGATCTTTTGGGTCCCAATGCTATACCGAGATGCGTTGGACCTGGTGCAGGGCGCTGCGTGAACTAGCGCAGACCGCACGGCTCTTGACTGACCGAAGATCAATGAGCACTAGATCCAATGGCCAGAAGCGACCGTCTCACACATGTCTGGAAGCGGCCGATCGTAAGTTTCCTGCGATCGGCCGCAATGGGTCGAAATGAGCCCGACGTATCAGGCAGCACCCGGCCATGAAGCGCCATTCGCTTCACCGTTGGTCAGACATTCAGACGTCGTTTCTAGTCAGGAACCGGCCATTCCACTCGAAACGGTGAAGTGTTGCTCGTCGTCGGAGGACCCCGCCAAGAGCATCGTCTTATACACAAGTCTGGCCTCCGCAACGGTAGGCCGGAACAAACCGTCGTCGAGCAATGAGATAGACCGGGGCTTGTAAACTTTCGGCGCGCCGCGTTTACTCTCGCTTTTTGCGTGAACGCCTTGGCCCTGGAAGCACCGTACTGGACGGAAACCGAATTTGCTGACCTCGACCTTGGCGACGCGCGCCTGAACAAGCGAGCGAGGACATTGATGGAACGATTGGCGGCCAAGCCGACGGCTGGCGTGCCGCAGGCGTGTCGGGGCTGGGGCGAGACGATGGCGGCGTACCGCTTCTTCGACAACGGCGAGGTCGAGTGGAGTGCGATTCTGGAGCCACACTGGCGGCAGACCGAGCAACGAATGGCCGCTCAGTCGGTCGTGTTGTGCCTGCAGGACACCACGGAACTGGATTTCAACGGCCGGCAGGCCGCGGGCCTTGGGCCACTGTCTTACGAGATGCAGCGCGGGATGTATTTGCACCCGACCTATGCGGTGACGCCTGAGCGGGTGCCGCTGGGTGTACTCGACGCGTGGATGTGGGCGCGTGAGCCCAAGGACGCGCAGGGCAAGCGCGGCGGCCTCAAGGAAAGCCTGCGCTGGATCGAGGGTTACGAGCGGGTAGCGGAAACGGCATCGAGCCTGCCGTACACGCGACTGGTGTACGTCGCTGATCGCGAGGCAGACATGCTCGCGCTGATGGTGCGGGCGCAGGAGTTGGGCACGCCGGCGGATTGGCTGATTCGCTCGACCCACGACCGCGCGCTGCCCGAGGGAGCCAAGCTGTGGACGGCGACGACAGAAGACGCACCGCTCGGCGAGATTGCCTTCACGATGGGCTCGCGTCACGGCGTGAAGGCGCGCCAGGTGCGTCAGCACGTATGGTTGCGGCGCATCGAACTGCCGGCAGGCGTGGGTCAAAGCGTAGCGGCCACGTGTCTGGTGGCGCGTGAGTTTGATGCACCAAGCGGCGTCAAGCCGATCGAATGGCGCTTGCTTACCAACCGCGAAGCCACGACGCTGAAGGAAGCGATTGAACTGATCGACTGGTATCGGGCACGCTGGGAAATCGAGATCCTGTTCAACGTGCTGAAGAACGGTTGTCGTGTCGAGGCGCTGCAACTGGGCGCGATCGAACGGCTCGAGCGCGCGCTGGCGCTGTTTCTGGTCGTGGCTTGGCGAATCGTCCATCTGATGCACAGGGGCCGCAGTTGCCCCGATCTGGATGCCGAACTGTTCTTCGATGTCGACGAAATTCGCGGCGCGTATTTGCTGACCGACGTCAAGCAGCCGGCCAAGCCCAAGCTCAACGAGGTGCTGCGCTTGATCGCGCGCCTGGGCGGATTCCTCGGCCGCAAGGGCGATGGCGAACCCGGCGCGAAAGCTATTTGGCTGGGACTCAAAGAGGTTCATGTCGCTGCCAAGACATTGCAGAAGTTACGTGCCGGCGGTCACGCTGGAGATTGTGTATAAGCCGATGCGCCAAGAGATGCAGCCCTTGGGCGGTCGTGTGCGGCTGTAAGCCCAACGAATAGGGATTTCTGTCAAATTAAACGATTCTTGAAAACCTGATCGGCGAGTGGCATAGTCCACTTGCCGATCAGTAACATCCGCTAGCCGATTAGACATCTAGGCTGTTTTTCAACGATACCCCCGCCTGAATGATAGAGGCCGGGTTGCCTGTACTTATCGCTGCTACTAGTGCAACAATCGAAGCCACCACGTCTACGGCATTCTGAATTTGGCTGGCAGTTGCCACCGCATCTTTCAACTCCTGAATGCTCGAATTAATTTCGGCTACTGCCTGATCGGCCTCGTTACCGGCAATAACGATTAGCTGGCCCTCCAGATTTGAAACGTAATTAATAAGTTCGAAGTCGTATTGGACTAGTTGCTTGAAGTTAGAATCGGCCTGTCCGGCAGGTGTTTTGAGGTATGATCTCAGATTTTGTTCAATCGAATTTATCTCGTCAACTAGATTCTGGATTGCGGCAGCTTCCTGCGCGGGATCAGACATGTTTGCCTCACAACGTTAGTTAATAAATGCCTTTCTAAAGCTGACTTGTACCGCATACGCCTGTTTTGCATAAGAGACAACTGAGTCGCTTATCTCGTGAAATGATGGGTTGACGACATCTGCTGCGGCCGCATCCAATGCAGTACCCATTGAAGCTAGCGCTTTGTTATATGCATCAACCGCTTGTCGGCGCTGGGACAGCGATGATTGAATATCAGTCATACGCAGTAAGTATTCTTGTACTGCGAGCCTCTCATTTGATGCGACGACGCTCACGGCAGTAATTGCGACATCATATGCTTTGCCCTCTTGCGCCAGCTGCGCATCATAGTCATGCACCGCGGAACGAATGGCCGCTGAAATCTCTTTTGCGGCCTTTACGTTTTGGGGTGATAGGGCGTCCGCGATCTTAGCGTGCCTGTACACCTCAAGTGCAGCTGTGCCAACAAAACCAACGATTGCTTCGACCGCGCTCTTTTGATCAGCGGTTACTGCAGTTAACTTCGCTGAGTTGAGGCTGGATAGAATGCCATCTACATCTTTAACTTCTCCGTTTACAGTCACATAGTTATCTTGAGATATTGCACTCAAAGCTGACGCGTAGTTTTCGAGGACGCTGTTGTATGCCAATATCCGCTTTGTTTGAGCTTCGGCTACAGAGCAGTCCGTTTGCGACGCTTCCGCCTCTGAGGCCGCCGCATCCATTTTTGCGACACGATAAAACTCAATTTCGGCGGCCATGCGCCGGGAGCATGTACCTTGATCGTCATTGAGTAACAGGGAAGTGGAGTTCGTTACGGTCGAAGTAGCTGAAGCGAAAGTCCGAACGCTAGCGAGATTTGAGCACGCACATATCCACGGTGCAAAAATCAATACCAGTACGAGATTTCTTTTCACAACAAATACTCCTTGAGGTTAGTTGGAGCGATCTTTCGGTGAAATGCTGTGAAAGCGAGTGCGCGTAAAACAATATATTCGCGGGACCCAAGTACACTTTGGCATCGCGACCAACTCGTTTTCCTATGCACCGGAAAACCGCAAGCTGTTTATATGCCCGCGCCGGCCGGCCTTCTCCTCGAAAAGCTACACGGATTTAATTGTTACTTAGTGGAAAACAGAACTGCACCATTGAACTCAATGGATTTGTCACTTTTCAGCACCCGGCACAGCACCCTGAGCAGCGCCCTGTAGGGCTTCCGGTACTCCAGTCACGCCAGCGGCTCCCCTGCCGCTGCACCTACTGCAGCGGCGACTCCGCCTGCCGCCGCTGAGGTTGCAGTCCTCGCCCCGAGGTAGAAGCTGGTCACCGCGCTCATCAGGGTGCCCGAGGTCACCAATAACTGGTTCGCAAAATCGGTAACTTCCTGCGGATTAGGATTTCGATAGGTAATGGTGTAGCTGGCAGTTGGGTCGGAAGCGCCACCGGAGCCTCTTCCGGGATTTTGGATAATCTGCAGATCCGGCGCGCTTGCGTGACTCTCCATGAATTTATCTCGATCTGCTTGGGATACGTTTTCAATTCGGTTGCGTGGCCCTCCAACCGAGATTCCTTGATATAGAAATACCGTCAATGCCGCAAACAAAACAACCAAAGAAAGTGCGATTACCGCTCTGATCGATCCCCCCGGCAATGCTAACGCCTGATCCTTATCAGTTAGGCCGAAATACTGGAATATCGTCGCTACACAGGTCAAGACTATCAGCAGTACCGTGACTCCGCCAATCGATAAAACGGGTAGTCTCACCGAGTCTGGAACGTTCGTATCGGAGATTAACCATACAAACGTACCTGCCGCCGCAATCGAACCGATAACGATCGCCAAGGCAACAGACGCTCCGAATTCACTGAATTTGCGCATCGCCTGCTCCATTTGTATTCAATACTCAAGCGACAAGACTGTCCGTTCTTGATATGCGCTTTGACTGACCAGCGGACTCGGCAATTCGCATCCAAGCCCGGCCTGCAAACGCATCGACAACTGAGTCTAGGCGTTCGCTCGCCTCGCGCAAGGTCTCGAATTATTTGAATGTTCGACACCGAACAGATCCGTCCTATTCGAGAAGATCAAATTCCGCATCGTACTTTCCGCTACCACGGGTTCTTACGGGTTAACGAACTGTCAGATAGGGCCTTGTGCGATCGACCAAATTGCAGGGAAGATCTGAGCTGTGGCCGTAGCGATCTACCACTTTTGTTTCTGGATCCCAGATGCAATTGCGCTCGGGCCTTCAGCGCCTTATTCGCTATCGACTGCGACGGGCCCAGTGGTCCCGAATTGAGCAACAACCATCCCGCAAGAGACACCAATAATGTCCAAGCTCGTTATATATCGGCTCGCGCAGTGGCAGCATGGTTCGGCTCCTGCTGGAGAACGAGGCGGATTGCCTCATTCGCCAACATAAACCGCGCGACCGGCCTTGCCCTGACCAACAGCGACGGGCCGGAGCCCCTACCGCGCGAGCGGTTTCGTTCTTCGGCCATCTGCGGACGTTGCGGGTCCAGCCTGGAGGACATTCCGTAGTCCCTTTTTCACCCGAAAGCTGACATCGGAAAGAGCAGAGAGCCGCTCTAAGCAATTACAGTGGGAGCAAATTTTTGGAAGGTTCCTTGACTAGTCATTCAATCACGGAGCCATGCGCGCTAGCGTGCCTTAATTAGAGTTCGCGCTTCGGGCCAGTCACCCGTCGCTCGACGTAACGCTTCACTGGCTTGCTAGGGCGTGGCGTATAGGACATCCATCGCATAGCTGATGCGCGCCTGCTCGTAAGCGACGTGCGTGCGATAGCGCACATATAACTGCGTTCGGGATAACACTTTAGAGGCTGCAACGGTACCGTGGAGATAGCCACAACGCTCGGCCTGTCATCGATAGTTGAAGTCCTGAGTGGAAGCATCGGAGAGAAAATAGTCATGGACAGCATTTTCGATATTGCGACTTCAGTATCGACACCGCTCGCGCTGGGAGGTTTTCTAGCGGCTGTCGTGTTTTTTATATTTCGCCAGGTTATCGCAAAAGATATATTTCCCCAATTAACCGATGTCCTCGGGGCCGATATTATTCGACGAATAATTGATCGACTTTTTATCTTGGCTCTTGTAACAACTGTTCTTGGAATCGGCGCGTATGCATATATAAAAACAATCGGAGAGGGTCCGATTCCTAGCATACCTCATAATGCATTCTCGGCTGGTAACGGTGACATCTTTGTTAGAACAGGAGCGAACACGTGGAATGAGATTTCTCCCCCAAGGACCGATCCATCATTTACTTTCGAAGAGTCAGGCCGTACCAGCGATGAATTGCTTTTGTACGATAAAAGTAGAGACATGCATGTTCGTTTTCCAATTCCATCAGGTACTGCGACATGGCGCGTAGGGGAGTCAGGTCCTTGGACGAATTGGTACGTGGTGACCTATCACAAATAATGAGTGGGTACTTTTAAAAATGCATTCAAACTGAATCGCATGTCGCATGCATGGTACCGTTTGTAACGGCTGACAAACACGCAGGCGCTTCGTTCGAGCCGCGAAGACCTCAGAAGGTTGAGAGCGAACTGTCGTGGGCATGCCGCTCCAATCAGCGCTGGCCACTTTCGGCCAGGAACGGACGCTCGACATGTGAGGCGGGAATGCTGACAATTCCGCGAGGTCCGAGGGACAATCGACATCCTTTCGTGTAAGCGTCACTTGGCGCGTTACACCGTTCTTCATCCCAGCCGGAGATCAAGAGTGTCTTTGCATAACGTTGTGTCGCTGCCATTCACGTTACTGAATCGCGGTCAGCTCGGTGCCGCAGGCGTGCTTTTCTTCTTCTACGCGGTAATTCTCGCCTGTATTGCCAAAGGGTTGTTCGAGATTGTCAACTTCGCTGGTGTGAAGACCCAGACCGGAATTGCCAAGGTCTTAGCAAAACGGATCGTGCCCGCTCATTGGGAGTGGCAAACTCGTGGACGCTATTTGACGCGTGTCTATGTGGAGGAATACGAGATACTGGATTTGGTTATCAACGGCCGAAAGATGGCGTATCGACCGATTCCGTGGATTATGGAGCGAACCACAGGAAACACGACGGAGCCAGTCCAGTTCAAGGCTGCCCGATTCAATAGCAAAGTACAGATCACAAAATTCAAATACCTTTAGTCGAGGGAGATTCCATCAAAACGGCTGCGCCCACATACCGGCCTATGTTAAAGATCGATGCGTCTCCCAACGGCCGCTCTTGAGAAGGCCGAAGGTCGGCTCAGGGTCGACCTGAGCCGTTCAAAGTCACTTTGTCGGCGCGATGGTCAGGTGAGGCAACCGCCCTAAACGGCTTTGCAGGCCGCCAGCTTTCAATTACGATCAACGTGTTACCGACATTGACCACTCACACTAACCGCTCGGCAAACTCGGCTACGCACAACTCACCAGCATGGACGGACCGCTCGCGACCGAGGTCGTGTGAAAACGCGAAAGTACTCGGTTTTCGGGTGTCGTTTTACCCTTCCCGAGATGCTGCCAAGCCAGCACAGCGCGATTTGAAGGGGCGATTTTTGAGGAAGCCGCATGTGGCGTGCATTGTCACACGGCCTCGACCCGTTGTTGCCGTTCAACCAAGGCCGCGTCAAGGTCGACCTCTTAACGACAGCGGCCATTCGCGCTAAATTCCGCTCAATGGATCATTGGTCAAAGCCGCGAGCTTGGACGAGCGACTTGATGTGGCTAGGTTAGTGGTGATCCAGCAACGGGCGAAGATAGCCCTAAAGCGCTTCCGCAAGTTTCCAGACTGGACACGGCTTGCGACATAGGCCGTCAAAGCCAATCTGCCGGATATCGCGCGCTGTCTCTTCGGGGAAGATGTTAGTCATTGCGACAATCAGGACACCATCGAAGGCGGCGTCGCCGGCTGCCTGCCGGACGAACCGGAAGTCGTCGGCATGACACAGGCGCGTGTCGATCAGCAACACGCGCGGCTTCCAATGCTCAAGCATCAGTTCCAGATTTTCCATGGTCGACGTGGCGACGGCCACAAAACCTTTCAACCTGAGCAGCAACGCCATGGATTCCCCGACCGAAACTTCGGCATGGGCCACGACCATGCTTTGAGAATCGACGGCACTGGTGGGACTCTTCAGACGCCACAGGGCGAACTGTCCCTCATCTTCGTGAGGTGGGCGTTGGGTCATTGGCGTGAGGGACGTAAGGCCCACTTTGGTTGGGCTGCGACGGACAACGGGGGAACCGAAGCCGGAGAGTCGGTTCAGCCAGGCTGGTAGATGATTTCACATCGCTGGATGGTCGTCAGTGCCAATCCGATACTGATCTTTTACGCCTTGCGCGCGGTTCCGTGTGGTTTTTTTGCGACCATCGCACCCTTTTGGCGTCGCGCCAGATGACGTCCTGCAAGCATCGGCGGAAATACGGAAAATCATCATACAAAATACCCGATTTTCATCCGCGCCAAGCCTGGATAGGATGCGGAAACACGTCAGCTTTCCCAGCGTTCGGCGTGTGTGTTTGTTCGCCGCGGCATCGTCCGCGGCTCTTTTTGGTGCGCCGAGCATGCGCAACAGCTTGGGGGTGGAAGTCCCCTTCTGTCCACCTCACCCGCAGCGTCGCCTAGCGGAAGGCAACCCCGACTCCTTTCGAACGATTTTTATAACTCACGACGTTTCGGCATGACTTATCCGTGACTGTGACGCTCAGATGACTGAGCGGGAAGCCGACATTCGACTCGCCGATCCAACGCGAAGACGAAGGGCCGGAAATGGCCGGATCCCAGCCGGCCGCTCGCCGTACTGGTATCAACTCGGCCAACAGCGCGTACGCCCCCCTCGAGAATCAGTGCGCCTGGCCCGCGGCCCTGGTTTTCCTGTCCTGCGTATAGTGCCCGCGTCGACGCGCGTGCACCCGCTGTCGAAGCGGCCAGACGAAGCGATTAAACGTGTGCATCAGCACAAGCTGATCCCACAGACGCGCGGCACTGAATGTGTCGCGGCGGGCCTGCCGTTCCAGCAGTTCCTTGCAGCCTGGCAAATGAAGCAGCGAGCAGCCCCTGAACCATCGCAGATCCCGGTGTGTGTTGCCTGACCAGTGCCGGCCTACAAGCCGGTGTGCGCCGACGTCGATAACCTGGTGACCGCGCTCGCACAGAAGGTTAAGTGCGGCGGACATGAACACCTCGTCACCATGATGGTTCAGCTCCGGCATGGACCCGATATATCGATGGAAGCACTCACGCGCGCACGGCACAAGTTCTTCAATGACGCCGGCTGAAGCCAGTAACAGTTCGCCACCGAACCATCTCGGGTTGGCAAGGCGCCTGCCGGCGACTGTCTCCAGATCGGCCATGACGCGCGCGTTGCCGTACGCAGAAAACTCCTGGTCCGAGATGTCGAATGCGCCGACACCCGTCGCCTGACAGCGTCGCAGCAGGTCCACATCCAATGGCAGCAGTGCAACCATATCGGTGTCAAGCAGCATCAGGAGCGCGTCTTTGGGAAGGCTGCGTCCAGCCTGCTCCAGCAGGTCAAGCTTGAAATGTGCGCTGTAGAAACGCGTGCTTTTGGGCAGCGTGATTGACGGGCTGACCGGCACGAGCCGGGGACGCATGTCGTGGCCGAAGTTCATGAGGTGACGCTCGATGTCGTCGGGAACGTTCGTAACGATCGTCAACTGCGGCAGACCCAGAGCAAGCAGACTGCGGTTGAGGGTGATAGCCTGGTCCACATAACAGAAAGGACTGCGACGCCTGCAGTTGGGACTTCCCGCGCTCTGTTCGTCGATGTAGATGAGCGCGCTCGGAACAATGCGGACTCGTGGATCCGTTGTCATCGATAGGTGCGCCCGTCTGCCGTGGTGGCCGCATCGCAAAATCACCGTATCCGACATGAACTCCTCTGCTTTTGCATACGCACGGGGACGAACAGCAACCGCCAGTTTCTTGACGCTGCGCTGACTGGCGGCCATGCACCCGCCGCGGCAGGCAATCATTGAGCGAGCGTTGCAAGCAGTGCAATCACCTGGTTGAGTGGTTGCGTTTTCTGCACGTAACCGTCAAATCTGTCGTCCGTCAGGTGCTCGCGTACCTCCGTTTCGTCCATCATGGTACGGGCGATGATTGCAATACCGCAGGTACGCGGGTCGTCGCGCAGCGCGCGGGCGGCTTCGAAGCCGCGACATTCCGGCATGGAGATGTCCATCAGCACGAGATGCGGCACCCATGCAATCCCGATCGCAATCGCTTCCCTTCCGCCACACGCGGTGCAACACTCCATGTCCTCCAGTGAAAGGAAGGCCGCCAGTGCGTGAGCAGCGTTCTGGTTGTCGTCGACGACGAGCACGCGCAGTTTCGCGCCACTGAGGGGGATGCGACGTGCTGTCCGGGGCCGGAGCCCAGGGCGAACCGGATCCGAAACCTGCATGATCAATTCTCCGACATACACGGCTTTCGCATTTGCCGTGCCAGGCGAGAACGCCCGCTGCGACGCGTAGGGAGGACGCAGTAAGACGTTTTTTTGTGCGCCTGGGCGTGAATGCCCTCACCAGTGTCGGTAATCACATTTTCAGGGCCGGAGTCACACGCTGTGATCCTGTTGGTGCAGCTTGTAAAAATGACACGGGAATGACCGTCGTCGGCGTGAATGACTATCAAGAGCCAGTGCCGCTGCACATGGAGCACCCGAGAAACGAACGGGACAAATGGCAAGCGACATTGGTTCGCATGGCCGCTCGCCATCACTCAACGGTCGTTGGCAGTGCGACCGTGAAGGACCGTTTGTGGCCGACTGTACGCGTTCAGCCGCAACTACCATAGCCGACATTCAAAAGCATTCACTGCGCCTACGGCAGCTTTGCGGCGTCGTAGCTTTGTGAGTGCAACCGGCCGAGATGGAATGGACACCGCCCTCCCTCCGGGGAATTGGGCGCGAAAGTCGACCCACCAGAATGCTCTGTATCGGCTTCGCGGCACTTGGGGAGAGGTAAAGCGACACCCGAAAACCAGGCAATTTCGAGTTTTGACACACCCTCTGCCGATTCTGACCCATGCGGTCGGCATAGGCAGCCTGAACCTTGCAAGGTTGCGACCGACAGTACGCGATCCGCTTCTTTTGGTCGGTCTCAGGCAGCCGGGGACGCTGCGCTGGGACTACTGGCTCGCGCCGGACGCGGCTCCGCTCATGCCTCCCGCAGCGGCTCCGCCGCTCGCGGCTGACGGTGCGCTCATTGCGCCCGTGCTGCCAGCATCAGCTCCTGAGCCGCCGCTGTTGTCGGCGCGCTTGCAGCCTGCTGCGCCCATCGTCAACATCGCGATTGCCGTGATTATCATGACGTTCCTGAAATTCGAGTTCATCGCAAATTCTCCCGTATGGTTCGCCCCGGTCGCCGTCCGGCTCCTTTGGTGGCAAGCGAGCGTGGATCCGGCGAGGCGCGCGGCGGTACGCCAACATTTCAAATGCATGTTTTCATTGACGGTGCCCGCTGCTTGATAACGCAAGGCGCAGAGTATACGGTGACGCAATAAACATGCCCCAAAATGCGTCGCGATCGTGCGGTTCTCACACGGTCCGTAGTGTTTTGCACAAATTGCAACGCCGCGTAAAAAGACGCTGCCTAGATGTTTCTTCTATCAGCAGCTACGGGATCGAGCCGACAACATCGCGGGAGTTACCTTTTCTTCGCCGGAGCCAACGCAGTATGGCTATGACACCGCGTGCTGTCGTATTGGCGAACGACTGGGGAGCCGAGGTACAGAATGTCGCCGATTTCCACATGCGACCCTAACCTTCGATAATCTCGCGGACTATAACGATAGTCATGCAGCGGACGTCCGGCGAGTGACCAATCGGCTCTGGCCCCTGTCCCGCAGGACTGGTCTTCCGGAGTCCAGAATGCAATCGACCGACGGCCAAATTGAGGTGTCACCGAACGATCCCATCATGCAGGTGATGTCAGACCGGGACCGCGCACCGGTCCAATGCGATCGTTACCGGCTCACCGTGCGTGCAAAGGCAGGGGACCTGAGGGTTGTTGCTGCCTGGCAGGTTCTCGGTTGCGAGGCACACCATGCGGACCACGTTCGGGTCCGCGTCGATCGCCGTCACGGCTACGAAGAAATGACCATTACGTTCGCGGCCGTGTCACCCCATACACTCGCAGCTATGGTCGATCGTCTGATCGCGTTACCGTGGGCGCTCGATGCGTATTTTTACCCATAAGGGTTGCCTCAGGGGTAAGAACTCCCATTGTCCTGTGTATCCAGAAGCGCGTCGTCGACGTCCAGCTCGATCGAGCAGTCGCCTTCTACTGGCGGTCGCTTGTACTGTTCGTCAAAGCGTTGCCGGACGAAAGTCCCCAGCCGATTCCGGATCGCCCTGCGTTGGGCGGTGTTCATCGCGGCGTAGCGATCAATTTGTGGTTCCGCAAATCTGATCGCGATGACGCAGCGCGAATCCAGTGACGTATCGCGTTCTGACTCGACAACCCAGGATAGCTGAAACTGCACGTGGGATCCTTCCTCATAACATTTCACCGACGGTGCCTTTGGTGAGGTGAATACCCCTGCCAATCCCAGTTCGATCGCTTCGATTCGCTGCTCCCGGTCAATCGGCCTCATGATTGTTTCCTCCTGTATTCCGTCATCTGACAGGCGTCTCGCGCGCCGGACTCGCCAGAAGAACTCAGGAACTCATGCCCGCCCTCGGCGATGATGCACCGTTGCCATTGCTGTTGTGTCCGCCCGGAAAAGTGATTCCGCTGTCGTCCTTGCGCGAGCATCCGCTACACGAAGCGGCAATAACAACAATGAGTAGAATTTTCGTCAATGTGCTGGCCGTGAGAAATGAGCTGCACGCTGTTCGCGACACGTTCCAGCGGCAACATGTTGCCGCTGCGGCTACACGACGAGGTGGCCAGGACCAGAGTGAATTGTCACGATAGTTATTCAATGCCTGCATACGTGCGTCTCGGCTACCAGTGACCTGTCGATATGCAGGCAGGCCGAAATCTGGTATGTCGATTGCGCTCCTGCAACACCGTCATCCGGACCGCCTCTGCAAACCGTTGCAATGCCTCCTTCGTGCCGGAAACGCTGGTGTATTCATCGTGCCCGATCCTGCCATCCAGCAGTACCGAGAATCCTGAATCGCGCGCCATCTCGAGTACGTCCATTTTCAATCTCCCCGGCACCTTGTCCAGTTTCTACACCTGTCGCCCAGCATGATCAATGCCGCGAGAGATTTCCGCCGCGCTGACTATCACGATGGCAATGTTGCGCTGCAGGGTTGAAGGGCGCTGGGGATCGCTCGGTTCGGCGCCCGGCCTGAAAGGCTATTTTTTGTTTTCGTAGACAGCAGGAATCACAGTCGGGCCGCGCAAGGTCTATAACTGAATCGGTACTCCAGGGTGAACGTCTGCCCAGCTACCGCGGGCACGGACGTCCACGAGCTTTTGACAGGGGAAGGAGGTTTGGCGATTACGACCGGCGAATCCATGCTTTGCCTTTTCGAATCCCGATTAGCCTGAGTATCGGAGGTAATCATGAAATGCGGGTACCGTGGGTGGATCATCGACGCGACTCCCGACTTCTCCCTTGGGAAATTCTTCGCACACGCGCGCCTGGTCCGCGTTTCAGCTGACGAAGAAGTTGATGGTGAAATGCACATCGAGCGTGATCTTTCGTACTTCGATACGGAGGAAGAAGCGATCGAAGTTGCCCAACAATGGGCGTTCGGATGGATCTGCGAGCGCGACGGCAGCGGCGATGAAACGCAGAACGAGACGCCATCATCCCGGAGCGACATTCCGGAAGCAATTCCATCCAGATGAAATGCCGGATGCGCCGCGATCGCACAGAATTATTCGCGTGGCTCACGGCGATAGTGGTGCTCGGATTGATCTGGACATTTTGGCCCATCCGGCAGGATGGGCCGCTTCCAACAACGTCACGCTCGACGCTTCTATCATCGGATTTTTGCGGGAGAGCAGCCGTTCCGCCTCGTCCCTCGCCTGTCGGGTAATGGCCGCCCAGAGCCCGACGACGGCCGGCTCAGGTCGACCCTGAGCCGACGTTGGACCCAGCACTACCAATTCGACAGCTTCCGAGTTACAGCGGTCATTCACTTCTGTTAGTCACTCGGGGTGTCATCGGCCGAATCAAACCAAGTTCACCTGCCGCGGGGTATTAGTCCGGTTTCCCCTCATCCCTTGCCGAGTGGGGGCCGACCGGGGAATCCCGCCATATTGCTCAATTGGGCAAGCTCATTCGCCGCCTCGCGCAGCAGTACCGAATACTCGTGAATCTTCTCGGCGGTCAGCCGCACGCGCGGACCGGCCAAACTGATAACGCCGACGCAGCGCGAGCCACTTACCACGGGCGCCGCCACCGCTGACATGCGCGGAGCAAACACCTCGTCGATCATCGCGTAACCACGCACGCGCGCAGCGTGCAGGAAACCCAGCAGTGCTTTGATCGTCGTCGGCGCATTGGGTCCGAACTCATTCGGCATTCCGAAGCCCTGCTTCAAAACGAGTGCGATCGCCTGTTCGTCGGTCATCGTCATGAGCCACGCGTGTCCGGTCGACGTGCATGAAAGTCGTGCTGCCTGGCCCATGTCGGGATCGTAGCGAAAGCCGATGCGCTGTCCGTCCGCCTTACCCACCCAGATAATTGCCTCGCCGTCCACCAGTGACAGCCGCGCCAGTTCACCGGTCTGCGCGGCGACGCGTTCGATGATTGGCTGCGCAATATCTGCGATGCCCGTCAGGCTCAGGAATTCGAGCCCGTTCGACGTCATGCGCATTGTCAGAATGTAGCGACTGTGATCGACCAGTTGCCTGACATACCCGCCTTCAACGAGTTCGGTGAGCAGGCGGTGGCACGTGCTGCGCGGCAGAGACAATGCGTCGGCAATGGCCACGAGGCCTGCGCCTTCGCCTTGCGACGCCAGCAAATCGAGAATTCTCAGGCCGTTTTTGAGCGACATTTCTCGCCATATCCTACGATGTGAAACGCAGTTCCGGTGCGGAACGCCCCTCCTTTGCAGCGCAAACAATAGCATTTGTTCGTCGCCAGAAACGAACGTTTCAACATATCGAGAATTCAGGAGACAACATGTCATTTTTTGCTGATTCAGACCTCGCCGCGGGAGAACAGTCCGCGCAGGCCCACTTGATGGCGCGTCGCGCGGTGGCCGGCGCAACCGTCGGTACAGCGCTCGAATGGTTCGACTTCGCGTTGTATGGCGTGGTCGCGGCCACGATCTTTCCGAAGCTGTTTTTCCCGTCCCTCGACCCAACCGCCGCGCTGCTCGCTTCGCTGGCGAGTTTTTGGGCCGGGCTCGCCGCACGTCCGCTGGGGGCCGTGATCTGCGGGATGCTCGGCGACCGTTGGGGACGCCGAAAACTGATGCTAATCACTGTCTCGGTGATGGGCGCGTCATCGTTCCTGATGGGATTGCTGCCCACCTATCACCAGGTTGGCATCCTGGCGCCGACACTGCTGGTTACATTGCGGATCGTCCAGGGTTTCGCCCTTGGTGGGGAATCGACCGGCGCGCAACTGATGGCGGTGGAGCATGCGTCAGCAGCGCGACGTGGTTGGTATTCGGGCCTGCTCGGCATCTGCTCGCCGCTCAGCCAGATCCTCGCCAATTTCGCGCTCTTTACGCTGGCCTCCCTGCTTTCGTCGAACGACTTTGATTCCTGGGGATGGCGAATCCCGTTCCTCGCAAGCTTTGTCCTTGTGTTACTGGGCATCTACATCCGCAGGAAGGTTAGCGAGACACCGGCCTTCGAGGCACTCAAAAAGAGTGGCGCGGGCGCACGCGCAGCCAATCCGCTCGGGATTGTGTTCAAGTACCACTGGCGCACCACGCTTCGCCTGACGTTGTTCTTTTGCGGGCCGGCTGCGCTGTTTTATCTGATCGTGGTTTTCTCTCTCAGCTATCTGACCAAGCACCTCGGCGTGCCCAGGCAGACCGGTTTCATGGTGTTGATGATCGCCAATGTCTGCGCCATCGTGGGCGCGCTGGCGGGCGGCTATCTGAGCGATCGGATTGGACGCAAACGTGCGCTGATGATCGGCTCGTTCTGCACGCTAATCTGCTGCCTGGTCTATTTTCCGGTTCTCAACCAAAACTCGATTGCGATGACAATGGCCGTGATGGGCGCGTTCCTCGGCTTCACACAATTTCAAAGTGGTATCCAGCCGGTATGGTTCGCGGAGTCCTTTCCAACCGAGGCACGCTACACAGGCTCTGCACTGTCGTACTCAGGAGCGAACCTGCTCACAGGCGGCCCAATGCCGATTGTCGCTGTGGCGCTGCTCAATGCCTTTCACGGTTCCCCGTGGGCCATCGTAGCTGTATGTGGCTCGCTGAATCTGGTCTCCTTCCTCATGATCGCGGTATCCCGGGAAACCAAAGGCACCGCCCTGGAACCCTCCTCTACACATTGAAACCATGACCCGAAAACTCTACATCCTCAATGGCTCCAATCTGAACATGCTGGGCGTAAGGGAGCCTCACATCTACGGCAGCACCACGCTGAAGGACATCGAACAGAACTGCCTGACACTCGCCGACGCGCTCAAGTTCGACTGCGTCTTCCGTCAGACCAACAGCGAAAGCGAACTGATCGAATGGATCCAGGAAGCGTTCCTGCAGGACGCCGCGCTGATCATCAATCCGGCCGGCTTTTCGTTCGGTCGCATTCCGGTGCTCGACGCGGTCAAGCTCATTCAACGGCCGGTAGTGGAATTGCATATCACCAATATCCACAAGCGTTCGGAAGAATATCGTCACTCGACGATCTCGGTGGCGGCCACCGCGGTGATCTGCGGGGCAGGAGCGAACGGATATTTGCTAGCGATCCGCGCGATTGAAGATCTGTGGGGCAACCAGACGTGAGCCGGCCCCTCAATTTATGAAGCACGCGGGCTCCCTGAGGGAGCCTGCTTCGGCCGACATGCGCGCATCGAGCATCGGCGGGTTTTCGGAGCTGACCAGCCGTTCGAGTGACCGTTGCATGGCTCTGGCGAGTGGCAGAAATTGGCCGGGTGCTGCCTGATACGTCGGGCTCATTTCGACCCACAAGCGCCATTAAGCTTGAGCCAATGGATGGCGGCTTTCGGCACAACATGGGACGCTGGCAGTCGACGCCGGGTTTGTCGATCGAGCCTATCCGCGCATGCCTCCGGTCTCAATCACGACGTTAGCCTGGATGCTCCAGACAGGCGACTGGTGACGCCTGAGGCGCTGCAGCAACTGCCCCACGAAATGCGGAAGCGCCTCGACACGGACGTACGTTATGCGGGAAACACGTTGCACTTCAGATTCGGGGCACCTACTATTGTCAGGCAAGCTGAGTTGTCGTTTACCCTCTTGAACGACCTCACGACAAGCCGTCGAACCATACGTCTGAAAATCTTCAAACGCCTTTACCGGCGGGGGCGCACGCCCACACACGTGCAGGTGGCGGCCCACAGTCCGAATGCAATTGTAAGAAAAATGTTAAATCCCACATATTGATCGTGTCGATGGGGACACAGTAAGATGATCTCCCGGGCGCGGTCGGCATCCGGTTAGCGTGAATCATGCGTGAAAGTCGCATTTCGCGAGACACGGTTCTAGTCGTCGCGCGAGAACGGTTGAGCTTTCCGGCAAATTGACACCTATCAACAGGAGACAAAGATGCTGAGCCCCCATGAGTTCGCAACCCTGATGCTGATCAAGGACGCGCCCGATCAACTCGGGCTGGATCGTGCGGAGCTGGATATTTTGCTCGAACACCAACTCGTCGCACTGGAAACACTTCCATCCGGCCAGCAACGCCCCCAGATAACCAGCGACGGCGTTTCCATACTCAAAGCTGTCACGCGGTTCGGCTAATGACTTTCGTTAGCGGATCATTGTCCGCCCTATAAAATCCAGCGCCCAACTCCACGGGGCAAGCAATGCAGTTCCTTATCATCGGAATAAGCGGGTCCTCAATAGTTCGATAAGTACTACTATTAAATGTCCTGGCGCGTGCAATGCGCAGTCCGCGTTGCGCTCGTGTTTTCCGCCAGTCCGTCCACATGACCGCCGCGCACCTCATTGCTATCCGATTGATCGGAAAGGTGCCAGGTCGCCTCAGGAGTTTCGCGATGAACCTATCGACCCCGGAGCAGATTGCAGCATCCCAGAAGGCCAACCTTGATACCGCTTACGGGCTCGCCACCAAGGTAGTCGAGGGGATTGAAAAGCTGGCCGAACTGAATCTGAAAACGATCCAGTCGACGCTGGCCGAAACCCAGCAGAACGCGCTGAAAGCGTTCTCCGTCAAGGATCCGCAGGAGTGGCTCGCGCTGCAAGCCGCTCTCGTTGCGCCGACGGCGGAAAAAATGCAGTCATACAGCCGTCAGCTGTTCGAGATCATGTCAGCCACCCAGGGCAAATTCGCGCAGGTCGCGCAGACGCAATACGAAGCGTACAACCGCCGGGTGCAAACGCTCGTCGAGGAAGTTGCCAGGAGCGCACCGGCGGGTTCCGAAGCCGCCATCGCCGGATGGAAGTCGGCGATGGGCGCCACCCATGCGCTGGTCGAATCCCTGCAGAAAACCAGTCAGCAGGCGGTGCAGGTCGCCGGAAGCAGCTTTGACGCCGTCGCGACCGCTGCGTCAAAGACTGCCCAGCGCACTGCCGAGCAAGCGTCGGCGGGCACCAGGCGATAGTGCCCGAAGCGGGCCCGGCGCCCGCGTCAGTCAGTCCAATCAGTTGCGTCATACAAAGGAATCCTGTTGATGTTGACGCATCTGGACGGCCATCAGGCGAGCATCGCCGTTCCGCGTGAGCGAGGATCGCCTCCTTTTACTGGAGACAGGTGAGATGACGAAACAGGTTGCCTTGGTCACAGGCGGAATGGGCGGACTCGGTGAAGCGATCAGCATCAGACTGCACGACGCCGGCTATGCAGTCCTGGTCACCTGCTCGCCGCAGAATACCGGTGCGGACAGCTGGCTGGCCCGCATGGAAGCCGACGGGCGGCAGTTCCGCGCGTATGCCGTCGATGTCGCCGACTACGATTCGTGTCAGCTATGCGCCGAGCGGATCAAGGCGGAAGTCGGCCCAGTCGACATCCTGATCAATAACGCCGGCATCACACGGGATGCGGGCTTCAGGAAACTCGACAAAGTCAATTGGGATGCGGTGATCCGCACCAATCTCGACTCGGTGTTCAACATGACGAAGCCGTGGTGCGACAGCATGGTTGAACGGGGCTGGGGTCGCATCATCAACGTGTCGTCGATCATTGGCAGCAAGGGCGGTTTCGGTCAGACGAACTATGCGGCCGCCAAAGCGGGCATGCACGGCTTCACGAAGTCACTGGCGCTCGAAGTGGCGAAGAAAGGCGTCACGGTCAACACGATCTCGCCCGGCTATATCGCCACGAAGATGGTCACAGCAGTGCCACAGGACATTCTGGACAGCAGGATCATTCCGCAGATTCCGGTCGGCCGCCTCGGGCAGCCGGACGAAGTGGCCGCGCTGGTTCTGTACCTGTGCTCCCGTGAGGCGGCTTTCGTGACCGGCGCCAACATCGCGATCAATGGCGGCCAGCACCTGCAGTGAAACAACCAGGCTTGCAGCCGGGCGGCGGAGGTGAGCTGGCATGCAGCCGGTTCACTGCACAACAGGGATGGCGATGGAAGCCTGCGGCCCGGATGGACGGGCTCCGGTGGATCGCCTGGGTCGGTAACGGCAACCGCGCAGGAGAGCCAAATGAGCGACTCGTGGGTAGGCATTGTGATGGGTTCGATTGTGCTGATGATCGCATCAGTGCTCGTGGCCGGCCACTATCGGCGCGAGCACCGTCGACGACAGCTCCTCCGGAACCTGGACCACCACGACTGGTCCCACTGGACCCGGACCCGACATTGACAATGTGGCGGGCGATGAAGCGAGAAGATGAGCCTTCTGGGCGAGGTAGCTATGTCTCGGCACGACCATGCGCAGCAGGAATTGGATCATATCGAGGCCGTGATTTCCCAGTTGGAACACCTAGGTGTCAGCCACCGGACAGAACATTCAAGTGCCGTGATGCACGTGGAATATTGGCGAACGCGCATTCGCACGGTACTGGCGCTTCCTGATGTGCCTCGTCGCGTTGTGGAACAGGGTTCGGCACTACTGGCAAGACTGGATCGGCTTCACCCTGCGCCGCGTGATACCACCATGCATGACCGAAAGTAGGCGGTACCCCAACCCACCGCCGACGTTGCCTTCGTCCAACGTTCAATCATCGCGATGAAGTACGTTTCACGGGGCAAGCGTGTCGTCTACGACCCGCTGTCCGGCGCTGAACCCTGCCATGAGCGCCTCGGCTTCCGTCGCGAAGTGCCGATGATTGGCTGCTATCAGGCGTATTGGCGCAACCGTCGGTCGAGTAGCGCCAATCATTTTGATCTGCACGACGGTGATAAAACCACGCGGTGGCAGCAATGTAACGTTGCCAGACGCTTCCCACACTGGTTCAAGCTCCACCGCGATCTCGAAGCCCCTGTACGTATAGATTCTTTTCATCTGTCTATTTGAATTGCGACCCCGCTGTCTCGCACTCTACGAGATCAATTCTTCGACGTGGGTCCCTTCTCCCGTTCCGTAACGGAGGGTTCGCGGAAAGTGTTGAGCAATTTTTTCAGGGGCCGCCATATTGACCTTTCTTTCAAAGTCGGGGCTGGTGGGCCGCACGGATGACAATATGCCCTCAATACCGCTACGGCAAATGATCGGCGTCACTGGCGAGCGTTGTCGAGGCATCGCCGCGTCGAAGGGCCGCTCGCCCCTCATGGGTTGACGTTCGCGAACAGATCGTGTCGGGCCGTTCATGGCCGCACCCGGTCCTCTCGAATCTTAAAGTCTCTCCCCATCCATCTGCCTATGTCGGGCACGAGGGACCCAAAGCGGACAGGCTGGCGAGACCTGCTACAAACAAGCTAGGACATTGTCGATTTCCGATCATCAGATTCGTCGTTAGTGAACCCCATTCAAAGGATCCCCCCATGAAATACCTCGGCCTGGCGTACTTCTCCCCCGAAAAATTCGCCGCGATGGCGCCAGACGAAATCAAGGAACTGGTGAGCCAGTGTCCGGCATTGGACGAGAAGATGCGCGCTACCGGCAAGGTTCTGATTTCCGCCTCCCTTGGCGATCTGGACAAGTGGAAAACGCTTCGCCCGCGCACTGGAGAGACGAGCATCGCCGATGGGCCTTACACCGAGTCGAAGGAAGTCGTGGGCGGCCTGTTCATCATCGAGGCGGACAGCGTTGACGAGGCGTTACGCATCGCGTCCATGCACCCGGCTGCCACACTGGGCGAAGAAGGCGGATGGGCCGTGGAGCTTATCCCCTTAGACTTCTATCTGGCGCGTTGAGGATTTGGACGCCTGTCTCAGGAAGGCGTTGGCGTTCCTTTCACCACAGACACCTTCACTGCGTCGGGAGTCATCGCGGCGATGTCCGCTGCTGGCCGGAAACGGTGGATCGGGCAGCCCGATTAAGCAGCACACACTGATAAACTCGTGCAACAAAGCAACTTTGTATCCGACCATGCCCGAATCCACTATCACGCCAGCCGCCGGATCATCTGTTGCCCATTCGCCCGTGATGCAGCAGCACCTGCGGTCTGCCAGCTAAAGGTTTGAACGACGACCTACGCGATCGGCTACGCTCGTCAATTTCCTGTCCGCCCGCTATCGACCCAACTTAGCCGATGACCGATTGCGGTCAAGGGACGCGCCTAGTCTCGGAAAGAGACATTGGTTTGAGAGACGGACCAACCTACCTCTGACGGCCATTTCGCGAAGTCCTTGCCCGACGGCGCCATATCGCCCGGCGCTACCTTTGGTTCCCATCCGACCTCTTCATTTCGGCGTGGAGCGATTTCTTACGCCGTATCCGTCGGCTGTGAACCGACAATACTGTTTGACACATTGCTCTCTGTTTAATCAAGCACATAGAGCCGTCATCCGCGGCGCAAAACTCAAATAGAGTTTGACACATTCGCATCGTCATACAAGACGCCATCGAGCTTACGACAATAGTTTTCGACACAATTTTTTCAACATCAGGTTCCGAATACGGACGTTGAACCCCCGGACAGGCCGCACTCACGCCCGTCACATGGCTGCTGTAGCCAAGTCACTCCAACGGCGCCAACTTGAGATGACGTTCGATGCTCGCCACGAGTTTGCCGACCGCATCGCTCGAATCGGTCTCCGTAGATTGAGAGCCATGAACATAGGTGGAAAGGCCGCGGATTTGCTTCGCGGCAATCCTGATAGATTCCTGCGAAGGCAAGCTGAAAAACATAGACGCGACTGGAAAGCACCTTATCGCCTCGGCACGTGCGAGCAGGTCGCAAGAGCTTCGCATCAATGCTTCGTAGGCCTTCTGGGACCGCTCCTCATTTCTTGCTGCCGGCGTAAGTATCGTTGCTGCATGAAACGCCAAATTGAACCTGACCTCACCGACAGCCTGCTTCAGTTCGTGTACCGGCTCGATAAGAATCTTCGAAACAAGCTGTCCGATAACGTAGACGATCACGCCTCCCACGATCGTGATGACCGAGGTTGCGAGTGATGACATTGGAGGCCTCCGGGAAGTCGACTGATCTGAGTCTTGTGTCAAACTCTGTTGTTTTGCGTCAAGGTCTATTGTCTTGTGTCGAACTCTATTGTTCGTTCACATCGGCAACCCGATTCGATATTTTCCAACGTGAGCGACTATGTTTCGTAGCTCAAATCGCATGGGTCACTGCCGCCATACTAGATCGAATTATTCTCGGATTGCCGCTCCCCAACTTCCCGATTCTCCGTCACGGCTCGGCGAACCGCTTCCAAAAGGTCGAGGCGCGCCTCGGGGTCGGGGATTTCGATCAGCTTGCGCGGAGCCTTGACGTGGGGCTTCAGCGTCACACCGTAAAGTTTTTGCGGCGCAGTCATAGTTCGTTTCCGGCTTCGATTACAGCTAATTCGTACGGCAGGCTCGGTCTTGCTTCTGATTTCGGAAAATCAGGCTTTCGGAATTTTACTGAGTTGGGAACTATGGACTCCGTGCGTCGCGCGTCTCCAGGCTTCGTCGGCACGTTGCTGGGCTGATTTCACGGTATATGCGACCCCTTGCTTGCCCTTCGGACCTGGCGAAAACGCCGAAGTCAGACCGGAAAATGTCCGGCGGACGGTCTTGGTGACCATGGCGCGCTCTGCGTTTGTATCGGAATCATAAGTCTAGGTCTTTACGTGCAACCTGCGATACTGTACGTTTACACAGCACTTTGGCGGCTCCACCATGGACGCGAGAAGACGCCTCGAGCGAAACCTCGCCCGTAATCACGCCGCGCCAAGGGAGTCACAGCCAATCCGCTACGCCCTTAAGAGAGTGCTAATTGGATCAGGGGAAACTCGCCGGATTATCCGCAGCCTTCGGCATCAGCAACAAGAGCCGAGGCGCACGGGAGTCGCCAGAGCAGACCCAGTACGAACAGGATGCGTTCGTCCGTCAGGAGGATTGAAATGACAGATGACCTGCGACGACAACTCTGCGAAGTTGAGCAAGCCCTGGTGGCGCTTGAGGGCGTGATTGAAGTGCGAAGGGAGTACATTTCGCTGCTTCAGCGTTTGGGATCTCGTGACAAGGATCTAGCGTCCCTCGACGCGCTTATGACCGCCTGGTCACGTCTGCAGTCGCAGCGAGACTGCCTCGCCGCCGCTATCGCCGGCAGGGCCCGGTGACTAGTACAACATCCCGTAAATACGTTTAATAATTATCAGGCTGCAAATAAGGCTGCAGGAGCGTGACGACCACATCGGCCATTTCGTCGAGCGAACCCGTGCCCGGCAGCGGTTCCCAACGCCCACTATGGCTGCGAAAGGCGGCGCCATATCGATTGCGGCCGAGCTCGGTGAGGCGCGCCACGACGGTTGGCTCGTCATTATCCAGACGTTTGATCAGCAAGTGGCGCCCGTAGGCTTGCGTGACGATCTGCTCATGACCGAGCAGGCTGCGCAGTTGACGCTGCAGTTCAGCAGCGTGGTGTTTGGCGGGTACAGCTGGCATCTGCGTTCCTCGATTACGATGCACCGCTTTGCAGCGGATAGCCCCGGAAACTCCATTTGAAGGGGCGTGCGGCCTGATTGTGCTCGCCGACGAACTGCCCGGTGCGCTCGCGCAGGTGCGCGGTGCTGGTGTGGCTGGCATGGCGCAGCACCCGGCGCGTATAACGGGCAAACCAGAGTTCGATCTGATTGACCCAGCTTGCGTGCAACGGCGTGAAGTGGAAGTGAAACCGCTTGCCATGCCGCGCATTGAACGCCTGCCAGACGGCCTGCGCGCGATGCGTGTTCAGATTGTCCCAAACCACGTGCACCTGTTTATCTGGGTACGCGCCTGCCACGCGTTCCATGAAGGCTACCAGATCGTCCTGGGTGCGCCGCTCGCGGCACTCTGCCAACACCTTTCCGGTATGCACATCGAGCGCAGCAATCAACGCCTGGGTGCCGTGACGGATATATTCGAATTCACGGCGACGCAGCCGTCCTGGCGCGGGTGCCCGTCCCGGGTGCTTGCGCTCAATGGCCTGAATGCCGGTCTTCTCGTCGATGCTGAGCACTACCGCGTTTCGCGGCGCCTTGCGCTACAGCTTGCAAATCACGTTGACCTTCTCGCGAAAGGCCGGGTCTGGACTGTGCAGCCATTGCCGGACCCGCTGCGGGCGTACGTCGCCGGCCTGCAGAATGCGCTGCACGTGACTGCGGCTGATCTGCCCGACGACGCCGCGCTCCACGGCACGCGCCGCAATCTCGTCGAGTGTCGGCGTGACCCGTTCCTCAGGCTCCTGCGCTTCACACGCCAGCGCAATCAACTGCAGTCGCGCTTCGTGCGTGATGCGTGGCGGACGGCCACTGCGCTCGCCCTCGCGAATACCCTGGACACCTTGCCGGGCAATGCGCTTGCGCCACAGGCAGACCGTTTGCACCGAGACACCCAGTTCCCGCGCAATCACCGTATTGGAGTGACCCTCGTGGGCCCACAACGCGATACGCGCCCGCATCACATCTCGCTGCATAGCCGTCTTCCGCTCAATCAGCGATAGCAGTTCCTGTCGTTCTTTATTCGCCAGCTTCACTGGCGTTGCACGGCGGCCTCGGCTCATCCGGACATGATAACCGGGGCAGTTTATTATTCAATCTATTTTCGGGATGTTGTACTAGCATCGGGACATGTCCAGGTCGCGTGTCGATTAATATCGATTGCGGTTCGGCGGAAGGTGATGGCATACGCGCTCTCGGGTGCGCGTCCGTCGAGACATGCAGATCAGTGGCCTTGCCATGGTATTGAAGGAGCAAACGAGCCCACGAGCGAATGACGGCTCATGGCCGATCCCGGTCCGACGCGCACCATCTGATTACTCCGCCACTGAAAAGTCCACGTCCGTCAGCACTCGACCCGTTGCAGCCGGTCGAGCAGTCTCTGTTTTAAGGGTAGGTATCGGAGTGGAACGGTCGTTCCGTGCCGTCGCCTGGGGGACAAGTCATCGGCCTCTGCGGACGCTTAGACCCGTGAGTTGGTGAGGCTGCTTGGCTGCCCGCGCGGGCGGCTTTTGCGCTCATGCAGCGGCCTCGCGCATCAGTCGTTCGCGCGTCATCCACAGATTGCTTAGAGCGAACAGCGTGTGCAACTCTGCATGTTCTTCATCAAGCCGCGATAGTGCACCTTTAGATGCGACCGTGCGCGGCGATGAACATGGCGACGGCCGACCGGCAATAGGATTCGATTTCGTTGTCGTCCTCTGCTCTCGCCTCATCGAAGCGTGCGATAAGCAGGAGATCGGATCCTTTGAAAAGCGCGGCAAACAAGCGGGCGGATCGGAGAGCATCGGGTACGTTCAGAATCGCTTTCGCGTGCAACTGACGCAACACGGCCTCGATCTGGGCGATGACATGGGCGGGCCCGGCTTCGTAATGGAGCTTGCTCAACGACTTTTGATTCGTCTTGTCGGCCAAAACCATGGCTTCGACACTGCGGACGTCCGGGCTCAACAGCGTGCGAAGCAGGGATGATCCCACCGCCATGAGCTGATCTTCGGCCGAACCGTCGACGCCTTCAGAAAGGGCCTGCGGTGCAAACTGATCGCAGCGGGCCACCATGGCCGCGCTGAACAGCGCCTCCTTGTTCTCGAAGTGCCGATAGATGCTGAGCTTGGATATCTTCGCCCGCTGCGCGACCTTGTCCATGGTCGTCGCTTGAAAACCCAATTCCACAAAGAGTTCGCAGGCGGCGTCGACGATCGTTTGGCGAAGCGCCTCGTTGGCGGGCCGGCCGCGCCGGCCCTGGCTATTTTCGGTCACGACAATTCCAGTACTTGACAGTATCCAAATTGGTGCATTACGATACCACGCAGTATCGCAATGTGCAAGCCAAGGGCAGGTTTCCCCCGGGCCGCCCGGCGATATCGAGCGGCATTGTCGGGCTGGTCAATACAGCCATGGGCAACTTTCTTGCCAATGTCGAAGCCGTGCTCGCTGACCGTCTCAAACGCGTATCGCCGGACGATGTTGCACACCGCGCCCAGCCCAACCTTCCATCCACAACACGGAGCCCATCACCATGAATGACGTCATCATCATCGGCGGCAGCTTTGCCGGCCTCGCCGCCGCGCTGCAGCTCGGCCGTGCCCGCCGCAAGGTCACCGTTCTCGATACCGGTCGGCCGCGTAACCGCTTTGCCGGCCACTCGCATGGCCTGCTCGGCCACGATCACAAACCGCCGCTGGACATCCTGGTCGAGGCGCGGCAGCAACTGGCGCGCTATCCAACGATCAGCCTCGTCAATGCCCGGGCCGAGAGCGTGTCTGGCGCCATCGACGATTTCTGCGTCGTCACTGACGATCACGAAAGCCTGAGGGCGCGCCGCGTGATCCTGAGCTATGGTGTCGCCGACCAGATGCCTGATGTTCCGGGCTTTGCCGAAAGCTGGGGCACGTCCATCGTGCCCTGCCCCTATTGCGACGGCTTTGAAGTCGCCGGCCAGCATTGGGGCCTCGTCTGGTCCAGCCCGCAGTTGCACCAGTCTGCCAGGCTGTTCCGCGATTGGACTGACAAGTTGACTGTCTTCGCCGATGGTCATGACATTGCGCCCGATATCCAGGTCGATCTGGCGCGCCGCAACATACCTGTCGTCGATGGCCGGATCATCGAGATCGCCCATCACAACGGCCATATCGCCACCGTCAATCTCGATACCGGCCGCAATGTCGCGGTCGACGTCCTGTTCGCCCATCCGCGCAACAAGCCGTCCGCACGCCTGCATGAATCACTGGGCCTCGCCACGGTCGATACGCCCACCGGCATCGTCCTCAAAGTCGACGAGCGCCGCCAAACCAGCATGCCCGGCGTCTACGCCGCTGGCGACCTCGCCACGCCCTTCTTGCCCTCGGTCACCCAGGCTTCATCGCAGGGCGCGATGGCGGGTATCTTCGCCCAGCAGTCGATGGTGGTTTGAGAGCACAGATCCCTGCTCTCGTTGCGTCGTCGCCTTCGAAAAGGTTGGCGTAGATCGACGCGGCGAAAGGCGGATCGTCGAGTCAAGGAGATGACATGGCAAGGCAAAGTGCTGATCAGGTGGGTGACTGGAATGGTCAAAGCGGGGAGCGCTGGGTCGCCAACCAGGCCCGGCTCGACGCTCTGGTGGCGGTGTTCGGGCAGGCCGCGATCGAAGCCGCCGCGCCCGCGACGGGTGAGCGCGTTCTGGACATCGGCTGCGGCGCGGGTGCGTCGAGTCTGGCTCTGGCCGCTCGCGTCGGCGCGGGGGGCCAAGTGCTGGGCGTGGACATATCAGAATCGCTGATCGATCGATCGATCGATCGAGCGCGCGCGCTTGCGCGCCACGATACGCCGGCCCGGTTTCAGGTGGCCGACGCCAGCAGCGCAGAGCTGCCCGAAGGTGCGTTCGACATTCTGTTCTCGCGTTTCGGCGTGATGTTTTTCCCCGATCCGACAGCGGCGTTCGCCCATATGCGACGCGCGCTCCGGCCGGGCGGCCGGGTCGCTTTCGTCTGCTGGCGCGGTGCGGCCGAGAACGATTGGATGCGACTGCCAGTGGTCGCGCTCAAGGACATCGTCCCGCCGAGCGCGCTGCCCGATCCCGAAGCGCCCGGCCCGTTTTCGTTCGGCGACCGGGAGCACGTGGCGCGCATCCTGACGGCGGCCGGTTTCACCGAAATCGTTATCTCGCCCTTCGACGCGGCCGTCCCATTCGGCGAGGGCGAAACGCGGGACGCCGCGATCGCCGACGCAGTGAGGATGACGCTTGAGGTCGGCCCGCTGTCGCGTGCGCTCGCTGGTCAGCCCGACGACATCCGCGCCCGTGCCTCCGCCGCAGTTCGTGCCGCCTTCGCGAGCCTCCCCGGCGAGGGGTCGGTGTTGATCAACGGCGCGGCGTGGGTCGTCATGGCACGAAATCCGGCAAGCTGACAGGGATTAACAGGGGAGACGCCTCCGCTTGGTAGAGCTGGGCGTTGTTGGCCGCTCAGATTGATGTCCCTTCTGGCCGCTGAATGAGCGCTCGCCTTGCGACAATCAGATGGCCGGTTGCGAAGCAGAGCCGACGCCTGAGCGGCCTGCCGCCGGCGCATGTGACCGGCAGTTTGTGGCCGATAACCGTAGGTCGACCCAGCCGATGAGCAGCGCACTGATATCCTCATAGCCAGTACGCATAGCGAGGGGCCCGCACGGCAGTCATGTTGCGCCACCCTACAGTTTCGTCATACATTACCGCCGTCGAAAGCAACCGAGACCGGCAATGCCCGCATCCTGCTACTTCACGCTGAACGACCAGAAAATGTCCGCGCTCGTCTGCTCCGGGATCGGAGGGATGGCCGCTTTCTCCGGAAAGCCAAGCTACGTAAACAACCCTGCCGACACGGCGGTGGAAAGCGCCGGCCCGTTACCAACGGGACGCTACTACATCGTCGGCCGTCAAAGCGGAGGCCGCCTCGGCTGGCTGTGGGACTGGATAAAAGATACAGCATCCCACGTTCAGCACGACCAGTGGTTCGCCCTTTATCGGAACGACGGCACCATCGACGACTACACGTTTGTGAACGGCGTTCGACGCGGTAATTTCCGGCTTCATCCAAATGGCCGGTTCGGAATCAGCGAAGGATGCATTACCCTCCAGTCGCCGGCACAATTCGACCGTTTGCGTGCCTACCTGACGTCACAGCAAACGAAGTTCATTCCCGGCACCAACATTTCCTACTACGGCACGGTGGACGTACGATGAACGGAGTGCTACGTGTGCTGTTGGCCGTGGTGTTGACCGTGCCAGTATTCTTGGGCCTGACGCGGATCGATTCGCTTCTGGGCTGGTTATACAGCGAGAGCGGTTATCGGACGCTAGGACCCCTTTTTCACCTGTTTGGCGCCGTGGGCGTCGAGGGTCATGAAAGCGTGATTGCGGGCGTACTGCTCGTGATTAGCTTTATCCTCGCGCTCTGCATCGCGTCGCTAGTATTTACCTTGCTGAAGCGACGAAAGGCTCGCGAAGTTCAGACGCGCAGTTGAACGGCAAGGCCAAACCGCGATAACGACCGAAGAGCCCGCCGAACCGGGCTCTTCGCGTATCAGAACAGGCCGGCCGGTGTTGCGGCATCGTCCCAGCTGAAAATAATCACTTCCTTACGCGCGACTTCCCGCCCACCTCCACCCACGGTGTACTTGATGTCCGCCGTCTCGATGTGAAAACCGTCGAACGCCCGACGGATATCCGGATGGTCGTTGAGGCTGACAATCGCCCTGCCCTTCAGCGATCGCAGGCGAGCCGCCATCTCGAGGTACTCGGAATACGGAAACGGCACGCCGTAGCCTTCCGTTTCCCAATACGGCGGATCGAGATAGAACAGCGTGTGCGGCCGGTCGTATTTGTCGATACAGGTCTTCCAGTCAAGCCGCTCGACGAACGTGTTGGATAACCGTAGGTGCGCCGCCGACAGGGTCTCTTCGAGTCGCAGCAGGTTCAGCCCCGGTGGCGCAGTGGTTGCCGTCCCGAATGACTGCCCTTCGATCTTGCCGCCGAAACAGTTCTGCTGCAGGTAGTAGAAGCGCGCGGCACGCTGGATATCGGTGAGCGTTTCCGGGAGCGTGTCCTGCAGCCATTTGAATACCTGCCGACTGGTGAGCGCCCACTTGAATTGCCGCACGAACTCCTCGAGGTGATGCTGCACGACGCGGTACAGGTTCACCAGCTCGCCGTTGATGTCGTTGATGACTTCGACCTTCGCAGGCGGACGCATGAAATACAACGCGGCCCCGCCCGCAAAGACCTCGACGTAACACTCATGCGCGGGAAAGCGCGGGATGATGTGATCTGCCAGACGACGCTTGCCGCCGATCCAGGGAATGATGGGAGTTGCCATATGTGGATTGCCTTGTTGGGAATTTGTTAGAATTCGCCCCGCCTACCGGTAGGTGTCAGGGCCCTGGCTAATTCACTGGCTGCTTCAGTGGAAAGGCGGCCGGGAGAAATGCGCTAACATTTTCCCGGTCGCCCTGTCTTTTCCACAGCCGCGCTACAACGACGCGGTGTGGTCAAAGTAACTTGCTGGATTTACCCTTCTGCCGGCGACCGCGGCATCGAAACGCGGTCTGGTGGCGTCGTCTGCGCGACGATGGTGTCCGGCGACACCGCAAACTGCGTGATCGCTGCCGCCTGTCTGTCAGCACGCGAGGATGAGCCGAAGAAATATTCCTTCGAGCCCAGCACCATCGCGATCAGAATCCCGAACAGTGTGTCGAGCGCGCGCATCACACTATCGTCCACCCTGATCTGTTGCGCCGCGAGCAGGAACTCCAGTCCGATCACCGCAAAGAGCGCCGTCGTATACATGTAGGCCAGATTGCGCGCCGTATGGTCGTGTTCCACCGCCGCAAAATTGCGCGCGCTCGCCCGATCATCGGCCGCTACCCTGTCGGCCTGCACCTGGACGCCGGCCATGTTCTCCGCGTGCGTGAAACCCGCCTGCCGCATCTTCAGCGCGAAGTCATCATCGGCCTGCTTCAGCGCGAGCAGCTGCTCGGGCGTCATCTGCTGGCCGGTCAGTGCGGACCTGACCGCATCGACTGAACCATCTGCGAGACCGAGCTTGCCGGCGATCGCTGAAGCGGCCATCGCGGCGATGCCGGGTACGCCACCGGTCAAAGACGTGACAAGCCACGGCGCTACCGTTTTCAGGAAATCCATCATGCGCTCACCCCGAATGCACGATTGAGCTGCCAGCCGTATTCGAACGTCTCGTTCTCCACGCGCTTTTCGGCACACTCGATGTAATAGACAGACTGCTGTGCGGTCACCATGCCAAGCAGCACGCGGTGGCCGTCCGCACCCCGCGCGGCGAGGAAAGCCTTCAGTGCCGCGATCGTCATGGCGCCAATGCCGCCGTCGACGGCGATATCGGCGAACGCGCGCTGGTTCTGGTTCAGCACGTTCAGCGCACGTTGCATGAACCGCACGCCCGTCGCCTGCCCCGCGTTCACGCCGATGTCGAACAGCCTGTCGGCGAGCGCGGGTGAGAGCGCATCGACCAGATCGAACTTCGGTTGTAACCAGTAGCGGCTGCGATAGATCTGCGCGGCCGTCGACCATGGCATGTCGCGCATCGCGCCGGCATAGCCGAATGCGCGTGCGACCGCGACGGTAATGCCCCACATCGTTTCGCCGCCGGCATCAAGCGCGTTGTTTGAATACCCGCCCTCGCGGCCGATCAGTGCATCGATTTTTTCCTCAAGTTTCATTGCTTCGTTCCTTATTTCGTTGCCCTGGTCACGGTCTGCTCCAGCACCTCGAGGCGCTGCTGCTGCAACCGGTTGAGGATGTCGCCTTCGTTGATATGGGTGAACACCCACACGATTGAGCCCACCAGGAAGGTCTGAACGATGCCGAGCACAATCCCGAGCACCCACATCGCGCCCCTCGCCGTGTTCTTCATCGCCGCCACCCTGTCGTCGACGTCGCCGATCTGCTGCTCCAGAGCGTCGCGCTCCTTCTTGCCCTCAGCCACACGCGCCCACAGCAGCTCGATGTCCTTGCGCGCGTTCTGGTTGTGAATCGCCATCTCGGCAATCGCACGGTCAAGCGCGGCAACCGGCTGCACCGATGTCTTGATGTCCTCAAGGCTTGCCGCGACGCTGCGCAGCTGCTCGCCAAAACGCGCGATCTGCACCGCCAGATCGTTGTTGTGCTGCTCACCCATCGGGCCGTCCGTTCAATAAAAAACCGCCTCGCGTGAGACGCGGGCGGTTCGTTGTCGTGCTGCTTGTTGTCGTACGCTTTTTTGTCTTCTGTCGATCGCGTCAGTGCGGCGGCGCCGGCACCACGAGGTTGATCTTCCTGCCCTTCTTTTTCTCGTGCCCGACCTTCGCTTTGCCCCTGTTACCGGCGTTCAGCTCGACCTGTGCCTCCCAGCTACGGCCCGCGTAGGTGTTCGTCACAGACTCGATCAGGAAATCCCCGTCTTCCTCCTTCTTGAAGCCCTTCAGCGTGACCGTCTTCTCGGCCGCGAAATCCGCCCGCCCCGTCATCGTCATCGTGCTTTTCGCGGTGTGGTGATTGAGCTTCTGCAAACGCGCCTGTGCAGCCGCTTTCGCGACCTCCGGGTTCGCGAACGCATGCCGCTCGGTGTGCACCGCGGATGCACCGGGCGGCGCATCGGGATTCGGGATCGTGAGATCAATCTTCTTTCCGGTCTTTGTGTCATGCACTTTCGTGCGCACGGCGACGAAGCTCGCGCGATCGGGAAACGTGATCTCGTAATCGAGTAACGAATCAGGCGTCAGCGTGATGGTGGGGAGCGACTTGCCGCTCACGCTCCTGCCGGCGCCACGGCCCGCGACAATCAGCTTGCCCGCCTTCACCGTCGCCGTTGCACCGTGCTGCCGTGCAAGACGCGTGATGAAGTGAAGATCGCTCTCGCCAAACTGGTCAGCACGCGGCACCTGGGCTTCGACACTGCATGCAGCCGTCCATTTATTGCGCCGCGCAATGTCACCGACAATGTCCGCCAGCTTCACGTTCTCCCAGCTACCGTACCGGTGCGACTTCGCCGTTGCGCGCATGTTCGCCGGCCTGCCGCGGATCACAACGGATGCGGGCGGTCCCTTGAGCGATATCTCGTCGACCGCGTACTCACCCAGAAACGACAGTCCCCTGCCGCTCCAGCCAAGCGAGATCTTCAGCATGGCACCCTTCGGCGGAAACTGGATCCTGCCGTCGCGATCGTCGAGCTCGATCTCGCACTCGTCCGACTCAAGCCCCGGCTTGTCCACCGTCCGGATACGCAGCACGCGATCCTGGATCACGCGCGTGATGTCCTCGCCGTTCGCGACGATCTGGAAAATTGCCTGCATTGGTCCCTCCTATGTCCAGAGCTGGACCGGTTCATCGCGCTGCACGTTGAGATCGGGCAGCGCGATGATGATGCCTGCGGCAAACGGCTGCGTACGTGCCGCCAACCCCGGATTTGCTTCGTACCCCGACTCGCAAACCTCGCGCGAATTGACGCCATTCGCATCGAGATCCGCAAGCTGGTTGAGATCATCGCTCTTGGAGCCGACATCGAGCTGCTCGACCTCATGCGCGACGAGGTAGGCGGCTATAGCCGGCACAAAGCGGCACAGGAAGCACGCACCTGTGCTAACGCTGCCGGTGTTCAGCTCGAAACGGGACTGACGATGCTTGACCGCGCCATGTGGCCGCCGGGAGGCACAGCAAAATGACACTTCTTACCCGCGCATTCATTCTCGAACGCTACGGCGTTCGGCTGACGATGGGCCAGCTCGCCGCGCTGCTGGCCATGTCGGAGGGCACGATCCGCAATCAGGTCAGTGCCGAGACTTTCCCGATTCCGACATACAAGGAAGGTGCAGCCCGCTATGCCTCTTACGACGCTGTCGCGGAGTACCTGGACAAAATGTCAGAGGAGGCGCGTCGCAAAGCGGCCTGAAGATTGCGGCGGCATTGGCGAGTCACTCTCACTCACCGCCGAAATCGTTTTTGCAAAAGCTTATTCCTCCACAGCCGCGGGCGAATTCACCGAAGCTGTGGGCAAAGCGGCATACATTCCAACGGCGGAAGCAAACTGAGCTCCGAAGGAGGTGCGCCCCACAATGCCGCGCTGGAATACTATAGTGCGGGTGTCGTTATCGTGAAATTTCCTTAGACCCCGGACATACTCCCGCTTTTCAACCCAGTCGTACGCTCCCGGAGCGGTCACATATTGCGTGTAATCCACGTCGACCAGCCCAAGCCTGACCCAGTTTTCCAACATAGCAGTAAAATTCTGAACCTCGACTTCCTTGCCCTCGGCACCCGCAAGAAATTCCATGTAGTGCGGACGCAGCGACATGTAACCCGATTGGTCATTGTTTTGCAGGCGGATCTCGACTATTGATTGCCGAACCGGACTGGTAAGAAGCGGGCGAAGCCAACCGACTTCGTTCGGATCAATCTGCTTGATCAGCTCGACGAACGCAGGATGCGCATTTCCGTTTTTGCGCTTATCCATCGCCGTGGACAGCAAGCTCAGGTACATCGCCTTGAGGTCTGGCTCTTCGTGAGTAAACGCGAGCCCTTGCAGTGCCGGGCCAGCAATCGACGCCTTCGGCTCGACAAGTTCCTCCGCAGGAATATCAGCAGTCTTCTCTTCCAGATCCTTGGCGAACCGGCTTTCGAAATAGCGCTTCGCCTTTTCGAATCCAAAATTAACGGCAGCAATTGGCAACAGCACGTTATTGACCGCCCGTGTCAGCGTCACGGCAGCCTTTCCGAGATTAGAGGCAGCCTCCCTTGCCTGTGGATCGTCCTTGGCAATTTCAATTAATTACCCTATAGCACCAACCGCTTTCTTGGCCTCGTCGAGAGCAGAACCGGAATCAGAATCTGAATCAGCCATTTTTTGCCCCGCAATGTTCGGCACCCCTGCGCCGCCGACCGTTATTATATTCGCACGCTACGCCGCCTTTATTAGCTTAAGTCGCCCCTTCTTAGCTACTTGAGCGGGATCCAGATTCGTGTACCGCTTCATGTTGCGCCAGTCCTTGTGCCCCGTCACCGCAGCGACCTCAGGTATCTGCCAACCCGCCTCGAACAGGGCACTGGTAGCTTCATGGCGCAGGTCATGGAAATGCAGATCGATAATGCCCTTGGCATCGCAAGCCTGCTTGAAGTACTTGCTCGCGGTGCCCTTGTCGAACCGGAAAATGTACTCATTCCTGTGCGGCGCCGTCTTCGGATCGACCTTGCACTTCTCAGCGTATTCCGGCGGCACCGGGTACCTCGGTTGCCGCATGATGACTTCGAACGCGTCGCCAATCAGCGGGATCCACTCATTGTTGCCGACCTTCTGCCGGGGATGCTTGCGATCGCGCACCAGCGCGAGGTGATTCTCGGCGTCGATATCGTCCCAACGCAGGTTGAACAGCTCGCCACGGCGGAACGCGCACTGCATGGCGACGCGCAACAGATCCGGCATCGCCTGTTGACGCTCCGGATGCTCGGCAAACCACGCAAAGATTTTCTCGATTTCTTCGGGTGTTGGTCGACGCTCACGCTTGCCGCCGGCTTCGATCAGACGCAGATGGTGAAGCGTGGGACGGGCCGTACCGATCGCATCGGGCAACGTCAATTCGAGCAATGACCCCATGTGGCGCAGGACGGTGCCGAGCTTCGAGATATCCATGTCGACGGTATAGCCACCGGCGCCGGCTTTCCTACGATCCTGCGCAAACTTGACGATACGCTGTGTCGTGAGTTTCGCGGCAAAGTCACTTTCGAACGCATCTTCCAGCCGCTTCAGGACGTAGTCCTCGTTTGACTTTTCCTTCACCGGCCGACCGGATTCTGCACGCGCTTCGCGGTATTTCCTCACGAGCTCGCCCACCTTGACAGTGGCCGAGTCGACCGCATTCTGGCCATTGTCGATCTCGACTTCCTTGGCCCGTGCCCAGGCCTCGGCAGCACCTTTCGTTTTGAACGTTTTTGCTATACTCTGCCCTCGCTTGCGGACCTGGGCACGCCAGCGACTGCCGACTGCCGACTGGCAGGATTGAAGCCATGTTTTACCCCGGTCGAAAACTGTAGCAGTGCCAGATCACTTTTCAGTGCTACAAGGTCAATTTGTAGCAAAAGTGTAGCAGAGGCTGCTATAAACTGGAGTTCACAGGCTGTCACGGCGCTTCATTTAGGAAGAAGCAGAAAGGCCGGAAACGCCCACGGGACAAGGCTGAAGCCAACAGCAGCAAGGCTCCAGTCATCCCATTGAAAACATCTATCTCCCCGTAGTTCAATGGATAGAACAAGTGCCTCCTAAGCGCTAGATACAGGTTCGATTCCTGTCGGGGGGACCAATCAGCAACATCAGAACACTTCAAAAAAGCCCCGCCAGGCATTGCCTCCAGCCCCTCACTTGGCGTGTTGTTTTGTGACGGTTGATTCTTTATGATGCCCCGTAGGTCAAGACTTACGGGGCATCATCATGTCTGAGAAAAATTTTGGGGAGGATGAAGCCGAATCAGCGCCGCCCTCGAAAGGCCCTCGGATTCCAGCAGAAGTCGACGGGCTTCAGGTCAATCATTGCAAATCCCCTCAGTGTGTCAATTTCGGATTCCCGGCCAGTCCTAATCGCCCTTATCGTCGAGCCGGAACGCCACCCGTTCCGGGCGACTATATCGTGGCCAAAACCAGCCATGGCACCGTGCCGGCCATTAAGTGTGCTTTTTGCAATGAAAAAATCTCCGATTCGAAGCAATCAAGCAATAGCTGAAGAGTATGCCCGCTTGGGGAATCATCTTAACCGGCAAGTTTCAGAGCCCTCGTGCAAAACGGAGGGTTGTTCGATGCATAATATTCCCTTGTCGAAATCGGGAAGCCAGTATATAGCGTTCGGAAAAACAGCGGCCGGCACTCAACGCTATCGTTGTTTGGAATGCAGAAAGACATTTATAGGAAAGCAGAAATCTATTTCTGGACAACGACGTTCAGAAAAGAATCGTGATGTATTTATTTTGGTTGTTAATCGTGTTCCGTTGTCACGGATTGTCGAGACAACAACCTTGGCGCCCAAGGCGGTATACGACAAAATCGAATTTATTTGCGACCAGTGTCGCTTGTACTCCGGAAGCCGCGAGGCGAAACTTTTGACGCCGGATTTCGTTCTGCCGAAGATGTACGTTTCAGTCGACCGCCAATATTATCTGGTTAACTGGTTGAAACGAGACGACCGAAGGGCGGTGCAGCTTAATGCCATTGCGACGGCGGATTTAAAAAGCGGGTACGTTTTCGGAATGCATCTTAATTTTGATGAGACCGTTATCGCAAGCCAGGTTGAAGAAGCCTCTGCCAAGGCGGGAGACGCCCATTTGGCACCGCCTTTTCGCCGATACGCGCGCCTTTGGCTTGCTCGCGACTACGACGAGGCCCTGACAGACGCGCAGCGCCGCGTTTCGGCCTCCTTCTTCACTGCACCGCCCAACTTTAATGACGCCCTGCTGAACGACATTTCCTCGGAATATGCGGATGCAGACGCCCGAACCGATATTGAAGAGTCTGATTTTAAAAATAAGGAACTACAACTCCCTAAGAGTGGCATGCAGGTTCGTGAAATGTACACGATGTACGGCCATTTCCAATTGGTCGCGCGAATGTTAAGAAATGCCCCGAAGGTCCGTGTATTTATGGACCAGGATTCCGGATTCCGTGCTGCCTTTATGTCAGCCTATCGAGACAGAGTAAAAGAGCGCACAGCAGATGGGTTTTTTGTCAAGGTTGCGAAAGATGCCACGGCTTATCAAAAGCAACACGCAGTTGTCGAAGCAAAGCGGCAGCTAATTCTCTTCATGGCCGAAAATGGCATTACAGATGAGTATTCCGCGCAAGTCGAGATGATGAAGCTGAATGTTAGGGCAGCAACTCCGGTTGGGCGATGGGGCGATAAATGGGTCAATCATCCTATGCCGATAGCTTCAGAACCCCGCAAGCAAGTCAGTTGGCAAACCAATTTCGGAGATTACGACGAGAACCACGAAGCGCGCTTGCTTTTGAAAGCTTCATTGCATGCCGTTGACCGGTTCTTTATGATTACCCGCCGTCGGTTGACTAAGGCAGAGCGGCCGGTAGTAAGCGTTCGAAGGAATCGAGCCATGTGGTACGGATATGCAGCTTATAACCCTTCCTATCTCGCCAGGGAACTTGAAATTTGCCGGGTTTATTTTAATTATTGTGTCGTTGGAAAAGACAAGAAAACCCCTGCCATGCGCCTTGGACTGGCGTCCCATCCGGTCGACCCACAGGAAATTCTACATTTTTCTTAAACAAAAGCCCCTGTTTGTATAAAAAAGGACAGGGATTTGGGTCCCTGTCCTTGAATCACCTCCGCCCAGTAAGGCCCCTAACAACACGCCAAGTGAGGGGCTGGGGCATTGCCTGCCGGGGCTTTTTTTGTCGCCGTCATTGCCCAAGATTGCTGAACACAGCACGGCCGAAGCCAAATCTCTTCTACCTTGCGCACCAACCTGACTCGCCCGATCGTATCGGCGGAATCCATGCGTCTTGCGGAAGCGCATCGACCGCCGATACCTAAAGTATTCCCGGCGAACGCCGAAAATCAGGCATGGAAAACGACGACCGCCTCCGCCCTGGCCACCCTCTATATGAAGAAGCGATGGCCCTCGAAATGACCGTGCGTACACTGCGTCACGCACAGGGCAAGAAGAATCCCGAAGACGTTCTCTACGCCTCACCGGAATGGGATGTTGTTAGCGAGGAGTTTGTACGCGACCTTTATCGAGCAATGGGTGGCAATCCGGCCGAGCTGCCTTGATCGACCTTGGGTCGCGCTTGTCACTGTAATAATACAAACCGCCCTCAGCCCATCACGACGGCCGCTTCGGAATATCCAATCCCCTCGCCACCGCCGGACGCGCAACGAACGCCGCCAGCACTCGCTTCACATTCGGAAAGTCGTCGATCCCAACCAGATCCCCTGCTTCGTAGAAGCCGATCAGATTGCGCACCCACGGGAAAGTCGCGATATCAGCGATCGAGTACGCATCGCCCAGGATCCAGTTGCGCTGTTCGAGCTGCTGCTCCAGCACCCCAAGCAGCCGTTTCGACTCGGCGATATAGCGGTCGCGCGGGCGTTTGTCTTCGTATTCCTTGCCGGCGAACTTGTGGAAGAAACCCACCTGGCCGAACATCGGGCCGATGCCGCCCATCTGGAACATCACCCACTGGATCGCTTCGTAACGGCCAGCGGCATCCTGCGGAATCAATCTGCCGGCCTTGTCCGCCAGGTAGATCAGAATCGCGCCGGATTCGAACAGCGGTAGCGGCTTGCCGCCGGGCCCGTTTGGATCGATGATCGCCGGAATCTTGTTGTTCGGATTCAGCGACATAAACTCCGCCGACATCTGATCATTCGTATCGAAGCGCACGAGGTGCGGCTCGTACGGCAAACCGGTCTCTTCGAGCATGATCGACACCTTCACGCCATTGGGCGTCGGCAGCGAATACAGCTGAATCCGGTCCGGATGCTCGGCAGGCCATTTCTTCGTGATCGGGAAGGCGGAAAGATCGGTCATGGTGACGGTGTAAACCTTGTGCGAGAGCTGCGGCTGGAAATTGGAATCGGGACTCCGCGATCGGCCAGGAGACCGAAAAGAAAGACCCGAACGCGCGACCGCCAAATATAAACCGACTCAGCACAACGCGTGCGCGCCCGCCCCGAAACACCCCACCACGAACATGGTCACTCAACACGCTTCACTATTGCCTACCCGCGGGAAGCCCCAAGGCTCACCACAAATCCTTGGTCGCCGTCCCGGCGCGCAGGTTATACCCTTCGCGCCACAAGGCCGCGCCGACCGTCAGCAGCAAGGTCTTCTGCTCGGCATCGAGTTGCTCCCACGTCGCGGCCAGCCAGGTGGCAAAACCTGCACAGGTTGACTCGAGATCGACGGGCGCCTTGCCCTCCAGGTACTGCCGTTCGAACATCGAGAGCACTTTTTCGGGTGTCATGCGCACCTCCTCCGGGTTGGATGCGCCAAGTCTAAAGGCGGCGCACGGCGCGCGGAGCGTCCGCGGCGCCGAACCCGGGTTACTCCCAGGCCATAACAAAAAAAGGGCGCCGAAGCGCCCTTTCCCTTCAAGCGGCACCGCGCACCGGATCACGGCGCGTTGCGCTTTGCATTGTCCTTGGCGTCTTCCTTAGCATCGCCATAGGCCTTTCGCACCTTGCCTGCGCCTTGTTGAAGGTCGCCTTTGAGCTCCTTTCCCGGATTGTTAGTGGCCTTACCGACGGCTTCGTTAATCTTGCCCTTGATCTGCTCGCCCACGCCCTTCACCTGGTCCTTGTTCATATTCGGCTCCGATTTCTGAAATGCCGACGCGACTTTGCGCCAGTACTCCGATTCAGCAACGGGTGTGCCCACGCCGGCCGCCCGCGGCCAAACCCGCTTTATCCGATCAAGCCGGTCGCGAAAAATATTTCAAAAGAGCCCTAAAGTCCGGGCGCCGCCTGCCGTAAAGGTGCCATGGAGGGGCCATGGAACGCACACTCACTACGCTGACGGGATCAACCCACGCGGCGCTGATCGACCAGGACATCGCGCACATCCGGCGCGTGATGCGGCCAGCTTTACAAGGCGACCTGGCCGGGCCGATTCTGCCGGCCACCTATTGGCGCACGCGTCTGGACCAATTGCTCGACACGGGCAATCTGTCCCATGCGCAACTGTGCGGGGTCGACAGCCTCCTGCTGCAACTCGACGAGTTCGAAGCCAGCGTCCCGCCGGCGTGGAACGAACTGGCCCCGGCAACCGCCGCGCTACCCCAACCGCCCCACCTCGTAACTGCCTGCCGTCATATCTGACGCGCTGCAAACCTTGACGGCCGGCGCTCTGCGCCGGACAGCCCGATATTTCCCCGCTAAAAAAAGGCCGCGAACCCTGTCGCGGCCTGAACACGTCGCAACGCAGGGAATTCGCGTCACCCCGCAAGCGTACACGTCCAACTGTGACACCCGCGTTTAGGCGAAAACGGTCGCTGCATCGCAGGAGATTTTCTACCCTTCGTCCACGAAAATAGGAAAAAGGGACGACATTAGGTCATAATGTCCGCAAAAATTCCCAGCAAGGACCTCCGTGACCCTCGCCGCACCGCTCGATCTGCTCAGACAGGCGCGCGCCCGCTTCACCCAACGCGAAATCGCCGCGCACGTCGGTAAGGACATCAAGACGGTGCGCCGCTGGGAAAAAGGCGAAACGCCCTGCCCGTCCATGCTCGAACCGGCCTTGCGCGATCTGCTGCACAGCAGCGGCGCGGCGAAGGCCGGCGCGGCTACGGGTAGCGCCCAGTTCCGTTTTATCGATCTGTTCGCCGGCATCGGCGGCATTCGCATGGGTTTCGAGGCGCACGGCGGCGACTGCGTCTTCACAAGCGAGTGGAACGATTTCTCCACCAAGACCTATCGCGAGAACTACCCGGCTGACCGTGAACACGCGCTGATCGGCGACATCGTTTCGTTCCCCGCCGAAGAAGTGCCGAGCCACGACGTGCTGCTCGGCGGCTTTCCGTGTCAGCCGTTCTCGATCGCCGGCGTCAGCAAGAAGAACGCGCTGGGCCGTCCACACGGATTCGAGTGCACGACGCAAGGCACGCTGTTTTTCGACGTCGCGCGTATCATCGCGGCCAAGCGCCCCGCTGCGTTCCTGCTGGAGAACGTGAAGAATCTGCTTTCGCACGACAAAGGCCGTACCTTCGACGTGATCCTGCAGACCTTGCGCGACGAACTCGGCTACGAAGTGCACTACCGCGTGGTTGACGGCCAGCATTTCACGCCGCAGCACCGGGAGCGCATCATCATCGTCGGCTTTCGCGGCAAGACGGCGTTCTCCTGGGACGACCTGCGTCTGCCGGAAAGCGGCCCGCGCCTCGGTTCGATCCTGCATCGCACCGACGGCAGCGAACCGGTGCTGCCGTGGGACCACGATCGCTTCTTCGACCACACCGGCAAACGCGTAGAACCGAAGTACACGCTCACGCCGAATCTCTGGACCTATCTGCAAAACTACGCGGCGAAGCATCGCGCGGCGGGGAACGGCTTTGGCTTCGGCATGGCTTATCCCGACAGCGTCACGCGCACGCTCTCCGCGCGTTATCACAAGGACGGCTCGGAAATTCTGGTCTATCAGGGCGAGCAATTGCGGCCGCGGCGCCTCACGCCGCGCGAATGCGCAAGACTGATGGGCTTTCCCGACACCTTCAGGATTCCGGTGAGCGACACGCAGGCTTACCGGCAATTCGGCAACAGCGTCGTCATGCCGGTGATGCGGGAAGTCGCGCGCATCATGCTGCCGCATGTGCAAACCCTGCTTGCCGAGGAGACGCACAATGGTTCGAAGCAAGCCCTTTCGCTCTATTCCTGAGCAGCCTGATCCGCTAGCCGGGTTGCCCAGGTTATCCTGGTTGTCCAGGTTACCCGGACGCTAAAGATGGTCGATATCGTCGACAGCGCAACGCGCAGCCGGATGATGTCCGGCATTCGCGGCCGCAATACGAAGCCGGAGATTCTGATCCGCAGCCTGCTGCATCGGCAGGGCTTTCGTTTCCGTCTGGACGCGCGCGACCTGCCGGGCCGCCCGGACATCGTGCTGCCGCGCTATCGCGCTGTCGTACTGGTACACGGCTGCTTCTGGCACGGTCACGACTGTCATCTTTTCAAATGGCCACAAACGCGGCCGGAGTTCTGGCGCGACAAGATCGGCCGCAATCGCAGCAACGACGACAAGGTTCAGGCGGCCTTGCTCGCGAGCGGCTGGCGCGTTGGCGTGGTATGGGAATGCGCTTTGCGCGGAGCGAATCGCGATATCGAGGGTGTGTTGCAGCGACTTGTCGAATGGTTGAAGAGCGACGCGCTGCGCTTCGAGGAACGCGGCTGAAAGCTGCTTGTAGCCTGTCCGGTTCGAACGAATCCCGAAGTCGCTGGTGATACACTCGATTGGCTAGCTCCGGGTATTTTTCGCGTGCTGACCTGGCAGAAATCGGGCAGTTAACCGGCAACAATCCGCCAACAACTCAATGGCAAGCCGGCAGCAAAAAAAGCACGCCCCGACCATCCCAGAACCGCTCAAGAAGGGAGGTACACAATGGCTGATTTCCGTCTCTGGTCCGACGATTTCCCCACCAACGGCTTTATGCCGAAAGCCCACGAGTATCACGACAAGGCCTTCGGCGTAGACGGCGAGAACATCTCGCCCGCGTTGCAGTGGGACGCGCCGCCGGCCGACACCCAAAGCTTCGCACTCACCGTTCACGATCCCGACGCGCCCACCGGCAGCGGCTTCTGGCACTGGGTTGTCGTCAACATTCCGGCTGACGCCCGCTCATTGCCGCGCAACGCCGGCAAGGCCGACGGTTCGCTGCTGCCGCAAGGCGCACTGCAGGTGCGCAACGACTACGGCACGGTCGGCTTCGGCGGCGCGGCGCCGCCGCGTGGCGACCGGACGCATCGCTACATCTTCCGCCTGCATGCGCTGAAGGTGCCGCATCTGCCGATCAATGCGGAGACCACCAATGCGGTGGCGCGTTTCATGACGCATCTGAACGAACTCGACTCGACCACTCACACCGGTCTCTACGAACTCAAATAACACGTGAAACACGCGGTTCATCGCAAGATCGCAGAGCCGATGAGCCGCTCCACTTCCAATCCACAAGAACGATGCACGCACAACCATCGCGCAAGGACAATTCAATGCCGGCCGATGCCGCCCCAGCTTCCCCACGCGCTGCCGGCACACCGCTCGCGGACAGCACCGAACAAGGTTTGCCGATTCCGCAACGCTACTGGGCGATGCTGGTCATCGCCCTCGCCCTCACGCTCGCGGTGCTCGACAGCGCGATTGCCAACGTGGCGCTGCCGACCATCGCGCGCAATCTGCACGCGAGCGCAGCGGGCTCGATCTGGATCGTCAACGCTTACCAGCTCGCCATCACCATTTCACTGCTGCCGCTTGCGTCGCTCGGCGACCGCATCGGCTACCGGCGCATCTATCTGGGCGGGCTGATCCTGTTTACCGTGGCGTCGTTCGGATGCGCGTTGTCCAACTCGCTGCCGACGCTCGCGCTCGCCCGCGTGATCCAGGGCTTCGGCGCGGCGGGCATCATGAGCGTGAACACTGCGCTCGTGCGCATGATCTATCCGCCCGCGCAGCTTGGGCGCGGCGTTGCAATCAACGCGATGGTCGTCGCGATATCGTCGGCAGTCGGGCCGACGGTCGCCTCCGGGGTGCTCGCCGTCGCTTCGTGGCCGTGGCTGTTCGCGATCAACGTGCCGATCGGGATCGCGGCGATCGTCGGCGGCTTCAAGGCACTGCCGCTGAATCCCGGCCACGAGTCTCCCTATGACTATCTCAGCGCGGTGATGAACGCGTGTGTGTTCGGCCTCCTGATTTTTGCCGTCGACGGTCTCGGTCACGGCGAGCGCTTTGGCTGGGTTGCCGCGGAAGCAATCGGCGCGGTGGTGATCGGCTACTTTTTCGTGCGCCGTCAATTGACCCAGCCCGCGCCCCTGCTGCCGATCGATTTGCTGAAGATTCCAGTGTTCGCCCTCTCGATCGGCACCTCGGTCTGTTCGTTCTGTGCGCAGATGCTGGCCTTCGTATCGTTGCCGTTTTTGTTGCAGGACACGCTCGGCTTTTCGCAGGTCGATACCGGTTTGCTGATGACGCCGTGGCCGGCGGTGATCATCCTCGCCGCGCCGATTGCCGGCGTGCTGTCGGACAAGATATCGTCAGGCTGGCTGGGCGGCGTCGGACTCGTTGCGATGACCGTGGGCCTGCTGCTCCTCGCCACCCTCGGCGCGCATCCCGAGCCCATGCAGATCGCGTGGCGCATGGCGCTGTGCGGCGCGGGCTTCGGGATCTTCCAGTCGCCGAACAATCGAACCATGTTATCCTCCGCGCCGCGTGAGCGCAGCGGCGGCGCGAGCGGCATGCTCGGCACCGCGCGCCTGACCGGACAGACGCTCGGCGCCGCGCTGGTCGCGCTGATCTTCGGCATCGCGCCGCAGCACGGGCCGACTATCGTGCTGTATGTGGCCGCGTGCTTTTCGGCGGTCGCCGCCGTGGTCAGTACGTTGCGCGTGATGCAGCGCGCGTGAATATGCTTCAACCTTCCAGACAGTTCGACGTGACCAGCACGCGTGGTTCTTGAAAGAACCACGCCGCCGCTGATGCGGCTATGACGACGATGCCGTCACGTCAGCGAGCTTTACCGCTTTGGCCGTCACCGAAGAGGCGGTCGCGATATCGCGCAGGTCGCCAAGGAACGTATCGCGCCAGACCGACAGATTGTTCTCGCGCATCGGCGCCATCATGTCCGCGTGACGCGCCTGACGCTCGGCGAGCGGCATCGACAGCGCGCGCTCCAGCGCTTCGGCCATCTGCGACAGATCGAACGGATTGACGACCAGCGCGCCCGGCAATTGCTCGGCCGCACCGGCAAATTGCGACAACACGAGGACACCCGGATCGGCGGGATCCTGCGATGCGACGTACTCCTTCGCGACGAGGTTCATTCCGTCGCGCAGCGGCGTCACATAGCCGACCTGCGATTGACGGAACAGCGCCATCAGCAAATTGCGCTCGTACTTGCGGTTCAGGTACTGGATCGGCGTCCAGTCGAGTTGTGCAAAGCGGCCATTGATGCGGCCCGCTTCGCCCTCAAGCGTCTGACGAATACGCTGATATGTCTGCACATCCGCGCGCGTTGGCGGCGCGATCTGCACCAGCGACACGCGTCCGTGCCAACCCGGTGCATTCAGCAGCAGCCGTTCGAACGCCTGAAAGCGCTCGACCAGACCCTTCGAATAATCGAGCCGGTCGACGCTCATGATCAGTTTGCGCCCGCGCATGCCGTCGCGCAGGCTGCGCACCGGCTTGCGGTCGGTGAACTGCTCGGCGGCCTTGGCGATTGCGTCCGGATAGATGCCGATCGGGTACGCCGCCACTTTCAGGAAACGGTTGCAGGCGTGCACCATGCCGTCTTCGCTCGAAGAGCCGTGCTGGCCGCGTTCGATAAAGTCGACGAACGACTGGCGGTCCGCTTCGGTCTGAAAACCGATCACGTCGTAGCTGCACATCGCCTTGACCAATTCCTCGTGTGGCGGAATCGTACGGAGTACTTCCGGAACGGGAAACGGGATATGCAGGAAGAAGCCGATCGGATTCTTCACGCCGAGTTCGCGCAGACAGCGGGCGAACGGCAGCAGGTGATAGTCGTGCACCCAGATGATGTCATCGGGTTTGAGCAGTGCCTTGAGCTGCTTGGCGAGCGTCGCGTTGACGCGCTGATAGCCCGCGTATTCCTGCCTGTCGTAGCGCGACAGGTCGTTGCGATAGTGGAATGTCGGCCACAGTGTCGCGTTCGAAAAGCCGCGATAGTACTGGTCATAGTCGCGCTTGGTGAGGCCCACCGTCGCGTACGTCACATTGCCCTGCTTTTCGATAATCGGAGCGGACGGCTCGCTGACCGTTTCACCGCTCCAGCCGAACCAGACTCCGCCGGTTTCCTTCAACGCGTCCAGCACGCCGATCGCGAGGCCACCTGCCGCGGGACGGCCTTCCTGGATCGGCGCCACACGATTCGATACCACGATCAGTCTGCTCATTGGTGCTTCACCTCGTCAGTTGTTTCGTTGCATACGGATATGGGCCAAACAGGTGCATGCAATTCGCGTGCCGTTTTCCGAGATACTGAACATAAAAATGTTTGCAAATGTGACAAACGAGCACAAACGCGCGATATCGAAGCATCGCGAAGAAGTTCTTTCTGCTTTGTACGACGAAACCGGGGCTCGTCTTACTGGCTGAGAAATGGACTCAGGCGTCCTGTTCTGAGCCCAGATCGCGCTGGTACTCCAGCCCTTCCCGACGCACGCCGCCCTGGTTGTGTTCGCCGTCTGGCGGCGCATCGGGGGCGATGCGGTTTTGCGCTGCCGGGTCTGGCGACTCTACTGGGCCGCTGTTGCTGCTGCCCGTTCGGGAATCGCGCTTCGAGTGGCGCGCGGAACGTCGCAGTGCTGGATGTCTCATGATCGATGCCTCCAGGGGGAGCCCGCCGCCATCGAGACGGCATCAGTTCAGTGTAGGGGTCACGCTGAGAAATTTCCGGTAAAAGATGCGTCGCTTTTGTAACAAGTACATAAAATCGCCGCCCCGGACCCCGGCGCATCACTGGAGCGTGTCAGAGTTGCACGAGGCGGTCTTCCGACGATGGACATTAAGAGGCTTGAGGCGTTTGAGTGGGCTGCGGCGGCGGGTCACCGATGGGCGGCGCGACGGGATCGATTGGATCTGGGGTCGGACTGGGATTGGGAAACGTGTCGGGCTCATCGGGATCGGGCGTTGGCGGCTCGATTGGCTCGGGACGGTGAGCGAACTTCGGGAGGGGAGATGCGGAAGCGGTGGCATATTCCGGCATGTCGGTGATCCTCGTATTGCGTTCCATTGGATTAAACCGGAGCAAGCCTTATGCCGAATGAAAAGACGGGCAAAGCAAAGCAGATGGATAGGTGACCTAGGAGCGTGCGCGGCAGAAGTCTGATGTCATCCGGTCGGGCAGGGTAAACATTGTTAGCAGATGACAACAAGCTATCTCCCCTACGAGCCGCAGCAGCAGATGTTGCTGCCCCACGCGCTGCAAGACTGGCTGCCCGAAGGGCACCTTGCCTACTACATCAGCGACACGGTGGACTCACTCGACCTCTCCGCTTTCCATGCGCGGTATGCCGGCGGTGGTCAGCGCAACCAGCCCTTTCATCCGGCGATGATGGTGAAGGTGCTCGTGTACGGCTATGCGACCGGCGTGTTCTCGTCGCGCAAGCTGGCCAGGAAGCTGCATGAGGATGTCGCGTTCCGGGTCCTGGCGGCGGGCAACTATCCGGCGCACCGGACGCTGTGCGACTTCCGCGCCTTTCACCTCAAAGAACTGTCGGACCTGTTTGTGCAGGTGGTGAAACTGGCCAGGGAGTGCGGACTGATCAGGCTCGGGACGATTGCCGTTGACGGCACGAAGATCAAGGCCAATGCCTCGCGCCACAAGGCGATGAGCTACGACCGGATGAAGAAAGCCGAGCTTGAACTGAAAGAACAGATCGATGCGCTGCTGGCAAAAGCGAAAGTGGCCGATGACGCTGAGAAGAACGAGCCTGAACTCGATATTCCGGCCGAGATCACGCGGCGCGAGGACCGGCTTGCGGTCATCCGTGCTGCGCGTGCGCGTCTGGAAGAGCGCCAGCGCCAGGCCGATATCGCGCGTGGTCGTAGCGACGACGACACGCCGCCGGACGGCGGCGACAAGCCGAAAAAGAAGTCGCGCTTCAAGTACAGGTTCGGCGAGCCCAAGCCCGACGCCCAGGAGAATTTTACTGACCCGGAAAGCCGGATCATGAAGCACGCCGGCGGCGGCTTCGACTATTCCTACAATGCCCAGGCTGCCGTCGACGACACGGCCCACATCATCGTCGCGGCCGAACTGGGTAACAGTGCCGCCGACAGCGGCCAGTTGCCAGGCGTTCTTGCTGCCGTGCTGCGTGACGCTGGCGCCAATCCCAGGCAAGTCCTTGCCGACGCGGGCTACCGGTCGGAAGCGACGTTCGAGCAATTGCGCGAGCATCCCGCCGAGCTGATTGTGGCGCCCGGACGCGAGGGCAAGAAAGATGTGAGGGTCGATGCCCTGAAGCGCCCGCTGTGCGCCGCGATGGCAGAAAAGTTTACCTCTGCGCAAACTCAGGCGGCCTATCGAAAGCGCAAATGGCTGTCCGAACCGCCGAATGCCTGGGTAAAAAGCGTTCTCGGATTTCGACAATTCAGCATGCGCGGACTGGCCAAGGCTCAGGCCGAGTGGAAGCTCGTCTGCGTGGCGCTGAACCTGCGCAGAATGTCGAAAATGAAACTTGCGTAAGCCCGGAAGGGGGCAAGTTTGCCTGATTTCGCCCCCGGGCAAACCATTTTTGCGCGCACTGGCGGGCAAAACTGCAATCGCAGTTGACGCCGCCCGATCTGGCGTCAACTCCGGAGGCTCAAATTCTGTCTGCCGCGCGGACTCCTAGGCATCGGCGCGCGCAGCGCCGCCGGAAGAATGACGGCCTTGTCACTCACGCGGAATGTGCGAGAACACAGATTCCAGATGCACCACTACCGCAACTGTGCGGGGGACCCGCTTATGAGCTAGCGGTGTGAAGCGGCTTTCTTTGCTTACTTTCTTTGCCGCGGCAAAGAAAGTAAGTGCCTGCCCCGCACAGGGGCGACGCTAATAGACCACTAAGAAAACAAGAAAAGGCCAACACCGCAGGCAAAAAACCCAGCATCAAACATCCGCCCCCCCCAAAGCCCGCGACTCATCCGCCACATCTCCTTCATCACGCGCATCATTCCCATACTCGACAAGCCGGTTATAAAGTGTCTTCAGACTAATCCCAAGAATCTCAGCCGCCCGCGTCTTCACCCCGCCACACTGCTCGAGCGTAGCCAGAATCAACTGCCGATCGGCCTCAGCCAGCGAAGTCCCAAACGGAATGGTAATCGCCGTCCCAGCCGCAGGCTTCGACAACGTAATCTGCAACGGCACCGTCGCCGTACTATCCGAATCCGAACCCGACATGATGTGTGCGCGCTGCACATAGTTCTTGAGCTCGCGCACATTACCCGGCCACGGATACGACATCAGCATGTCTTTCACTGCAGCAGGAAAATGCTTCTTCGTACTGTGAAGCTCATTGAGCTCATCGAGAAACGCCTGCGCGAGCAGCTCAACGTCCTTACCCCGGTCGCGCAACGGCGGCAGACTAATCGGAAACACGTTGAGACGGTGATACAAGTCAAGCCGCAACTTCCCTTCCAGCACAGCCTGCTCAGGATCGCGATTAGTAGCCGCAATCAGCCGAACGTCGGTCTCAATTTCCTTAGTCGTGCCGACCCGCATAAACATGCCAGTCTCCAGCACCCGCAGCAGCTTCACCTGCAACTCGATCGGCATCTCGGTGATTTCATCGAGAAACAGCGTGCCGCCGTTCGCGCGTTCGAAATACCCTTTGTGCTGACGGTCCGCACCGGTAAACGAGCCACGCTCATGCCCGAACATTTCCGATTCGATCAGGTTCGGCGAGATCGCGCCGCAGTTCACCGCGAGGAACGCATGCTTGCGGCGCAAGCTCAGTTGGTGCAGCGTCTGGGCGGCGACTTCCTTGCCGGTGCCAGACTCGCCCACCAGCATGACCGAGGCCGCCGTCGGCGCCACACGGCCCATCTGGTCGTAGACCTCCTGCATGGCCGGTGAATTGCCGAGCATCAAACCGAAGCGGCCCATGCGGCGCAACTCGCCGCGCAAGGTGCCGATTTCCGCCTTCAGGTCGCCGGCGCGCGGCAGGCGCGACAGGATCGCCTTCACGCGCTGCATGTTGATCGGTTTCACCAGGTAATCGGTCGCGCCCATCTTCAGCGCGTTGACCGCCGACTCCACCGTGGCGTGGCCGGTAATCACGATCACCTCCACGCCGGAGCGCGGGTCGAGATCTTCGAACAGATCGACTCCACTGCCGTCGGGCAGCTTCAGGTCGGTAAAGACCACGTCCGGCATCTGCCGGACCAGTTGAATGCGCGCTTCGCGCAAATCGCCCGCCGTGGCGGTAGTCAAACCGTCTTCCCCGATGATGGCGGCAAGCGCCTCGCGGGTACCGGCATCGTCGTCGACAATCAGTACGTGTGGCATCGCGTCTCGAAAGCCTGAAAGCGTGAATGGGGAACATGCGAAACCGCATGCTCGAAGGCCGCCCGGCGGCTTGCCACCGCGCCGCGTGTGCGCCCAGATGTGAGCACACGCTAACACACCGTGGCAGCGCCGAGCCCCTGACTTGATTCAATATCGCAACAATCGACGAAGAAACCGGGTATCGGAGCGCGATATTGTTGTCTATTTATCTATTGTACGGCTTTATCGAGACAAATTTATCATGCGCGCCACGCGCCGCGTGTCGACGCGGCACGCCAGCGCAGCGGTGCACGCCGGGTCGTCAGTGCGGCCCTGAGCTACGCGGAAACGGCCATGCATCGCCCTGGCCGTTCGAACGCGCGGAGCCATTCGCACCGTGCGCGGCATCTGGCGTAGATGGACCGGCGCTCGCCGCGCTCACGCTGCCGGACGGCGTAGCCGGCGTAGCCGGCGTCGCCACGGTGCCGCCCTCGCCTTCCCAGCGGCTCAGTTCCCGCGCCGCCAGAGCCTGCGCGGCACGGTTTCGCTGCACATAGCGCAAAGCCAGAACCCCGCCAAGCGCCATCAGCACGCCAAAGATGCGAATTTTGGGTCGTCCCATCGTGAACTCCTTGTGATCGTCTAGCGGATTGGCGTTGAGCACTGCGCCTTAGTGTGCGTTAGTGTGCGCTCAGAACGCCAAGCAGGAAGCCGGCGCCCGCAGCAATGCCGATCGAGCGCCAAGGGTTGTGCCGCACGTAGCGCTCGGCATTGACGGTCGCAACCCGGTAGCGGTGCTGCGCGTTCCGCTGCGCATCGCCGAGCGCCGATTGCAGCGTTTCGACGTGCGCCCCCAGGCGCTCGCGCAGTGCTTCGACGCCTTCGCCCGGCACGTTGGCGGCAAGCCGCAGCATTTCTTCCGAGTCCGTCAGCAGCACTTTCAGATCCTCGACAATCTTCTGCCGCCCGAGTGTGAGCTGTTGCGTGGTGTCAGTCATCGTTCACTCCTATCTCTGAATTCGGCGTTCGTGTTTGTTTGGGTCTTTTGTGTCTTGTCTCCGGCGCGTCGCGAACAATCGGAAAACCGCGTTCACCGCCAACGCGCCTTGAACCGAACCGCTCAAAAGCATGTACATGTCGGAGGAATCGTGCAAACGCCGTGCCCGGTAAATTTGCCGCTTTCATTCGACGCCGGTACGGTTTCAGGCATTTTCGACCGGGCTTGCGTCGACCGATTTCGCCGACCGTTACATGAATTGCCGGAAGCAGCGTCAAAGTGGTTAAATCGAATTTTTGTGAGATAGTGGTCGCACTGGTCCGTCTTGCTCCAAGGGCTTCAAGGCCTGCGCGCCGCAACACCGAACCCCATTTGCACAGGACTCCCCGTTTATGGCGTCAATCGATCTGGACTCGCCCACCGTCTCCGCCGCGCAGACGAAACAGCGCGTCGCGGACGGCGTCGCGGGACTGAAATCGTACGGGCTGCTGTATGGCTCGTCGCCGGTGATGCTCGATCTGTACGAACAGATCGAACGCGTCGCCAGCACTGACGCGACCGCGCTGATCATCGGCGAATCCGGCACCGGCAAGGAATTGATTGCCCGCACGATTCACGATCAAAGCAGCCGCAAGGACGCACCGTTTGTCGCCGTGAATTGCGGCGCGATTCCCGACGAACTCATCGAAGCCGAATTATTCGGCCACGAAAAGGGCAGCTTCACCGGCGCGGTCCAGGGTCGCGTTGGCTACTTCGAACATGCGAACGGCGGCACGCTGTTTCTCGACGAAATCACGGAAATGGCGCCGGTGCGCCAGGTCAAACTTCTGCGCGCGCTCGAGACCGGCACGTTCTTTCGGGTGGGCGGCAACGAACTGATTCGCGGCGACGTGCGCGTGATCGCTGCGACCAATCGCGACCCCGCGGTAGCGGTGAAGGAAAACGGTCTGCGTGAAGACCTGATGTACCGGCTCGCAGTTTTTCCGTTGCGCGCGCCGCCATTGCGCGAACGTGAAAGCGACCGCGAACTGCTCGCCCAGCACTTCCTCGCCCTGCTGAATCAGCAGGAAGGCACGAGCAAGAGCTTCAGCAAACGGTCGATCGAAACGCTGCGGACCTGGTCGTGGCCGGGCAACGTGCGCGAGTTGAAGAACGCGGTGTATCGCGCGTTCATTCTCGCGGAGAACACGGTCGAACTGCCGCATCCGCATCTCGCGTCGCGTGTAAAAAAACCCATGACGCAAGGCGACGCGATGAGCGTATGGATCGGCACCCCGCTCGCCGATGCGCAAAAGCAGATCATTCTCGGCACGCTGAAGTATTGCGGCGGCGACAAGCGGCGCGCGGCCAAAGCGCTCGGCGTGAGTCTGAAAACGCTTTATAACCGCCTGAGCACGTACGGCGGCGACGAACACGCGGACGACGAAACCGAGCAATAAGCGATGTCAGGCGCTCACGCGATTCGTTCGCGTGAGCGTGTGTTTTCTGTATGCTCGCCGTCTACTTTTCCGCGCTCGTCCAACGTGCTTGTTTCACCCCCTCTCTGCAGAAACGTCCTTTTCTGCCTACCTGTCATCTCATTAATCCCTTCGCATCACCAATCAAATCGGCGTCTTTCCAGCAGAAACCGATTTGACTCGCACCATCTTTTGCAATTGCTTGCACTTTCCCTCTGCCAATTACAAATGGCATCCTGCAAAATGCGGCAGCGCTCAGTGCGACCGTGAGAAAGACGTGCCTTGCGCTCACACATCGTTCACACACGTGCTTCGTATAAGTGAGCGATGCATGAGCAGCACGTGAGCGAAAGGCACTTGCAGGAGCAGAGACAGGGAAATGCAAAAAAGTATGGTGTGGGCCGAAGGGGCAAAACAAACAGCCAATGCGTCTAAAGCGGCCAAACGCGGACGTCCGAATGCAACGGCGCTCGCCGCATTGGCCGTGGCGATCTCGTCGGCATTGAGCGGTTGCAGTTCGCTCTATTCGGAAGGCGCCACCGCCGGCGCCGGTATCGCAGGCGCCGCGCTCGCGGCGAAGATCACCAGCAATGCGGCAGTCGCCACCGGCATCGGTCTCGGCGCAGTGGCCGCGGCCCGCGCCGGCGTGCAGTACTCGCAGCGCGTAGTCCACAAGAATGCGCAGGACGGTATCGCCAAAATCGCCGGGCCACTCGACGTCGGCGCGATTGCTCCGTGGAGCGTGACCCACTCGGTGCCGATCGAAGACGACGAACACGGCCGCGTCACCGTCAGCCGCACGATCAGCGCCGGCGCGCTCGACTGCAAGGAAATCGTCTTCTCGGTCGACCAGACCGCCACCCAAAACGTGCCGGCGAGCAGCGCGTTCTACGTCGCGTCGATCTGCCGTGACGGCGACAACTGGAAATGGGCGTCGGCGGAACCCGCTACCGAACGCTGGGGCGCGCTGCAATGAGGGCGCTGCCGCTTCCACATCCGCGGGATGAACGCGCGCTGTCCGAGCTACGCTCTGCGGATGGTGCGCGCGCCGCCCTGGTCCCGCGTACCCTTGCCGCGGCACTTTCCGGCAACCGGCTGCGGCTCGTGCTGGCCGGCGCACTCTGTGTCGGCGCCAGTCTGCTGACGAGCGGCTGCTCGTCGGTCGGCGCGGCGAGCGGCGCCGCGGCCGGTGTCGCGTCAGGTCTCGTGACGTCCAACCCGGCAGTCGGCATCGGCGTCGGTATCGCCGTGCAGGCCGCGACCGACGAAGCCATCGGCCGCTACATGCGCACCATGCACACCGATCAGCAGAACATGATCGCCGCGCTGGCGGGCGCGATGCCGGTCGGCGAGACGCGGCCCTGGGCGGTCAAGCACACGCTGCCGATCGAGAACGGCCACGGCAAGGTGCGCGTGACGCGCGCATTCAACTCGGCGCTCGCGTTGTGCAAGGATTTCGTGTTCTCGGTACAGGACGGCGACGGCCCGGACGCGCACGAAGACTGGTATACGGCAAGCGCGTGCCGGCAGGAGAAAGGCTGGAAGTGGGCGTCTGCAGAACCGGCGGTCGAGCGCTGGGGCAATCTGCAATAAAAAAACGGCAGGGTCTCCCCTGCCGTTTTTTTTGCCTGCTTTTTACCTCGAGCGTCTCAATCAGCTCGACCGGATTTAAGACTCCACGTCTTCCAGACTGAAAATTTCCGTCTGGTCGTTGTACGAGAAGATCTCGCCATAACGGCCCCAGTTGATCACCGCGTCGAGCGTCTCTTCCGCGGCGCTGTCCGACAGAAAATCCTCCAGCTCCTGCTCGAAGCGCACGCGCGGCGCGCGATGCCCCGGCCGTTCGTTCAACACCTTCTTGATCCGCGCGGCGAGCGGCACGTGGCGCAGCAGGTGCTCGGCGAACATCATCTTGCGTTCCTGCGTGCCGAATTCCGAGAACACGCGTGCCGGCGGCGTCAGGAAAATATCCCCTTCGCGTATGTCGGCGAAACCCAGGTGCTGCAGCACTTCGGCAACCGGGAACAGATCGTCCACCTCCAGATGCAGCGAGCGGGCGATTTCCGGCATGTCGGCGCGGCCGTGATACGGCGCGGCGGCCAGCGTTTCGATCAGACCGGCCATCAGGTTGGTCGACACATGCGGCAACCAGCTGTGCAGTTCCAGTCCCTTCCTGGTCTTTTCGTCGGTCTGACGCGCGGTCATCTTCGCGTAGATGTCGTCGACCAGACGGCGGAATGCCGGGTCCAGACGGTTACGCGGATGCTTGAACGGCACCTTGATTTCAGCGATGACACGACCCGGATTGGACGACAGCACCAGAATCCGGTCGCACATGAACACCGCTTCCTCGATGTTGTGCGTGACGATCAGCACCGCCTTGATCGGCATGCGGCCTTGCGTCCACAGATCGAGCAGGTCGGTACGCAGCGTTTCTGCCGTCAGCACGTCGAGCGCGGAGAACGGCTCGTCCATCAGCAGCAGCGTGGGGTCGACCACCAGCGCGCGTGCAAAGCCAACACGCTGACGCATGCCGCCCGACAACTCTCGCGGATACGCGTTTTCGAAACCGTCGAGACCGATCAGGTCGATCGCCGCCAGCGCGCGCGTGCGGCGTTCGCTCGCGGCGACACCCTGCGCCTCGAGACCCGCTTCCACGTTTTGCAGCACGGTCAGCCACGGGAACAGCGCGAAGGTCTGGAACACCATCGCCACGCCCTTGGCCGGGCCGTCCAGCGGCTTGCCCATATAGGTGACTTCGCCGTCGGTCGGCTCGATCAGACCGGCGATGATGCGCAGGAGCGTCGATTTGCCCGAGCCCGAACGGCCCAGCAGACCAACAATTTCGCCTTCGCGCAACGACAGATTCGCGTCGTCGAGGACGAGCAGCTCGCCCTGCGACTTGTTGAACCCGCGGCACACGTCCTTGACGCGCAGGATCTCTTCGCCGAGGCGCGGCGGCATCGGCGGGGTCTGGATCGGTGCGGCGGTCATAGCAGCTTTAGGATTTTGCATCGCGTTTAGCCTTTATTTCTCAATCTAGCCGCAGCTTGGCTTCGGCGTAGGCGAACATCGGACGCCACAACAGGCGGTTGAACAGGGTCACGAACAGGGACATCACGGCGATGCCCACGATGATCTTCGGATAGTCGCCCGCTGCGGTGGTCTGCGCGATGTAGGCGCCCAAGCCATGCGCGACAACCTTGGTGTCGCCCCACTGAACAAATTCCGCGACGATACTTGCGTTCCACGCGCCACCCGATGCGGTGATCGCGCCGGTCACGTAATAAGGGAAAATGCCCGGCAGCATCGCCTGACGCCACCATTGCCAGCCGCGGATGTGGAAATTCTTGGCCGCTTCCCGGTAGTCGTTTGGATACGAACTCGCGCCGGCAATCACGTTGAACAGGATATACCACTGGGTGCCGAGCACGATCAGCGGCGACAACCAGATGTCCGGATTCAGATGAAAGCGCACGATGACGATCACGAACACCGGAAACAGCAGGTTCGCCGGGAACGCGGCGAGGAACTGCGCGATCGGCTGCACCTTCTGCGCGAGCGCCGGCCGCAGGCCGATCAGTACACCGATCGGCACCCAGATCACCGAGGCGATGGCGATCAGCACCACCACCCGCAGCAGCGTGATGAGCCCCAGAACGAACACGTGCCAGACTTCGTCGAGCGACACGCCGGTTCGCACGTAGGTGATCACGCGGTAGACCACGTAGACCGTAGCGAGCAGCACCACGGCCGCCCAGACAATGTCGCCGACGCGCGAGGTCTTCTCGCGCTGCGGAATCTGGAAGCGCGGGCCGCGAAACGCCGGCAACGTGAAGTTGACGCGCGCGGCCTTGGCGAACATCCAGCCGAGCGGCACCAGCAGACGGTGAATCAGGTGGGTGCGGCGGATCAGGTCGAGCAGCCACGATTCCGGCGCATTGCCCGAGCTGGTGGTTTCCATGCGGAATTTATCAGCCCACGCAACCAGCGGGCGGAACATGAACTGGTCGTACGCAAGAATCACGACCGTCATGGCAAGGATCACCCAGCCGACCGCGTGCAGATTCTTGTCGGAAATCGCCTGCGCCAGATACGCGCCGATACCCGGCAGCGTGATCGAGTTGTTGCCGACGGTGATGGCTTCCGAGGCGACCACGAAGAACCAGCCACCCGACATCGACATCATCATGTTCCAGATGAGGCCCGGCATCGAGAACGGCACTTCCAGCTTCCAGAAACGTTGCCATGAAGTCAGATGAAAGCCGCGCGAGACTTCGTCCAGATCGCGCGGCACCGTGCGCAGCGACTGGTAAAAGCTGAACGTCATGTTCCAGGCCTGGCTCGTGAAGATCGCGAAGATCGCCGCCAGCTCGGCGCCGAGCACGCGGCCCGGGAACAGCGCGAGGAAGAACGTGACTGTAAACGAAATGTAGCCAAGCACCGGCACCGACTGCAGGATGTCGAGAATCGGCACCAGCACCATGCCGGCGCGGCGGCTCTTGGCAGCCAGCGTGCCGTACACGAGCGTGAAGATCAGCGAGGCGACCAGCGCCGCCAGCATGCGCAGCGTGGTGCGCATGGCGTACTCGGGCAGATTCGACGGGTCGAGCGAGATCGCCTGAGTCTTGAGGGTCGACATCGGCGCCAGCGTTTCGTGAAACCCGATCGCGGTCATCGCGATGATGCAGATGATCAGCGGAAAGGCGACGAAGTCCCAGCGATTGGGCAGCACCCGCCATGCGGATGCATTGGCGGTCTGCTTCAGATTGAAGCTGAAATCCATCAGACGCTCTCCCTATTCATACAGGCATTCAAACGCACAGAAGGGGCCGCGGCTTCGGCGCGGCAGTCTGAAGATCGGTCCGGAAAGCGGAAATCAGGCATGGCAAAACGCATGTGCGCAGTAAATCGTTAGCGTTGGAGACACGTGGACCGGTGACGGACGGGTCCGTGGGCAAGCCGCCCGGGACCGCAACCGTCAAGCCGGACTCCTGTCGCCGCAGGCGCCGCCCGAAGGCTGGCGGGCTTTCCTTGTTTTGGACGGCACGACACTACACCATCCTATGTTTCAGGCACAACCTTTCACGGCAAATAGCAACAAATAGCCTCGAACGCACGGGCAACAGCCTTCGGCCGGCGTCGGCAAGGCCGGATACAACCGCATACAACGAGTCAAATACTTCCCGTGCATGACCCGCTTTCCCGGCGAAAGCGATCATGACCGGCATCGCGTTTCAAACACCCTGAAAACCCGCGCTGCCATTCAGAAAGCTGACGCGCTGCCGTTAAGGACCTAATGGGCGAGGCGAACGTACTTCGCATTCCCGCAATAACGGTGGCGTCTGGCCCCATGACGGTTAAAATCAAGAAACGACACACCTGATTGCGGTAATCCCGGGCCATGGCACGGCCCACACTGAGAGCGTATCGCCAGCCGCTTCCACAGGGGCGAACCAGCGCCAGCGCGCTGCCACGAAAAAGCTAGTTGCATGTCACAGCCAGACGGATCAGAGGGTCGATGAACAGGACAACCTTGCGCCAGGCAACCGGACCGATCAGCTTCGCGCTGATCGTGCTCGTTTGCTGGTTCGTGGCCGGCATGGTCGCGGACCGGATGGTACAGCAAGAGCTGGACGCAGACTTGCGCACGCAGCGGCAAATGTCCATGTCGATCGTCGACAACATGGCGGAGGTTATCGCCAGCGACCTTGCAATGTCTCGGGCCATCCCCGCAACCATGGCCGAAATGGACGTGGTCCAGCGCGCGCTGGTGCAATCCCAGAATTATGCCGCGAACAATGAAGCGGCGGAACCCGCCTTGCACGACGCGTTGTTAAAAGATTCGCAGATGCTCGCCGTGAGCAATTTTCTGCACGACGCTCAAGGCTTCTCCGGGCTCGACCAGATCTGGCTCGTCAACGCCAACGGCATCTGCGTCGCGTCGAGCAGCGCCATCAATACCCCCCTCGCCGCCGAGCGCTCCTTCATCGGCGTCGACATGCGCACCCGCGGCTACCTGACCAATGCCCTGCTCGGCGCGTTTTCGGAAGCCTATGGTGTCGGCCGCCTGAGCGGCGAGCCGGGCATCTTCATCGCCGCGCCGGTCTACGCCGACGGCTTGCTGGTCGGGGTGGTGGTGGCCAAGGTGGGGATCGCGCGGTTGCGCCATTGGGTCGCGCATGCCGGCACCTTCGTCGCCGACGAGAACGGCGTCATCATCATGGCGCACGACAGCGAACTCGAAGGCCACGCGCTGCCGAACTCGCACGTGACGCAAATGAGCGCCGCCGAGCGTATGACGATCTATCGCCGCGAAATCCTCCCCGACATCCGGATCCAGGTCGACGCGCAGGTGCGCGAGCAGGCGCCGTGGGTGCCCGCAAATATCGCCAGCCAGTTGTTCGGCATGAGCGAGCAGCCGACGCCGGCGCTGTATCAGGCACGCAGCGGCTTGAACTCGGGGCTGTCGGCGCATCTGGTCGATCCGCTCGCGGCCTGGCCCGAACTGCTGCGCAATCACAAGCGCGATCATCTGCTGGTGTTTCTGACACTGGCCGGCACCGTCGCGCTCGCGTGGGTGATCACCGTGTCGTACGTGCGCGAGCGGCGCCACCATCGCGCCACCCGCGATCTTGCCGAGCAATTGCAATCGGCCAACACCCTGCTCTCGGCCGAGGCACGCCACGATGCGCTGACCGGCGCGCTGTCGCGGCGCTACTTCCTCGACCTGCTGCGCCACGAGATCGAGCGCGCGCATACGTGCAACGAGCCGCTGTGTATGGCGATCGCCGACCTCGACCACTTCAAGCAGATCAACGACCGCTTCGGCCACGCCGCCGGCGACCGCGCGCTCGAGCATTTCGTCGACACTTGCCGGGCCGAGTTGCGCGGCACCGATGCAATCGGCCGGCTGGGCGGCGAAGAATTCGGCTTGCTACTGCCGGCCACGGACCTCGCGGGCGGCCGCGAAGTGGTCGAACGCTTGCGCCTGCGCCTGAAGGCGATTCCTTCGCCGAAGCTGCCGGCTTCGGTGGGCCTGAGCGTGAGCATCGGCATCACCGAACTCTCCGCCGACGATCTGCCCGAGCGCATCATGAGCCGCGCCGACACGGCGCTTTACGCGGCGAAGACGGGCGGCCGCGACCGCACCGAAGCGCTTCCACCCGACGATACCGCGCCGCCCGCGCGGACGGTGGCCAACGCGTGGTGACGGCTGGCGATGCTGGTTGACGCAAAGCAAGTCCCGGCCTCGGGCATCCCGTAATGAAGCAGGTATCATCAACCCTGACATTGAGGTTGCCGCTACCGCTCTAACGGGAGATTCGCATGAAGGGAAATTTGGTCATCGTCTGTCGCGATCAGGATGCTGACGCTTTCGACCATTTGCTGGCCGAATATGGCGCGTTCCAGACGCGTTTGTCGTCGACTGCGTGGTATTTGAAGCTGGAAGTCGCGCCCGAGCTGATTCAGGAAGAAATACTCGCGCGTCTCGGCAAGTACACCACGCACTACATCTTCGAAGCCGAAACGGTAACGTGGAGTACGGTGGATGGCGACGCGGCGAATGCGTTGAACACGCTGTTTTCAGACTAGCGCAACGGTTGCCGGACGCGCTGTCCGGCATCAACACAGCGGGGCAGGCGCCTGCCGCCCTCGCCCCGCTCCACCTGCTACCAGACGCTTTCCGAAGCCGCCATGACACGCGGGACCACTTCGAACGGAAAGCTCATCAGGACTCGCAAGCCACGGCCGCCGTGGTTGCCGATCTCCCACTCCCCGCCCGCACGCCGCACCAGACGCTCGACGATCGCGAGCCCCAGCCCGCTATGCCCGTTGCCGCCACGCGCCGGGTCGAGCCGAACGAACGGCCGGCTGGCATTGATCAGGTCCTGCGCGGCGATACCGCTGCCGGTGTCGCTTACCGAAAGCGTGTACCCCTGCGCCGTGCGTGCCGTGGCGACGACGATCGGCGGCGCGCCGTAAGCATGCGCGTTATCCAGCAGGTTCGACAGGATCCGGTCGAGCGTCGCCGCGGGCAGCAGGAAACTAGGCCCCGCGTTGAGTTCGGTCTGCACCGTGGGCGCACCCGCCGCGACCGCGCGATAACTGCGGACCACGCGCTCGCATTGCGCGTCCACTTCGACCGCTTCGCTGCGATCGGCGCCGTCGTGGGCGAACACCAGAAACTGTTCGACGATATGTGTCATTGAATCGACGTCGCGCACGACGCCGTCACGCATTTTCACTTCTTCCATCATTTCGGCGCGCAGACGCAAGCGCGCCAGCGGCGTTTTCAGATCGTGCGCGACGCCGGCCAGCATCACGGCCCGATCGTTTTCAGTGCGCGCCACTTCCTGAACCATCTGATTGAAGCCGTGCGTGAGTTGCCGCAACTCGCGCGGACCGCGTTCGGGCACCGGCGGCACCGGCAGGCCGCGGCCGAAGCGCGCCACCGCCTGGGCAAGCGAGCGCAACGGCTGCTGCAACGCCCACGCGGCGAAAAGCGCCGCCATCACCGCGAACGAGAAAATGATCGCGAGCCACAGCACCGTGCGGTCGAGCGAACGCGGCGGGCGCAATGGCTGCACCGGCACGACGATCCAGCTGCGATCCGTGGTGGCGCGCACCCACAGCGTGGGCGGATGGCCCGGCTGGCCGACCCGCACCAGCGTGCCGGCGGGCATGCGATCGCGCACGTCCTCGATGAAACGTTGGAGCGGCGCCGGCAAAGCGGTGCTATCCGGCGGCACATCGGCGCTCGCCGGATCGACCAGCCTGACGCGCGACGGCAAAGGCTGGTCAGGCGTGCGGGCAACGTGCTGACGCACTGCGTCGACGAGGAAAGTGGCTTCCTCGACGGCATAACGCGTTTGCAGCTGGCTGCGCTCGAGCCGCATGAGCGCGTACCACGCGAAATGCGACAGCAGCAGCACTGCAATGACTAGCAGCGCGAGGCGCCCGAAAAGCGAATCAATGGGCCGGCGCATGCTGTTCGCCGTCCGGCACGAACACGTAGCCGCGCCCGCGCACCGTTTGAATGAAGCGCGGCGTGGACGGATCGGTTTCGAGAATGCGACGCAAACGCCACACCTGGACGTCGATGCCGCGGTCGGTGCCGTCGTATTCCGGGCCGTGCAGCAGTTCGAGCAGGCGCTCGCGTGTAAGCGTGCGCATGGGGTGATTCACGAAAATCTTCAGGAGCGCGAATTCGCTGCCCGACAGCGTGAGCGGCTTGTCTTCGAGATGCAGCGTGCGCGACTGGAAATCCAGCGTGAAGCGGCCGAAGTTGAACGGCTCGCGCTGTTCCGGCGCCGCCGCCGAGGGCAGCGTGCGGCGCCGCCGCAGCACCGCCTGCACACGCGCCAATAGTTCGCGCGGGTTGAACGGTTTGCCGAGATAGTCGTCCGCGCCGAGCTCCAGCCCGACAATCCGGTCGACGTCGTCAGCACGCGCGGTGAGCATGATCACGGGGATATCGTCGCCCGACGCGCGCAGCTTGCGCAGCGCGGTCAGCCCGTCTACGCCCGGCATCATCAGATCGAGCACGATCAGATCCGGACGCTCGCGTTCGAGCCTGCGCTCAAGCGTGCCCGCGTCATGCAGCACCGAAACTTCGATGCCCTGACGGGCCAGATAGTCGCGCAGAAGATCGCGCAATTCGACGTCGTCGTCGACGACAAGTATTTGAGTAGCCATGGGATGGAGTTTAACGCGCAGCAGGAAGGGATTTCGATTTCAGAAGGCCCGCAAGGGTTACCGGGTGTTACCGTGAAAGGCGCACGTAATGTCCCGTAATAGCCGCATCAATCCGCGTAACACAGCGCCGGACGCAGTTCTCTACGCTGTGTCTTACCGAATGCAGGCCGTCCTCAATCATCGGTTGCATCGTCGGCTATTCCATTACAAGGAGCCTTACATGTCCACCAAAAAAATGTCGCGCGTTCTCGCCGTTGCCGCCACTGCCCTCGCCATCGGCGCGGGTGCCGCCTATGCCGCACAACCCGCCGCTCACGGCGGCCCCGGCGGCTGGCATGGCCACTTCATGAAGGAACTCGGGCAACTGCATGACCAGTTGAAGCTGAACGCGGATCAGGAAAAGCAATGGCAGGCCGCGCTCGACACCATGAAGCAGAACCACGAAGCCATGCGCGCCAACCATGAACAGATCAAGAACCAGATGAAGGCCGCACAGCAGCAGCCGATCCTGGATCTGAACGCCATGGCGGCCAGCCACCAGCAAGTCGAGCAGAAAGACGCGCAACTGCGTCAGCAAACCACGGACGCGTGGCTCAAGTTCTATAACGGCTTGAACGACCAGCAGAAGACCACCGTCAGCACGGCGCTGAAGCAGCGTTTTGCGAAGATGGAAGCACGTCACGAGAAGATGCGCGACCGCTGGGAACATCACAAGGACGCAGCGTCGGCGCCGGCTGCGAATCAGTAAGCGGTACGACGAAGGCGGAAGGCGGCTTGCGCGGCCGTCGTCCGGATGCAAAAACGCCACGGAGGGTTTTCCGTGGCGTTTTTGTTTGCGTTCACAGCCTGCACTTCAGGCCGAGAAACTCGTTGCGCCCGCAACTAGCAACTAATAAGTAGCAACCGTCGGCCGTCGGCCCGTGAATGGCGCTTATCCGTTGAGCGGACCGAGATCGAACAGCAGCACTTCGGCGTTCTCACCCTTTTCGAGCGTCACCGTATCGGTCTCGCTGAGCTTGGCGGCGTCGCCGGTCTGGAGCGCTTCGCCATTCACAGTCAACGCTCCGCGCGCCACGTGCACATACACCAGCCGGCCTTTCGGCAACGCGAACGCAGCCCGTTCCGCGCCGTCGATCAGCGCCGCGTAGATCGAGGCATCCGCATGAATCGTGACGGAGCCGTCGCGGCCGTCGGGCGAGGCGACCACGCGCAGACGCCCGCGCTTGTCGGCATCGTCGAAGCGTTTTTCCTCGTAGCCGGGCGGGTCGCCCGCGCGCTGCGGAATCACCCAGATCTGCAACAGGTGCGCCTGCTCGTCCTGCGATGCGTTGAACTCGCTATGCTGCACACCCGTGCCGGCGCTCATGCGCTGCACGTCGCCGGGACGGATGGTCGAACCGTTGCCCATGCTGTCGCGGTGCGCGAGCGCGCCTTCGAGTACATACGTGACGATTTCCATGTCGCGATGGCCGTGCGTGCCGAAGCCCTGGCCACCGGCGATGCGGTCCTCGTTGATCACCCGCAGCGGTCCGAAATGCACGTGTTGCGGGTCGCGGTAGTCGGCAAACGAGAAGCTGTGATACGAATCGAGCCAGCCGTGATTGGCGTGGCCGCGTTCGTCGGAACGGCGAATCTCGATCATGGGGATCTCCCGGTGAGTAAATAGCGATGCCCAGAATGTATGGGCGCGCGGCTCGTTAAACAATCGGCAACGGCGCACCGGATCGTTTCATAAATCCGTGCAATCGCGCACGGGTGGGGGTGGTGAGGGTGGCGGCGCTGGCAGGCCGGTTGCGGGCGGTCCGGCTCGCTTTACCTGCCACCGGCTCGTCGATCGTTCACGCGAATGAGCGTCCGCAAGCACGGCCCGGCTGCGGCCCGGCACCGTCGCGCATGCGCAACGCATGCGTCCGTCCAATCGCAACCAGCGGCGTCCCGCACTGGCGCCCCGCCCCTGTTCGGGTAAAATACCGCCCTTTTCGAGACGCATGGGCGCTCAAGGCGCGCCGGCGGCCCCGAAGCAATGCCGAAGCAATGCCCCAGCGGCGCGACAATTTTGACCGCCTAGAATAGCGACGGCCGGCCACGAGCCGGCGGTCGTCGAGATCGGCACACCACGACGATCAGTCTGATCCAGGAGAAACATGAAAAAGGCCGCACTGTGCGTGGCGCTTGCCGTCATGGCCACCGGCGCGATGGCGAAAGAATGGAAAACCGTGCGCATCGGGGTGGACGCCAGCTACCCGCCGTTCGAATCGAAGGCGGCAAGCGGCCAGGTGGTCGGCTTCGACGTCGATTTGACCAAAGCGCTGTGCGCGAAAATGAACGTCAAGTGTGTGTGGGTCGAGCAGGACCTGGACGGGATCATCCCGGCGTTGAAGGGCAAGAAATTCGACGCGATCGTGTCGTCGCTGACCGTCACGGACAAGCGCCGCGAACAGATCGATTTCTCCGACAAGCTGTTCGACGCCCCGGCCCGCATGATCGCCAAAGCCGGCTCGCCGCTCTTGCCCACGGCCGAATCGCTGAAGGGCAAGCATGTCGGCGTCGAGCAGGGCTCGACCCAGGAGGCCTACGCCAAGGCGTACTGGGAGCCCAAAGGCGTCACCGTGGTGTCCTACCAGAATCAGGATCAGGTCTACGCCGACGTCGCTTCGGGACGTCTCGACGCCGCATTGCAGGACGAATTGCAAGCCGACGCCGGGTTCCTGAAGACGCCGCGCGGTAAAGGCTTCGCCTGGGCCGGCCCGGAAGTAAAAGACCCCAGGACGATTGGTGAAGGCACGGCCATCGGCCTGCGCAAGGATGACGTCGAGCTGAAAGCGATGTTCAACCAGGCGTTGGCGCAGGTGCACCAGGACGGGACGTTCAGGAAACTCGAAAAGCAGTACTTCGACGTCGACATCTATCCGGGTCACTGACACCCATGAAACTCGGGGCTCGCCCGCATGGGCTTTCCCGAGGCTTCGTAATACAGTCGGCACTAGTTTCAAAAACAGCTTCAAAGCAGCTTCAAACCCGATTCAATACCAGAGTCGAAAAGCGCGCTGCAAGGCCGGTAACGGCCATGCAGTCATGATTTGCACAGCGGTGCGCTGTGCGCCGCAGGAAACGGCGAGCCCTGGCTCGCGGCAAACGCGGTGCAGAGCTGGCCGCGTCTTTCGCGGTGCGTCGCAAACGCATCGTCAAGGACCCCCTATGTTCCTTCAAGGCTACGGCCCGCTGCTTCTCAACGGCACCTGGCAAACCGTCAAACTGGCGGTATTGTCGCTGGCGTTCGCTTTCGTGCTGGGCCTGCTCGGCGCGGCGGCGAAACTGTCGAAGAACCGCTTCTCCTATGGTGCCGGCACCGTCTACACGACGCTGGTGCGCGGCGTGCCCGACCTGGTGCTGATGCTGCTGCTGTTCTACAGCATCCAGATCTGGCTGAATAACCTGACCGACCTGCTCGGCTGGGACCAGATCGACATCGACCCATTCGTGGCTGGTGTCGCGGTGCTGGGCTTCATCTACGGCGCGTACTTCACCGAGACCTTCCGCGGCGCGTTTCTCGCGGTGCCGCGCGGCCAGCTGGAAGCGGGCGCGGCCTACGGCATGACCGGCTGGCAAGTGTTCTCGCGAATCATGTTCCCGCAGATGATGCGCTTCGCGCTGCCCGGCATCGGCAATAACTGGCAGGTGATGGTGAAAGCCACGGCGCTGGTGTCGATCATTGGCCTCGCTGATGTCGTCAAGGCTTCGCAGGATGCGGGCAAGGGCACGTTGCGGTTCTTCTTCTTCACCTTGCTTGCAGGGGCGATCTATCTCGTCATCACCACAGTGTCCAACTTCGTGCTGATGTACCTCGAAAAGCGTTACTCGACTGGCGTGCGAAAGGCGGATCTATGATCGAGATCATTCAGGAATACTGGCGCAACTATCTGTATACCGACGGCTACCGCCTCACCGGTGTCGTGATTACGCTGTGGCTGCTGGTGGTGTCGATCGGGCTCGGCTTCTGCCTGTCGATTCCGCTTGCGGTCGCGCGCGTATCGAAGAAGAAATGGCTCGCCGGCCTAGTGTGGCTGTATACGTATATCTTTCGCGGCACGCCGCTCTACGTACAGCTGCTGCTCTGCTACACCGGCTTGTACAGCCTAGAAATCATCCGCAACCACGAACTGACCAACGCGTTCTTCCGCGACGGCATGCATTGCACGCTGCTCGCGTTCACGCTGAACACCTGCGCGTACACCACCGAAATTTTCGCGGGCGCGATCAAGGCCACGCCGTATGGCGAGATCGAAGCGGCGCGCGCGTATGGCATGTCGTCGTTCACGCTGTACCGGCGGGTGATTCTGCCGTCGGCGCTGCGCCGTGCGTTGCCGTACTACAGCAATGAAGTGATCCTGATGCTGCACGCCACCACCGTCGCGTTCACCGCGACCGTGCCGGACATTCTCAAGATCGCACGCGACGTGAACTCGGCCACGTATCAGTCGTTCAATGCGTTCGGCCTCGCCGCCCTGCTCTATCTGACGATTTCTTTTGCGCTCGTGTGGCTGTTCCGCCGCGCCGAGCGCCGCTGGCTCGCTTACCTGCGGCCGCAAGGCAAATAATCAAAAAGGGCACTGCGCTCCAAGCAGGTAAGCCCGCCAAGGATCCTGATGAACACCAAGAAGCAAAAGCTCTTCGTCGACGAGCTTCACAAACAGTACGGCGACAACGAAGTCCTCAGGGGCGTGTCGCTGAGGGCCAACGCCGGCGACGTGATCAGCGTGATCGGTTCGTCCGGTTCGGGCAAGAGCACGATGCTTCGCTGCATCAACTTCCTCGAACAGCCGAACGCCGGGCGTATCTTTGTCGACGGTGAAGAAGTCCGCACGCAGATCGGCAAGGCCGGCGCGCTGCGCGTGTCCGATCCGAAGCAGTTGCAGCGCGTGCGCACCAAGCTCTCGATGGTGTTCCAGCACTTCAACCTGTGGTCGCACATGAACGTGCTCGAGAACATCATCGAGGCGCCGGTCAACGTGCTGGGTCTGAAGCGCAAGGAGGCCGAAGACCGGGCGCGCCAGTATCTGGAGAAAGTGGGCCTCGCGCCGCGTCTCGAGAAGCAATACCCGTCGCATCTGTCGGGCGGACAGCAGCAACGCGTGGCGATCGCGCGCGCGTTGGCCATGCATCCGGACGTGATGTTGTTCGACGAACCGACTTCCGCACTCGATCCCGAACTGGTCGGCGAAGTGCTCAAGGTCATGCAGACGCTCGCCGAAGAAGGCCGCACGATGATCGTCGTGACCCATGAAATGGCGTTCGCGCGCAACGTGTCGAATCACGTGATGTTCCTGCATCAAGGCCGCGTCGAAGAAGAAGGCCATCCGGACGAAGTCTTCAAGAACACAAAGAGCGAACGGCTCAAGCAGTTCCTCTCCGGCAGCCTCAAATAAGACTGCCATACAGCCTGGTATTTGGGCTGTAGTCAAAGCATAATTACAAGACGCTTACAGACGCTTTTTTTACTTCGCTCACCTGCACATTCCGGGTGTTTTACCCGCGAAAAACCTACCGCGGCGCACGCCGTCCGCCCCTCTTCCGCCCTACTCTGCCGCTTTTCAAGCGTCAATAGTGGCAATCCTTAACGTTATCCTCGCCGAACCGTGATTCCCTTGCCTCATAAGGGTTTCCGGCATTTTTTTCACTGTGGCGATGGATTGTTACGCACATTCTTATTGCAATTTGGAGACACCCACACTGGCCGGTACTAATTTCTGCTTCCACTTCAGGGTATTTTTGATAAATTAGTAACCAAAGTAGCAAAACAAAGTTCATTAAAAGTAGTTTCACTTCAAAGCAACAGAGGAGAACCGGTCGGCGAGGGATCGGCATGGCGCGAAGAATAGCCCGCTGAGGCTATCCGTCACGGCAGGAAACCCAATCCACCCGCTAATCTCCCTGGTACCGATTTCTGTTCGGCGCGCTTGCGTCCGAACACCATTCGCAGTACTGGGTTTCACTTTTTGACAGGGTATGGAGGAGAAGATGAAGAAAGCTTTGCTCGCCGCTGCGTTGATGACAGCCGGTGTAGTTGCCCACGCCCAAAGCAGCGTGACGCTGTACGGCCGCCTTGACGCTGGCCTGGAATACATCAGCGGCCTTCCGAACAACAGCTATACCGGTTCCACGTCGCGCTTCCGTGCGGAAAGCGGCGACTGGGGTACGAGCCTGTGGGGCATGAAGGGCGTCGAAGACATCGGCGGCGGAAACAAGGTCCTGTTCCAGTTGGAAGGCTCGTTCAACACGATGAACGGTCAGGGCCCTGGTGGCGGTGGTCTCTTCAATCGTTGGGCAACAGTCGGTATGGCGAACGACGCGTACGGTACGCTGACATTGGGCCGCATGCTCTTCATCTCGAACGGCGTGTGGGACTTCGACCCGTTCGGTCAGTCAAACTGGTCGTCGGCATCGCTGGTGCGTGGCCGCAACTGGCCGCAATCGAGCAACAACATCGCGTACCAGTCGCCGAAGCTCTACGGCTTTGACGTGTACGGCCAGTACGCGCTGTCGAACGCGACGAACTGGAACGGTAACGGCACGACGCCGCAAGGCCGCGAAGCCGGTCTGCAACTCACGTACACCTCGTCGCTGTTCCAGGTGCGCGGCTTGTACGACGAAATCCGCAACAGCGCGAACGGTCAATTCACCGACCCGTTCAACTTCTCGCGTGAATACACGGCTGCTGCCAACGTGTTCCTTGGCCAGTTCAAGATCCAGGCTGCGTACCAGGCGATCCGCACGTCGAGCTCTGCCAGCGCAGCCGGCGCGTCACCGACCTCGCTCGATCACGAATGGGGTGGCGTGACGTGGCAAGCCACGCCGGCTGCCGCGCTGATCGCTGCGGTCTATCACGTGAACGCGAACAAGGGCGCGGGTAACGCAACGATCTACACGATCGGCGGTTCGTACAACCTGTCCAAGCGCACGTTGCTGGACATCCAGGTCGCAACCGCGCGTAACAGCAAGACGGCTAACTTCGGCCTCGACGCGAACACCGCAGGTGTTGGTGGTACGGGCAACCCGGCTATGTCGCCTGCAGGCTCGTACAACGAGAACCCGCTGCCGGGTCATAGCCAGACTGGTGTGTACGCAGGTATTCAACACTCGTTCTAATCGAACGGTTTGCCCCGAAGGGAGTTTCTTCGGGGCGCCCCCCAAGGGAATTTCCTACGGGGCGTAGTCGCAAGTTCTTCAAGAGAATCTTTTTCACGCTGCTGCGAGAGGCGCGTATCGGTGCGATGTCCGAAAGGGTATCGCACCGTTTTTTATTTCAGCGCACGGTTTTGCCGCTGCCTCGACGCACCGTGCTGGTGCGCGGCGCATGCTTTGCCGCTGCGATTGCCCTGCTGCAATGACCTGCAATACCGGCGCTTGATTCCTGCGTTTGAACGTTGCGCAGAGAAGGCCTCTGGCCTAAAAACTCAGACCGCCGCTTCGTTTTCTTCGCCGGTGCGAATCCGGATCACACGCTCCACTTCCGCGACGAAAATCTTGCCGTCGCCGATCTTGCCGGTGCGCGCCGCGCCGATGATCGCGTCGATCACCTGATCGCACTGGTTGTCCGCGACCACTACTTCGATCTTCACTTTCGGCAGAAAGTCGACCACGTACTCTGCACCACGATAGAGCTCGGTGTGGCCTTTTTGCCGGCCGAAACCCTTGACTTCAGTCACGGTCAGCCCCGTGAGGCCGACTTCAGCGAGCGCCTCGCGCACTTCGTCGAGTTTGAACGGTTTAATGACTGCAGTGATGCGCTTCATGGCGGACCTCGTCTCGTGATTGGAAGGTTGAAAGGGACATGGATGATTTTTATTCTACGCCGCGCCGGATGCGTTGCGGCGATCCGGCGGACGCTTCTGGTCTGCTATGGGGTAAGTCCGCAGCAACCGTTCACTTCAGCTCGCTTCAGTTCACTCCACCGGCTCGGTGTAGCGCGACGTAATCGGATAACGCCAGTCGCGGCCGAACGCGCGATGCGTGACGCGAATGCCGATCGGCGCCTGACGGCGCTTGTATTCGTTGATCTTGATGAGACGCGTGACGCGTTTCACGTCCTCCACCGCGTAGCCCGCCGCGATGATTTCAGCAAGCGAGCGGTCCTCTTCCATGTACATGCGCATGATCGCGTCGAGCACTTCATACGGTGGCAAGCTGTCCTGATCGGTCTGGTTCTCGCGCAGTTCCGCCGACGGCGCGCGCGTCAGAATCCGCTCGGGAATCACGTCCTGCTTTGCAAAGGTGGTGGCATGGTTACGGTAATGGCACAGCTTGTAGACCAGGGTCTTGGCGATGTCCTTGATCACCGCGAAACCGCCGGCCATGTCGCCGTATAACGTGCAGTAGCCCACCGCCATCTCGCTCTTGTTGCCGGTGGTCAGCACGATCGAGCCGAACTTGTTCGACAGCGCCATCAACAAAGTGCCGCGAATACGAGCCTGAATGTTTTCTTCAGTGGCGTCTTCGGCGCGGCCGGCGAATTCATCGGCGAGCGAGCTGCGGAACGCTTCGAACATCGGCGCGATCGCGATTTCGTCGTAACGTACGCCGACGCGGCGCGCCATCTCGGCGGCATCGGTTGTCGATATGTCCGCCGTGTAGCGCGACGGCATCATCACCGCGCGCACGCGATCGGCGCCCAGCGCGTCACATGCGACGGCGAGCACGAGCGCCGAATCCACGCCGCCCGACAGGCCGATCAGCGCGCCCGGGAAGCCGTTTTTATTGATGTAGTCGCGCACGCCCATCACGAGCGCGGCGTACACCTGCGCTTCGAGCGAAAGCTCCGGTGCGATCGCGGCGGGCAGCGGTTTGCCGTCGTCGAATTCGACGATTGCGTTGCCTTCTTCGAACTGCGCCATCTTCGCGACCAGTTCGCCCTTCTCGTCGAGCACGAACGAGCCGCCGTCGAACACCAGTTCGTCCTGCGCGCCGACCATGTTCACGTAGACCATGGGCAAGCCGGTCTCGCGAATCCGTGCGCGCAGAATGTCGAAGCGCACCGCCTCCTTGTTCAGGTGGTACGGCGAACCATTCGGAATCAGCAGCACTTGCGCGCCCGCCGCCCTCGCCATTTGCGCAGCCGACGCATGCCACGCGTCCTCGCAAATCACCACACCGTACTTCACGCCCTCCAGTTCGAACACGAACGGTTGCGGATCGGAAGCGAAGTAGCGCTTCTCGTCGAACACCTCGGTATTGGGCAAATCCTGCTTGCGATAGGTGCCGACCACTTCGCCGCTCACGATCAGCGAGGCCGCGTTGAAGCTATCGACCGGCGGGACGCCGCGCTCGATCGGCGCGTTTGCTTTACCATGACCGTGCGCCAAGATGTGCGCCACGTCACGCAGCGGATGGCCGACGATCACATGCAAGCCGGCGAAGGGCTTCAGTTGCGCGGCCAGATCGGCGAGCGCCGCCGCGCTCGCGGTGTAGAACGCGGGGCGCAGCAACAGATCTTCGGGCGGGTAGCCGGATAGCGCGAGTTCAGGCGCAATCAGCAGCTTCGCACCATCGTTGTGCGCGGCGCGCGCGGCAGCGACAATCTTCGCAACGTTGCCGGCGAAGTCGCCGACGGTGACATTGATTTGAGCAAGAGCGATTCGGGTCTTCATGGCAGGATCGACAGGCAAGCCAGGCGGCTTGCGAGTACCGTGGCTGGTTAGCTCGACGGCAACGGACAAATCGGATAAACGAACGACGCACCGCTTTCATCGCGCCGCGCCGCTCATTGGGAACAGTCACACAGATTGAACCAGGAACGCTTTGATTATCGCACGGGCATTCTGGCGTCGCCCTCCGAGGTGGACGCCGCGGAATGGAATGCCCTCCTTGCGCAGCAGACACAGCCCACGCCGTTTTTGCGGCACGAGTTTCTGAGTGCGCTCTCCGCGACCCGATGTGCGGTCGCCGATACCGGCTGGGCGCCGCAATTCGTCACGCTCACCGACCCGCGCACCGACAAACTCGTGGCGGCCGCGCCTGTGTATCTGAAGGGCCACTCGTACGGTGAATATGTCTTCGACTGGGCCTGGGCCGACGCGTACAAACGCAACGGCCTGCCCTATTACCCGAAGCTGCTGTGCGCCGTGCCGTTCACACCGGTGCAAGGCAACCGGCTGTTGTCGGCGGATACGCATGCCCTCAGGCATCTGGCGGCAACGCTGATGGCGTTCGCCGAGCAAGCCGACGTGTCGTCATTGCACGTGCTGTTTCCGACCGAAACGGAGGCCGCCGCGCTAACCGACATGGGCATGATGCTGCGCGAAGGCGTGCAATTCCACTGGCTCAACGACGGCTATCGCGACTTCGACGATTTCCTCTCCACGCTCGAACAGAAGAAACGCAAGAACATCCGCGCGGAGCGTCGCAAGGTGCAGGAAGCCGGCGTGACGATGCGCCGGATTCGCGGCGAAGATATCCAGGACGCCGACTGGCGATTCTTCAGCAAGTGCTACCGGCAAACCTACCGCGAGCACTTTTCGAGTCCGTATCTGAACCTCGATTTCTTCCGGATGATCGGTGCGTCGATGCCGGAAAATCTGCTGCTGGTGATCGCCGAATACGACGGCAAACCGATCGCGAGTTCGCTCGTGGTCTATCAGCGCGATGAGAAAACTGGCGGCACCTTGTACGGCCGTTACTGGGGTGCGCTCGAACATGTGCCGTGCCTGCACTTCGAAACGGCGTACTACCAGCCGCTCGAATTCTGCATCGAAGAAAAGCTCGGTGCGTTCGAAGGCGGCGCCCAGGGCGAGCACAAGATGGCGCGCGGTTTTTTGCCGACGGTGACGCGCTCGGCGCATTGGCTCGCGCATCCGGCCTTCGCCGATGCGGTCGGCCATTTCCTCGACAACGAAAAGAACAGCATTCACGCGTATGTGGACGAGCTGCGCGAACACAATCCGTTCAAAGGTTGACAATCTTGCGCGGCACGACGGTCGTGAGCCGCCGTGCCGCGCTTCGCTACAGTTCAGCGGCCGGCCAGCGACAACGACTTCGTCAACGCATTCGCATCCCGCGAAGACGCGCCCGCGATAAACCCATAACTGCCGCCGTTTATCTTCCACGCGTGATTCGTCGCGTCCCAGGTCGCGAGCCGCTGCGCCGGGATCGTCACGCTGACGGGCTGAGCCTGCCCCGGTTGCAACGAAAGCTTTTGCCAGCCGACCAGACACTTCGGCGGTTCGCCCAACCCCGCAGGCAACGCCGCGTAAACCTGCGCGACCTCCTCTCCCGCACGCGCGCCGTTATTGGTCACGGTGAACGTGACGGTCACGTTGCCCGCGCCGTCGG